>CAINZT010000124.1 GCA_903855705.1 uncultured Synechococcus sp.
GGTGCCATCCGCTGCTGGAGCCAACCGGCAGAAGTGTGGATAAACAAGCCACCGGAAGAGCACGAACTGGCCCTGGAGTTACCCTTGGTTCAGGCCGCCTGAGTGGCAGCCCAGGAGTGACAACTTTCCTGAAAGTCACCGTAGTTGCTCACAATGTGATGCATAGTGTTGGATTTAGGGCTTGCATCTAAGGCGGGAAGTTTCTTGAACCGGTTCCGGCATCAAAATATGAATCCGTTTGTCCGCTGTGGGTTTTGCGGAGGCCAGCCTGTTCACTTGCTTGTGATTCTGAAATCATGGATAATCCCGACCTAAATCGTCAGGCTGGAGGTTCTTCCGAGCCCGTTGCTCAGTCATGGTGGAAAGAATTCCTTGATTTCCTCTGGGATGGCGGTTATCGATCTACCATTGTGCTTGCCATTACTATAGGAGCAATAGTGCTTACTATTGGAAATAAGAATTTCTGTCCTGTCGTCCCAGCTGATAATCCTAAGGTCGCCCCGTCGCTGTCCCAACCTAAGTCGCAAGCCTCGGCAGAGGCTACTCAAGCAAATTCTGATGCTAAGGCAACGGATTCGGCTCAAACTGCAGCCACGCCCGAGCCCACTGTTGTGATATTGCAGTCTAATCCTATCTGTGCAAAATATTTTGAATTGACTTTTATGGTGGTCGGTGGTTACCTAGGGCTTTCGCTGCCAAGTTCAAAGAGGTCGGCTATTTCTGAAGGGGTTTCGGGTCATTCGGGAGCGAAAGACTAATGCGTTCAAGCCTGTTCGCCACGAACCGGTAGTGACCTGCTGATTGATGGTTTAAAAGGTAGGCATCCTCGAGGCTTGTTTTGATTCTGATAGAAATGGGCCGCGATACATCGGTTGTCTATGACCATTGATTCGTTAGGTTTAAGGGCGAGTGGGCTTTTCGCCATAGCACGTGCACTATGGCTGCCACGATTTTGAGATTTTTGAGTTGATCAACAGCCTAGGCAGCACAGTTAGTATGCATTTGCCAAGACATTAGGTTGTTCTCTTTGGAGGGTCAAGCATTGCTGATGTGACTGTTTATTGTTAGGTCGTGAAAATGGCAAATTTTTGAGCAAGGTGGATTCTTTGGCTCTGGCTATTTCCTTGGCATTCAGGTAAAGCTTTTCCTCTCCCCATCCATTGGTCAATCTTGCAGTAGGAGCTCGGTCGCAGATGAGATATCGATAAAACCCCTCACGCTTTCCCCAAGCCTGCTGGTGGGATGGAAGTCGTTGTTCAGTCTTAACGGAGATTGGAGGCCCCTTTAATTTTCATGGCCTCCATGGTTTTGTTTGGGTGCCGTTCTTGCGAAGGTTCAGCCCTTGCTTTGTTCTGTTTGGCCTTATTCTGCAAAAGTCTATGCCATGGCATCAAGACGTATGTCCTAATGGCCGACTGTAGCTTTGAGGGCTGCATCGACTCTCCGCTCAAGCTCAAACGGATCATCCGTGAGGCCCTGCTTTTCAATTATTTCAGAGCTAATTCGGAAGGCGGCTTCAATCCCTCTTTCAACGGGAAGGAGTGATGTCCGCGGTCTTGGTGCGAAAGACTCTTGAAAGCCCGGCAACCATATTGGCACAATATTGCTGAGTGCCCCAATGCGCACGCCTAGATAGAGGCTTCTCGCATCCTCAAGACTGCAGCCACCAGCTCTGCATGCAAGGTAAAACATTCGATCAGCACTTTTGCGTGCCGCTATATCACTTTTTGCATCATCGCAAGCCTTGTCATGAACGATGCTTGCGCGCCTGTAGTTACCTGTATAGGGTGATCCGATTAATGACCATAGCGCCTTGGGGATAGATGCGCCGTCTACTACGTAACCGGATGGCACTAGCCATGCTAACCCATCTGGATCTGTGAAAGAAAAATCTTCTGTCAGCTTCATTTTTCTGTCTGGTCCGACTTCTGTTAGCCAGCGTGCTGCGGGATCGCCTGAAAAGTAGCCGTACTGATTGCTCATTTCAAGAAGCCAGAGAGTTGTTTTTGAATGTGGTTGCGTTAAAAATGCTCATTGGAAGCTGCCTAGTTGTTGTGATTCATGACAACGTTTGATTTGCATGTTCTAATCCGCTTGCGTAAGCTGCGGCTATATCCGAATGCGACTGCAACGCCAAGTAGGGGAAGGGGCGCTGGCGCACGTTCAATGCTCCCAAAGGTCCCTTGGAAGTTGTCAATGATGTTCCTCCCAAATTCCGTATCGAAATCAAAGAGGCCATAGGATGCTTCTCCAGAGAATGATGTGCTTACTTGGCCCTCAGGGAAAGCGCTAGTTCCACCACTAGGCAGGGAAAATCTTGAGCCGGGAACCTTGACGTCACTCAATAGGTTATTCGATGCGTCAAAGAGCTTGAATGACGCTGAGCCGCCGGGAGTAGAAGAAGAGTTAAGCGCGAATCCAAAAGTAATTGAACCAATGGCTTTTTGGGGAAAATCAACTCTCAGGTCTGGGTTGTGTAGGGACGTGCCCTCTAGACCAGGCTCATTGATGTAAATCTGATTTGGACCATGTCCTAGCGTATTGAAACCTGCTGGATCTGATGTTGAGAAAACAGCATCGAAGATGCCATCACCATCCCCATCAAATGAGTAGGTGGTCTGCCCAAAGATTGCATCGTTGAAATTAAGTGTGACAGCCCTAGCTGGGCCCAGATAGCTTGTGATAACCAGGCCTATGGCGCCCAGCATTGGCCCGAAAAAGGCTGCTTGAGTTGAGCGGGGAAGACAACGAAAACGAACATGCCCCATCATTGAAAGCACGAATTATTCTTCCTTCATTGGAGCGCAAGTATTCAGGTTTAGATTGTGCTGCGGCACAAGGGAATCCAATCAGCCGCAGAAGGTAGTTTTTTGTGAATTTATGAACACAGCAGCCAGCTCAACACACCGGCTTCAGCGCAGCCAAGATGGCAGCCAACTCCACCCCCGGATCCCCAACCAAGATCCGCCTCAGCTTCGAGCCGCACTGGCATAGCGGCAGCAACAACGCAGCCTCATCAGGCTCCAACTGCGCAGAAAGGGCCACCACGGCAGCCACCAGCCGGATGGCCTCCTCTGAGGCGTCTAGAAGGCAACTCCGTTCCCTGGTCGAGTCGCTGATCGAGCTGCATCAAACAGACCAGTGCTCCTCGATGCACTGGTGATTGCAGTTGAAACTTCCCCGGGGTGGCCCTGGTGTTCGGACTGCAAAGAAAGTGCTGCAATTTTCGCCGCTCGGCCCGCTGAGGAGCGTTAGCTTGCGGCGAGGGCAGGCCCCTTTGCCCCTGGGGCCTGCGTGGCAGCCTGCTGCAAAACCCAAAGAGTTGTCTGTGGCACGTTCTGGCACCCCGTTGCCCTTCGTTGGCTTCATTGGCCTAGGCCAGCTCGGGGCACCGATGGCCGCCAACCTGCTGGCGGCCGGCTACCCCCTGACGGTCCATAACCGCAGCCGCCAGGCAGAAGAAGCGCTTGCAGCGGCCGGCGCTACCCGGGCAGCCAGTCCCGCCGAGGTGGCCGCCAACGCCGAGATTCTTTGTCTTTGCGTCACGGATGGGGCCGCCGCAGAAGACGTGCTGTTTGGAGATGGGGGCGCCGCGGGCCGCTTGCGGGCAGGCGCGCTGGTGATCGATTTCTCCACGATCGAACCGGCCCAGGCCCAGGAGCTCCATCGCCGGCTTCAGGCCATGGGAATCGGGTGCCTGGATGCCCCCGTCACTGGCGGCACGGAGGGTGCCAAGGCCGGAACGCTGTCGGTCTTGGTCGGCGGCGCCGTGGAGTCGGTCGATCGGGCCAGGCCCCTGTTGCAAGCTGTTGGCACAACGGTGACCCACTTTGGGCCGATTGGTTCGGGTCAGCAGGTCAAGGCTGTCAACCAGATCCTGGTGGCTGGCAGCTACGCGGCGGTGGCAGAAGCGATGGCGTTAGGGCAACGGCTGGGGTTGCCGATGGAGGCCGTGGTGGCGGCCCTCCGGCCGGGCGGTGCGGGGTCCTGGGCGTTGGACAACCGTTCATTGGGAATGTTGGAAGGCCGCTTCCCGTTGGGGTTCAAGTTGGCCCTGCACCGCAAGGATCTCGGGATTGCCCTGGGCGCTGCTGCGGCCCAGGATTTGCAGCTGCCGATCAGCGAAAAGGTTGCCGCGATGGAGGACTGCTTGATCGAAGCAGGCTTTGGCGAGGAGGACCTCTCGGCCCTTGTCCGCTGGTTCACCCCATGAACGGCGGGCCCCGTTCATCACTGAACCGAAAAGATATCGCAACGAATAGCCCCAACGATGGCGCGCGGACGAATCTATTTTATAGGAACTATCCGTAGATTCAGCCGCAAAAACTAAAACAAGCATCCCTAGCCTGCCCTACTCAGAACAACTGGAGCGCAGCGTAACTGGCGCCTTGATCCTTGAACGAGGTGCTGGCTTGGTTGTATCCATTTCACTGAGTTGTTGCATGCGGGCCCATGGGATAGGTAGCCCAATTTAGTCCGCTCCCATTTCGATTTGCAGTGGCAATGTCTTGTTTCGATAGGCAACCTCCCCGCTCCACCAAGGCGAGGGGCCCTTGCTCTGCTCTGGTGCGGTTCCGCTCCGGGTACTATCTGCAACTCCAAACACAGCCTGATCTGATTCGCCATCGACGAATGACCCGATCAGCCAATCCACCGGCTGATTGCGTGCTTGAACCATCGACTGGGGGCTCCCAATTGCGGCCGGTGCTATTCCTGGAGGATGGTATTGGCTCCGAGCAGCTGCGCGCCTTTGTGGAAGCGGGCCTGCAGGCGATGGGCCGGCTCGGGACCATCGATGGGCTGCTTAGCAATGCCACAAACCGCTCCAATGCCACCAACCATTCCAAAACTACCAACCGCTCCAAAGCTACCTTGCTAGCGGTGGATCGTTTAAAGGCCTTTCTGCTTGATCTGCGCAGTTGTTTCAGCCTGGAGGTTGATGACATCACCGGCACAGAACAGAGCTAAGCTGAGTCAGCCCGCCTGCTAGGCGTAGGTGGCTATCAATTTGCGAGCATGGAAATGCCCTCACGGTAGGATTCTTTCATGTTGTGATTATAGCTGACACTTCCTTTGTTTAACGTAAATGAGCGATGGGTGCCAATGTGCACATAGGCTCTTTTGATGGAATCCCCGTCGTTCGTGTTTTCTAGTGGCTTGTATGTCAGCCCTTTGGTGGCTCCATAGGTTTCGTCGAATCTTCTGTAGCCATCCTCGCGCATGCCGATAACTTTTTCATTGTTGCTCTCATTCATGTCGGATCCAAATAGGCTTGAGGTGGGAGGCGGAACGGTGGGGACCACGTCTTCTGTGTTGAAATAGCGAACGACATCTACACTCTTGAACCAATTGCAAAAATCTTGATTGCCAACTCTAGGCGCCCCAAAAGTGCAAATGGACAAAATGTCTTTATAGGCTTCATAGTCGTGCGTCAGCAAATGTGCCCCCGATAACATTGCCAAGGCGCCCCCAAGGCTGTGTCCAGCGATATAGATGCGATAACCGTTGCGATGCCAGCCCGCATTGAGAACAATTTCTGCTATTTTGTCTTTGATGCTACCTGATCGCTCAGGAGTGTTCTCTGTCCCGTAATAGTCTCCTGTGCCAACGTTAAGCCTGCCAAGATGAATTGCGGCAACGTCCTTGTGAGTCGCGTTGAAAATATGATTAAAGCCGCTGTGCACTTTGCCAAGGTTTGCGGCTCCCTGCACGGATGCTGTTGGAGCAGTGATTAGATTGTTTTTCCATTCGTATGAGGTGATCGTCCCCCTTAGGATGATAAAGAGTTCCCTTGATAGCTCATTTGATGCAATGAAGCCAAAGGGCAGGGTTCGATGCTTGAAAGGATGGAGCAGACCCATCTGTTCAGTCGACCATATCCAGCCTTCTACTTTGTAGCGCTGCGATGCATGGTGCTCGGGGCTTTCATCGTCAAAGTTTGGATTGTCACAGCACATCAAGGTGTCTCCGAAAAGGCCCGGTGGCTCTTTGCCGTATTCTGACATTGATTCAACGAATTTTAAATTTCTGCTGTAGGAAATTAAAATTAGATTTGCCAACTCCATCGCCTTTGAGGGCGTGATCCGGGATGGATGGTTCACGGTCATTTGGCTGTCAGATGGTGATTGGTTGGGGTAGATTGTTTTAACCCGATTTCTGAATGATTTACGGCATTGGCTGTTGAACTGCGCCAAATGAACAGCTGACGGATTGATCGTCATTAGTTGGAGCTACACAAAGCACCGGCAGCTAAAAGCCACCGGCACCGGCTTGCCGCGGCAGCCAATGGGCACCACCACCGGCAAGCAACCTGCGCCATGCCTAAGCGATCCGGGCTTGGGAAGCGACGGGCTCGAGCGACTCAGATAGGGCCGCCGTGAATGGCCCTAGCCCTGAGGTGCCGGCGCACCGACCCAAGCGAGATCACGGCTTGGCAGACCAAGGCTGCGGTGTTACCTCGTTGCTGGGAAGAACCAGGCCGCTTGAGGCTGGGGAGGGGGGCTGGCTACCAGCTGGCCCCCTCCCCAGCCGAGATCCGATTCAGGCGTCGCCTTCGAGGAGCTCATCGCTGGAGCCCTCCTCCTCGTCGTCCTCGTCATCCCCATAGTCCTCATCGTCATCGTCATCGCCGAGGACCTCCTCAACCAGCTCCCTTGCGGCCTTGAGGCGAGCACTGTCAGCGGCCCAGACGGCGATGCTGATGGCATCGGGCTGTTCATCGCCTAAGTACTCCTCGAGATTGAGCAGGTGGTGCTCCTCCACGAAGTTAAGAAGCACCAGACTGAGTTGCAGGGCGTCCTCAGGGCTGATCTCGGCGGCCTCCATGGCATCGAGCACCGATCGGATTGCCGGGCTCACGTCAGCGTCGAGCGGGCTGGCTTCATTGATGCTGGTCATGGCCTGGGCAGAGAGGTCGACCCCACCATGGGCGAGAGGGGACTCGATCGCAGCCCAGGGGGATGCAGGGCCGGGTGTTGGTTGCATCAAAGCGGCTGAAGACCCTGTTGCAACAACGCAGGTGGCTCCTTCCGCAATGTGCAGCGCTTGGGGACCTGCTCAACACCTGCTGATTTGGAGCCCAGGCTGCCTAGTGCGAACCAACCGGCCCAAACCCTTATGACCACTAGCGTTGCTAGCAACTGGCGCAGTTGCAGTGGCGGATTTACTAGTACGCGGCGTTGAGGAGGCCCTGGTCAAGGCCCTGAAAAACGGGCTGGTGCCAGGGGTCCCAGAGCAGAATCTGGGGTGTCCCTGCTGAATCGGTTTCAACCGTAGACGGGGTGAGGGAATGCCTGGGCCAAGCTCCAGGCGCCAATCCCTCCCTTGGCCCGGTTGGATCTGAGATGGTCTATCGCTGTTCAACGACGTCCCCCGTTTTCTGCATGTTCCGTTCGCGACCGTCGCTTGTGCCCTCAGCCGCCTCGGGCTTGGTCGCCAAGGTGTCGTCAGTGAAACCGCGTGTTTGGCTCCTGGCGCAGGCCCTCGCGGTGGTGATCTCCCTTGGCCTTGCTGAGCTGATCGCCCAATTTCTCCACCTTGGCCGGGCCGGAGGCGTGCTCTGTCTGGCAAGTCTGGCCACGCTTGTGGTTTGCGCCAGGCTGGGCTGGCGCCAGGCCCTGCTGGGTGTTGCTGGGCTGGCGGTGTTGTCCGGTCCGGCGGTGCTGAGCCAGAACGATCCGCTCCTCGCCACGATCGTGCTCACGGTCACGGCCCTCGGCCTGGGATTGAGCGCCCGCTGGCAGTTGAAACCGGTCTACTGGCTGTTGGTGGTGAGCCTCTGCATCCTGATTACCAGCAGCCCCTTGCCTGGCGTTCCTGGCCCCTTCGACGTGGTCAAGTTGGCCATCGCCTTTCTGGTGTCCGGCAGTTTGGCGACCGTGCTCCAGACCAAGCTGGTCTCCCCTTTCGATGGGGCCCCAGCGCCGATCCCGTTTGCGGTGGCCCATAGCTGGCGCCGCAGCGTTGCCCACGCCCTGATGCTGGCGACCGCCACCCTGGTGAGCACTCCGATCGCCCTGCAGCACCATTGGCACACCAGCGGGCTTTGGTTAGTCCTTACGCCATTCCTTGTGCTGCAGCCATTCGTCAGAGACTCCTGGAGCGTTGCCTTGCATCGTTCCCTGGGAACCCTGGCAGGGGTGCTGTTGGTGATCGGACTGGCCTTCACCCTGCCCCACAGCGTGCCATTGCAGTTGCCGGCCATCGCTGCGGGCGTGATCACGGTCGTGATCGCCGCCAAGAAAGGCCACCGTGCCTTGATGCTCACGGCCCTGACGGCCACGATCGTGTTGTTCAGCAGCAGCAACGACACGCTGCTGCTGATGGCCGATCAACGGGTTCTGGCCTCTGCGCTCGGCATCGCCATTGCCCTGGGACTCATGGCCCTGGCCCACCCGATCGAGCAGCGCCTCCGGCGACCTCCTCAAGCGATTGCTCCAGGCAGTTGAGCAGCTGGGTGTGAAGGTGATCGTCGATCTGGGCGTGGCGCCAATTGGCGTGGGCGTTCATCGGCTCCCCTCCAGAGCCGGCTGCCACACGCTGCTCACTGCATGGATTCAAGACGAACAGCTGTAGTGGGAGACGCCACCGGCGTTGAAGAAGTCTTGGGGCTTTAGGCGGTCGTAGCGCGTCTCTAGCTCCGCTGTTTGCTCGTCGTAGGGATGGCTGAACACCTGCTGGAGTTCCTTGATCAGGCTGCTATCCCCTTGCCCAGCCTGTTGATAGGCGGGCGCGACCAGCCATTCGCGCCAGGTGTATTTGGGGTTCACCCGTTTCATCGCTTCGGAGGTTGCCTCGACATCTCCGCTTGCGGAGATGCGATCGCGCCAGCGTTGCAGCCAGTGGCTCCATCGCCCATCGAGCTGCCCAGAGCTGGGCTGGTAGAAGCTTTCTTTCAAGGCCGAGAGTTGCTCTGGAAGCCCAGATAGCTTGCGGAAGAAGATCGTGTAATCCACCTTGCTGAGAACCAGCAGCTCCAGCAGCTCGTTCACCAGCTCGGCGTCGTAACTGAGCAGGCCGAGCTTCCTAGCCCACATGGCCTCGATCTCCTGGCCCATGGCCTCTGTGAAGCCGTCCCGGATCTGATCCAGCCTCATTAGTGCCTCCATATTCCCTGCAAGCAGCAGCCGGAGGGCTGCCCAGAACATCTGAAAGTTGGCTTCGGCCGCAACCGGTTGGTTGAAGAAGCTGAAATGCTCGCCGCCGCCGGTCCAGGGCTGGAACCTGGGGTCGAACAGTTCGCAGAATCCAAAGGGCCCATAATCGAGGGTGTAGCCTCCTGCGGCGCAGTTGTCACTGTTGAAATTGCCCTGGCAGTAGCCCACGCGGATCCAGTTAGCGACCAGGGTGGTAAGCCGTTGGCGAAACAAACGGGCTAGCTCAACCACTTGCTCGCTGAAGGGAAGGCCCGCATCAATCTCCGGGCGGTAGTTGCGCTCGATCAGGTGTTGAACGATCACCTGCAGCTCGTTCAACGCCCCTGGATGGGCCACGCTGCGGGCGCGACGGGCAAACAGCTCCAGCTGGCCGACCCTTAGAAAGGAGGGAGCCACCCGGGTGGTGATCGCCGCCGGGTTGTCTACCAGGATGTCGGGATCGAACGACCTGGAGTGCGGCGAATACCAGGGCCGGCGCACGGTTTCGCTGCGGGACATGTACAGCGTGAGGGACCTGGAGGTGGGAACCCCAAGGGCGTGCATGAACTCCTGGGCCAGAAACTCGCGCACGCTGGAGCGCAGCACGGCGCGACCATCGGCCCCGCGGCAGTAAGGCGTGGGGCCACCGCCCTTGAGTTGCATCTCCCAGCGATTGCCGTTGAAAAGGCCCTCGAACACGGAAATGGCCCGGCCATCGCCATAGCCATTGCCGGTTCCAAACGGACACTGCTGGATGTATTCCGTGCCGTAGATCGAGAGGGCATAGCCGGTTGCCCAGCCCACCGGGCGCATCGGTCCTCGGGCCACGCTGATGTCGCCGGAAAAGAGGCGGCGGAACCGGTCGTCCTGGGCCAGCCCATCGCTGAGGCCCAGCTCCTGGAAGAGGATTTGGCTGTGGGCGACGTACTCCGGCGCTGGAATCGCCGTGGGTGTGACCGGCACGTAATGGCCGGAGAACACCTGGCGGGGCCGGTGATCGTCGCCATCGACGGTGGCTTGGGGATCGGCATGGAGCGACTCCAGCAGCGAATAGTCGGCCCGTTGGGCAAATTCAGGGAAGCTTGTTGTTGTCGGCGAATCGAACGCAGTCGGAGTGGCTGGCATGGGGCCGATCGTCACGGGTCTCTCGGGTATCGGTTTGCCGGGGCCTGGCCCTGACGTTTCGCTCATCATCCCTACCTTTGGGGTACCCCTGATTCGGCGGCGGCAGCCAAGCGGCCCTAGCCCATCTCCCTCTGCAGACCTGGCCGCCGCTCCAAACCGTGGCGGCCAGGGCATCGGGGCTGCCCCCGCATTGACACCACCTTGAACTTAAGTACCCCCATCGACAAAGACCAGAGCCTGGAGGACAAGGTGGCCAGCGTGGAGGCGTTGCTCTGATGCCAGATCAGGGGGGACAAGCTAGCGAAGTGTTGGAGTTCTGGTTTGGTGAAACGTCGCCGCGCCAGTGGTTTGCCAAGGATCCGGCCTTTGATGCCCTAGTGGCCGAACGCTTCTCGGCGATGGCCCAGGCCGCGATCAGCGGTGCGCTCAGACCCTGGGGCGAGGCCCCCGCCAATGCTCTGGCGCTGGTGTTGCTGCTGGACCAGTTCCCAAGGCAGATCTGGCGCGACACCGCCATGGCCTTCGCCGGTGATCCCCTGGCTCTGGCGCTGAGTTTGAGGGCAGTGGAGCTGGGCTGGCTGCCGGCTGAACCAGAGCAGCGGCGCCGTCAGTTCTGGTTGATGCCGCTCATGCACACGGAAGCGCTGCTGGTTCAAGAGGAGGCGCTGCCACTGTTCGAGCGTTTCACCGATCCCCGCACCGCTGATTTCGCCCGCAGGCATCGGGATGTGATCGCCAGGTTTGGCCGCTTCCCCCACCGCAACGCCGCCCTGGGGAGGGTCTCGAGCGCAGACGAGCTGGCGTTTCTCCAGACCCCTGGCTCACGCTTCTGATCCATCTGGTCTCTGGCTTGCTGGCTGTCAGGTTGTCGATCTTGAGAGAGATAATGCGGCTCGTCACGCGGCCTGGATAGGGCCGTTGCCGGTTTGGCTGGGGTGAATATGAGTCCACCCAAAAGCAATTCCCATTCGCGAATACCATGATAGAAAAGGTTTATAAAGTAGCTCCCAAGGCTTGGATTATCGAGCTGGTGATAGAGAGGCGACCCTGAAAGTTGCCAGGCAGCTCATGGGCTCGGACCATGGACATGAAGCGGCTTGTTTGAGCGGTTTTCTTGACGGCCCAGGGGACATTTAGTTCCCCATGGCCAAAGGCCCTGATGCCAACTGTTTTTCAGAAGCTCAAGCGTAACGGCATAGTCATCCATCACCAGAGCGCCGATTCTGTAGCTGGGGGGCCTTGCTGATCGTCATGGCAGAAACGGCGTTGTAAAGCGCTTGCTTGCCTCACCCCGCACCCTGCTGTAAGGACCACAATTCGGCCTGGCCGGATCTTTCACCGAGCGAGCAGTGGTGCTATTTACGGGGCCCAGCTGGTTCTGGGAGGGGGATCGGGTAGGGATCGCTCCTGCTTTGGGCGGGCTGGGGGTGTGGGGCTGGAAGAGAGAGTTAAAAGGGACTCGTTGGCAACAGGCGTGGTGCTCAAGTGAGCGGCTGATTTTTGGTGCCGTTGTCTTGGGGGATGGGGGCTTGGCGCTGCAGGATTGGCAGAAGGCTGCCCACGCCCAGGGCCAGGAAGGAGAGGGCGCCCAGGAGCGCTAACAGCCGCAGACCCAGTGGGCGGCCTGGATCCTTGTCCCAGCCTTCGGGGTCGATTGGCTCAATCGGTCGAACAGGGGCCTTGCGGGGCTTGGGGCGATGGGCCATTGCTGGAGAGTTGGGGCTTGCAGCCTGACAGCTAAAGATCTACTTTGGCGGTTCTGCATTGGCAGAATAGAAATCAATCGATCTAAGCATATCGGCCATGATACGGTCAGAGTGAAATCCTGAGCCCATGGAATTAGGCTGCCGATCGACTGGAAGGCTGGCGTTGACCGTCACGTAAAAACGTGCATAAACGCGGTGGCGATTGGAGCGTTGTAGTTCTTGTCGTAGAATCGGATCCGCCTGTTATGGGCCAATTGAGGCGGCATTGTTAGCGGCAAGCCGTGACGGCACTCAACCAGGACTCTGATCAATTGGCAGGATCAATTGGCAGGATCAATTTGCAGCAAGCCCATCAGACCTAAATCCTCATGGTCGAGGTTGTGACAGTGATACACGGTTAGTCCTGGGAAATCCTTGAACGTGACTCGAATCCTCACCTCTTCACCGGCCTTGACCAGCACCGTGTCCTTCCAGCGGCGCTGGGATTCCGGGCGGCCAGAGCGGCTAATCACCTGGAACGGATTGATATGTAGATGGAAGGGGTGACCCATCACGTCGTTGTTCACAATCAGCCAGTCTTCCGTGCTGCCCAGCCGCACGCGCGTGTTGATCCGCTCAGGCTCGAAGGTCTGGCCATTGATCTGGAATCCCATGCCCATCCCTCCCATGCCCATCCCTCCCATGGCCATCCCCCCCATGTCGTGTTTCATTCCGCCCATGCCCATGGCATGGGCAAGCACGAACTGACGGGTGCGTTCCGGCTTGGGCAGCGCGGCAACGGGGATCAGGCTCTTGGGCAGGGGCAGCGGCGCAATGGTTCCCGAGTAGTGCAGGGTGGTCAGGGTTTGGGGACCCGCTGCAAAGGCAGCCATCGCCCTGAGGCCACTGCTTCAGTAAGGCAGGTTCAGCAACCGGTAGCGGCCTGGTGTTTGGTTGCCTTGCACCAGCAGGTCGGCCCGTTCACCGGGTGCAAGCAGGAGTTCCGACAGCGGTTCGGGTGTCCCGATGGCGCCGCCATCGGTGGCGATCAACACCAGTTGGTGGCCTTCTAGGGCCAGCCGGTAGATGCGGGCATTGGAGGCATTTAGCAATCGCAGCCGCAATAGGCCACCGCTGGGAATCGTCAGGGCTGGGTTGACTTCGCCATTCACCGTCAGCAGCGTGCCTTCCCGCCCCTGCATGCGCTCCATGCCCGAGCCATCCTCCTTGCTACCGGCAGCGGCGTAGTCCTTGAGCACCAACACCTTTTCCGTGGCTGCCGCCACTTCTGGAATGGTGTCTAGCTCGCCCCGCACCACCAGGGCGCTTCCGAGGCCCCCAAAGACCTGGTCAGCCGCAAGGCCGTGTTGGTGGGGATGCACATAAAAAAGACCGGCGGGATGGTTGGCCGAGATTTGGAAGGAATAGGTATTTGACTCACCCGGTGGCACCCTTACAAAGACGTTGTCAGCCGATCCGGTGGGCGGGATGTGCAGACCGTGAAAATGCAGGTTGGTCGGCTGGTTGAGGCGATTGCTGAGCCGCAATTGCACCTGATCGCCCGCATGGACCTCGATCAACGGCCCAGGCGAACGGCCGTTGTAGGTGAACAGCTGCGCCGGGCCACCGGGAATCGTTCCGGCTGTGGACTGGGCCACCAAGTCGACAGTGGCCTTGCCATTGGTAGACCTGATCAGAGCGGCTTTAACGGGCTTGGTCTGGCTGGCACTGCGCCGATCCTCGCTGAAGAGTCCCGGTGAGAGTAAAGCCGTGCCTAGGCCAGCAAGGCCCATCCCAAGCATCTGCCGGCGCCGCAGGGGAGTGTTCATGGCTGGACCTCAATTGGGTTTCTGATCAATAAAGGCTGGAGCCCTCCTTTGGCAGCAAGGCCATGGCACCGAGCGAACCCCTTTTCGTAGGTCTTGCAAGCTGGAGTAGCCCAGGCCCATCGCTAGTTCTCCCTGTCGACCCATTGGCTCTTGATTGGGGCCAGGGCAAGGGCTGCAGGGAGTAGGGGCCATGTCCCGATCATCAGAGACATTTCAACGATAAACACGCCATCTCAGTTGAGAGTCAAGCCCAAGGGGAACTTGCCCCATCTTTGCGGCGGCGGTTGGGCTAGAGCCCTTGACTCTCCTGCAAGGGGGGAGGCCCTACCTTGTGGGACGCTCCCCCTGCCGCCATGCGTATGCCCGACCCAAAGGTTGTCTTGATCGGGTTCATTTCTGCCTTGACGTTCGGTAGCCAAGCCATGGCCCAGATGCCTGCGGGTATGGACCACGGGGGCCATCACGGCATGCCCGGCATGGCCATGCCGGGGGGGACGTCCACTCCGGCGGTTGGGGCTTCGCTCCATGGCGGTCATGGCCATGACGTGGGCCCCGCTGGCGCCACCTATGACTTGCGCTTTATTGACGGCATGGTGCAGCACCACACCGGCGCGCTGCGGATGAGCGAATTCGTGTTTGATATCGGCCAACCCGGTGTGGGATCCCTTGGCAGCAGGATTTGGCGCGACCAGGCCAACGAAATCCGCTCCATGGGTCTATGGCGCAAGGCCTGGTACCCCGAAGCGCCTGTTTATCCGGTGGCGCTGGCGCCAGGGGGTGATCCCAACAGTCTGTCAGGCCTTACACGCATGAGTCAGGACCAGATCGACGGCATGCGAATGATGGGCGACAGTCCCACCAGGACAAATCGGGTGGTCTGGTTCCTCGAGGGGATGCTCCACCACCACGGCGGGGCGCTGATCATGGCCCACGACGCCCTGGCCAAGAGCACGAATCCCACCATTCGCCGCTTTGCCCAGGCGGTGATCGTGGCCCAACGGGCCGAAATCATGGAGTTACGGCGGATGCTGGCGCTGGAAGGTCTGCGCAAGCCGGAGTACAGCAACTACGACGCCCTTTTCAGCCTTTGATCAGGGACCAGGTCGGAGAGAAGTAAGCGCCGACCTTCCCATCACTGCTGCAGTGGCCTGCCATCATTAGCCAACCAGCTCAGGTCGCAGGCCGGTTGACGATGGCCAAGAATCTGAACGGTTGGTCATGGGCCACGGCGTCAATTGGGTCATTATTTTCAAGTGCATGTAACCATGACTGGAGAAGCCTGTTGCTCTTGACACCATGCCCATCGATGATCCGGCAATGACCTCGTTTGCTCGTCACTGCCACTGGACTGTCAGATCGACTTGCTCGAGTTAGCAGGAGTTCAGACAAGGTTTTTTAAGGTCGTGTCGATTGCATTGATGCTCTCAATTTTTCAGCATTAAGACTTCAATATGTCAATATCAAAATCAAGCAGTTGCGGTAGCTTAGGGCAGAACTGCAGGACTTATTAGACGGCTGGAAGAGCAATCTAAGTAAGCAAGCAGACGTGATCTGCCCCAATCTCCAATCCTGGCTTCCAGAAAGGTCTCTGTTGAGCTCCTTAGCAAGTCGGCTGCTGCCAACAGGCCAATCTCCTGAATGCTTGCCTACTTCACGTGGGTGATCA
>CAINZT010000125.1 GCA_903855705.1 uncultured Synechococcus sp.
CCAATGATCGCCGTGCTGGCCCCAGCCATGGCAACAAAAAAGATCGCCGCCGCCACGATCATTTCCATCAGGCTGAAGCCATTTCGGTTGCAGGCTTGACTGGCCGCTGGGGGATGGAGCGGCGTCATGGCCGGTTCACCCTGGCAACGCCCACGGCCCGATATTGGTAGACGCCGATGGGAACTGTGCCACCGATCTGGGCCTGGTTGGAGCCGAGAAATCGACTGGCGTTACTTTTGTTCGGATAGAACTCACACAGCCAGGCTGTGCCCGCATAAGTGGTGTTGCCGTTGTAAATAAGCCTGCCACGTGGCATCCAGAGAAAGAACCCCTTCATCGAGCTGACCCCTTTGAGGTCAACAGTTTGGCCGTCGCAATTTTGCACGCCATTTGAAGTAGGCGGTAAGCCATACACCTGCAGGGCCGAGGGCGACTGTGGATAGGCCATATTCACCAGGGAAGTATTGCCGCGTATGTCGATCAGGCCGCTCACAAAGAGCTTGACTGGAATCGGCGTGTTGTCGGCGGCTTTGGTGATGTCGGTACGCACATTCACATCGCCCGTGATGGAGCTGGCCAGGCAGCCAATATAGCTTTGGCCGAGAGAATCGCTCACCTGGCTGCATTCCGGCCGCAGGGCTGTGTGGTTGGAATCGGTATAGGGATATTCGGGGTAGTTCCCGCTGAGACTGGCGCTGCGTGATGTAAGATTGAGCAGCACGGACGATGTTGTTTGCGCCGCGCTACCAGGCACCGAAACAACCTCCCCAATCCCATAGCCCGTGCCGCTGTTGGCAACGGTGACTGACTTGACCAGGCCCGTTGCCGTACAGGGCTTGGCCGACGACACATCACTGGCTTGGCAATACGCCAGGTTCACGGTCAGTCCCGATCCGGAGCCACCGCTCACAGCTAAACCCAGCTTCGGCAGCAGGTTCGACCCCGAGCCGCCGGCATTATTGCTATCGAGGCTCACGGCATAGCCCGGAAGTTCGCAGGGATAGGTGAGATCAGCGCCATTGTGGAAGCCATTGCCATCCTTGTCGCAGAAAGGGAAGGGTGGGGTTTTATATTTGCCCGAGAAAATTTTGCCGTCATATCCCACGCCAAGTCTCGCCGATTGTTCAGGTGTGCAGAGCACGCAGAAGATATTGAGAAACGGATCACTCGCATCGAGGAGGCCATTCTCATTGGCATCGTTATAGAGATTGCCCTTGGCGAGGGAGCTATCGTCAGGATTCCCCAGCAGCACAATCGAGCCCTCATTGGCCGAGGCGGGGCCGCCCCGCACATGTACCTCTTCCTCGATCGTGTAGGTGCTCAGCAATTGGCTGTTGCGATAGGCCTCAGCCACCACGCTGAGAAAGGCACTGCCGCCAAACAGGTTGGAAAACCGGGTTAGGGAGCCTTCAGTGGGGCAGGTTGATGGCGGCGTATAGCCAGAACTGAGGCTTCGGGGAGGCCGATACTCCTTGAGCTGGTAGCGCACGCCCGTGCCAGTGACGGCGCCAGCGGAATTGATTGCTAGAGGGGGCTCCCCTGGATCTAGTTCCCACGGCAAAATTTTCCATTGCTTGTCACTGGTGCTGTTGCTGCTTACGCCCTGGATGCGATTGGCCTGGGGCTCCGCGTTGTAGATCGACATCGTGGCCTTAAGCTTATTTTCGATCGACATCGTGCTCTCCGGGTTGTAGATATCTTTGTCCCCCATCACTTGCCAGCAGGACCATTCCGTTACTAACAGGTAACTGTTGCGATCTTGGTTGAGTTTGCCGATCAATTCGGCTAAGCCATATTCAGCGCCTTCGCGGGCGTTGCGAAAATCGCTTTGCCATAGGGTGGCTAGAAAGCTATTGCTGGAGCGGGACACAATCGCCAGCAGTCCAATCAAGATCACGATCGCCGTGATCACTGCAATGGCAATGGAAAAGCCCGATTGTGGATGATCTTTGATGCGTTCAATGTTCCTTGTGCTTGTGTTGGGCCGCAGCCTGTCAATTCTCCTTCGCCAAGCCAGCTGGATCATGGAACCATTGGCCTGGGCACCATGCCATCGGGCTCTCCAACTTCAAGCTATTGATAGGAGCTATTTCTTGAATCCATCTGCGTTAATCTGCTGCCGAAAAGGGTCTTTTCTGCGGCACCCATAGAGCAGTACTGGAACCTCAGGAACGCCGCCGCCGGCCCGCCAGCACGGCCCCCAGCTTGCGCTCCAGGATCAGCCCCGCCGGCACCAGGGTGATGGCGTTGGCCACGATCAAGGGGCCATCACGGGTGAGCAGGCCATACACCCCCCAGCAACTAATCCCCAGGGTGAACAGGGCATACATGCGCAAGGAAATGCCCTGGGTATCGCCGCTGCGCACCGTTTTGATCGCCTGGGGAAAGAAGCTCACGGTGGTGAGGCTGGCGGCCAGGTAGCCGAGCAGGGCCACGGCGGGGGGATGGCTCAAAACGGACAGGCGGAATGGAACTGCAAAGGATCGCCGCTGAGCGGCTGGCGAAAGGCCAGGGCCGTGGCGTGAAGCCGTAGGCGCGTGGCCTGGGGGCCCCCACTGGCATCACCATCTTCGGCTTCACCAGGATTCAGGCTTGCCTCAAGAGGTTTCAGCCTTGCTTCGCCAAGATCCTGACCGGCTTGGGCCCCATAGAGCGGGTCCCCCAGGATCGGATGGCCAATGGCGGCCAGGTGGGACCGCAGCTGGTGGGAGCGGCCGGTGTGGGGCCGCAGCTCCAGCCGGCTCCAGCCGGAACAGGCCTCCAGCAGCTGCCAATCCGTGTGGGCAGGCTTGCCGGCCGGGTCGGGCCCGTAGAGGGGTGGTTGGCGGCTCTGGCGGGCCAGGGGCAGGTGGATACTCCCCGCCGCTTGGGCCGGCACGCCCAGCACATCGGCCCGGTAGGTCTTGCGCACCAGCCGTTCGGCGAATAGCTGGCTCAGGGCCCGGTGCAACTCCGGCTCGAGGGCCAATAGCACCAGGCCGGAGGTATCCCGATCGAGCCGGTGCACCAGCTGGGCCTCGGGCCAGTGGGCGCGCAGCCGGGTCAACAGGGAATCGGCCAAGTGCGGCCCCCGTCCTGGCTGGCAGAGCAGGCCGGAGGGCTTGTCGGCCACCAGCAACGGGCCCAGCTGCTGGGGCTCCGGCACCAGCAACTCCGCTCCATCCATAACGCCAACCGCATGAAGACATGTGTCCTGGTCCCTGGCCAAGTGGCCAGGCCTGGGCCAGGTCTCTAGACCAAAAGAA
>CAINZT010000126.1 GCA_903855705.1 uncultured Synechococcus sp.
ATTGATGTCATGGCGCCGGCCATTTGTCCAGTCCCTGGACCAGGTCATTGCGTCCTGGTCGGAATCAGGGCGGCCTAGGGCCTAGGCGCCGAGCAGGGCGGCCAGCAGGGCCTGTTGGGCATGCAGGCGGTTTTCAGCCTGGTCAAACACCCGGCTGGACGAGCCTTCGATTGCCCCGGCACTGATCTCTTCACCCCGGTGGGCTGGCAGGCAATGCAGCACGATGGCGCGGCTGTCGGCTTCGGCCAGGAGAGCCTCATCCAGGCACCAGCCGGCAAAGGCCTGTTCCCGTTCCAGCTGTTCCTGCTCCTGGCCCATCGAAGCCCAGACATCGGTATAGAGGGCATGGGCTCCGCGCACCGCGGCGATCGGGTCGTGCACCACTTCGATGCTGCAGCCGGCTGGAGCGAGGGACCGGGCCTGCTCCACCAGCTCCCGAATCGGCTCGAAGCCCCTGGGGCAGCCGATGCGCACGTTTACCCCGAGTAGGGCGCCGCACAGCAGCAGGGAATGGGCCACGTTGTTGCCATCGCCCACGTAGGCCAGGGTCAGGCCCGCCAACTGGCCGAAGGCCTCCTGCAGGGTCTGGTAGTCGGCCAGGGCCTGGCAGGGGTGCTCCAGGTCCGTGAGGGCATTCACGATCGGGATCGAGGCCCAATGGGCGTAGTCCTCGAGCTCGGCCTGGGCGAAGGTGCGAATCGCCAGGGCGTCCACATAACGGCTCAGCACCCGGGCGGTATCGGCTACCGGTTCACCCCGGCCCACCTGGGTGACCTGGGGGTTGAGATCAATGGTTTGGCCCCCTAGCCGGGCCATGGCCACGGTGAAGCTGACCCGCGTGCGGGTGGAGGCCTTACTGAAGATCAGCCCCAACACCTTGCCGCCCAGGTCAACCTGGCAGCGGCCCGCCTTGAGGTCGGTTGCTAGCAGGATCAGGGCGCTGGTCTCGGCCGCGCTGAGGTCGGCCGACGAGAGCAGATCACGGCCGGCCAGGCTGGCCAGATCGGGATAGGAGCTGAGCTGGGAGCCCATTGGCCCATCTCAAAGAACCCTTATCCGGGATTGGGGGCCCCGCCGTCAAGGGGGGCCGGGTCAACTGGTCAGGCGGCTGCCTCCTGGGGCATGACGCTGGAGGCCAGTAGGCCCTTGAGGTCGTCTCCTTCGATCACCTCTTTTTCGAGGATTTTTTCAGCGATGCTTTCGAGCAGCTCCCGGTTGCCCCGCAGGATTGCCAGGGCCCGGTCGTGGGCCCGGTCCACCAGGTTGCGCACCTCCTTGTCGATCGCCTGGGCCGTGGCATCGCTCACCACCCGGCGCGGGTTGCTGGGGCCGCCCAGGAAACGGCTGCCGCCCTGCTTGTCATAGGCCAGGGGGCCGAGGGTTTCGCTCATGCCGTAGGTGCCCACCATCTGCTCGGCGATGTCGGTGGCCCGTTGAAGGTCGTTGGCGGCGCCCGTGGTGATCGAGCCAAACACCAGCTCCTCGGCCGAGCGGCCGCCCAGCAGGGTGGCGATCTGGCCTTCGAGGTCTTGCTTGGAGTTGAGGAAGCGCTCCTCGGTGGGCAGTTGCAGGGTGTAACCCAGGGCGCTCATGCCCCGGGGCACGATCGAGATCTTGGCCACCTTGCTGCCGCCAGGCATGAGGTGCCCGACGATGGCATGGCCGACCTCGTGGTAGGCCACTACTTTCTTCTCATCGGGCTGAAGCACGCGGCTCTTTTTCTCCAGGCCCGCTACCACCCGTTCAATCGCTTCGTTGAGATCGCCTTGCTCCACCGAGGTGCGTTTGGCCCGGGCGGCCAGCAGCGCCGCCTCATTGACCAGGTTGGCAAGATCGGCGCCGGCAAAGCCGCTGGTGGCCTGGGCGATGCGATCGAGATCGACACCTTCGGAGCGCTTCACTTTCTTGGCGTAGATCTCGAGGATCGTGCGGCGGCCGGAGAGGTCGGGCCGATCAACGAGTACCTGGCGATCAAAGCGGCCCGGGCGCAGTAGGGCGGCATCGAGGGTTTCGGGCTGGTTGGTGGCGGCTAGCACGATTACCGGCTTGTCCTTAGAGGCAAAGCCATCCATCTCGGTGAGCAGCTGGTTGAGGGTCTGCTCCCGTTCATCGTTACCGCCAACGACGCCCATGGAGCCGGAGCGGCTCTTACCGATGGCATCGAGTTCGTCGATGAAAATGATGCAGGGGGCTTTTTGTTTGGCCTGCTCAAAGAGATCGCGCACCCTGGCCGCGCCAGCTCCCACAAACAGCTCCACAAATTCCGAGCCGGAAATGATGAAGAAGGGCACGCCCGCTTCGCCGGCCACGGCCTTGGAGAGCAGGGTCTTACCGGTGCCTGGGGGGCCCACTAACAGCACGCCCTTGGGAATGCGGGCGCCGATGGCGGTATAGCGCTCAGGGGTTTTGAGGAAGTCAACGATCTCGGTCAGTTCGTCCTTGGCCTCATCCACACCGGCCACATCGGCAAAGGTGACGCGGGATTCCTCATCAGGCACGTACACCCGTGCCTTGGATTTGGTGAAGCTGAGGGCCCCTTGGGCGCCGCCCATGGAGCGGCGGGCGAAGAACTGCAGCACCAAAATGAAGATCAGTGGCGGCACCACCCAGCTCAGGGCCGTGGTGATGAAGCTGGGCCGCTTCGGCGGGGCTGCGGCAAATTCGACGCCGTGTTGTTCGAGCCGCTGGGGCAGCTCCATGTCGAAGATCGGCGTGGTGGCCAGCACCGCAGGGGCGCCTTCTTCGGCGTTATTGAGTTCGTAGCGGATCTGGTCCTGGGTGATGAAGGCCCGCTTAACGGCGCCGTCATCCACCTGGCTAATGAACAGGGAGTAGGGAACCCGCGGCACCTGTTGGATCGACTGGTTGGGCAGGAAGCTGCTCACTAGCAGCAGCACCCCAAACCCGATCAAAACCAGGTTGATGATCCCGAAGCGCCTGTTCGGGGGATTGTCGTCCTGACGGATGGCCATGGGGCGAACGGGCGGGTGGCGGGTCGGTGGGCCCAAACTAGGTGGCCCATCCCCCCGAGGGGCCCGCCTTTAAGGGTGAGAACCGAACGCCCAGGCCGATGCTGGCGATCGAGAACCCAGGATCCATGTTTGCCCTCGCTTGAGACTGCTCCAACCATGTGTGGACGCTTCAGCCTCACCATTGAGATCGGTCCGCTGGGTCACCGCATGGGGGTGTCCTTGCCGCCAGGCCTGGAGCAGCACTACGCCCCGCGGGGCTCGATCGCCCCTGGTGAGCCCGTGTTGGCCCTGCGCCAGGAGCATGGCCGGCCAGAAGCGGCCCTGATGCTCTGGGGCCTGCTGCCGGAATGGAGCAAGGATGCCCTTTCTGCCCACCGACCTTTTAATGCCCGCGGCGAAACCGTGCCGGAGAAGGCTAGTTTCCGCGGCCCCTGGCGCCACCGCCGCTGTCTGCTGCCCGCCGATGGCTTTTTCGAAAAGGGGCGGCTGATCCGCCGCAGTGATGGCGCCCCCTTCTGGCTGGCGGGCCTGTGGGACCGCTGGATCGGCCCCGATGGCAGCGAGGTGGAGAGTTGCTGTGTGATCACCACCGCTGCCAACGGCCTGCTGCGTCCCCTGCACGAGCGCATGCCGGTGCTCCTGCCCGATGGCCTGGAGCAGGCCTGGCTGGCCCCCGCCGATGGTCCGGGCCTGCGGGCGCTCGAACCTTTGCTAGGGGGTTGGGATCCGGCCGGCTGGGAGATCCAGCCGCCCTTGCGTCAGCCAGCCGCCCATCGCTCAGGCTCCCAGTTGCACCTGTTCGGCTGAGTTGGGGCCGGCCAGCTGTTCCCCCCGAGGTCGGCTGGCCTGGAGGTTGTCTATGAGGGTCTCCACGGGCTTTTCGGCAAGTGCCTTGATGGGGCGCTAGCAGTGCATCCCGGGGCGAGGTCGTGTCTCCCTGGGGCTGGCTCGGTCACAATCAGCCCCAGTGAGACAGGGGCCCTGTTGCCGGCAGATCCAAGGGGAGTGACGCGGCGCCATCGCTGCTACACGCAATTGCTGGCCATCTGTCTGGCGGTGATGGTGACCTTTGCCCTGCCCAAGGGCCTGAATTGGCTGGGCATGGTTGGCTACAACCTGATGCCGTTGGTGATCATCCGCGGCCTGGGCGAACCGTTTGGCCGCGTGCCCTTTGGCCGGGTGCCGCACCGCCTGTTTCGGTTTCTGGGGTTTGCCGCCTTTCTTTCCTCTTTGGTGTGGACTTTGACCCCCATCTACATGCGGGGCACGGGGGTGCCGATGTTGGTGCTGTGGGCTGCCTTTGTGGGTTGGAGCAGCCTGCGCCTGATTCGGGGCCTCGCCCAGGAACCGGAGGTGAGTGAACGGGTGTTGATGGGAGCTTTGGCGGGCTATCTGCTGGTGGGCCTCACGGCCGGTTTGCTATTTAGTGCCGTGGAAACGGTGATCCCGGGCAGCTTCACCAGTGCGGGGGGCTCCGGCGGTGCGGCCATCAGCCTGGCCCCCGGGGCGGAGAACGTGTTCAGTTCCGTGTGGAAAATCAATTTCATGCGGCTTAATTATTTCGCCTTCGTCTGCCTCACCACCGTGGGCTTTGGTGACATTGTTCCCGTCACTCCCCAGGCCCAGATGTTCAGTGTGGCGGTGTCCCTGATTGGCACCACCTATCTGGCCTTGGTGATGGGGGTGTTGATCAGTCGCTATCGGGGCAGGTCGGGGAATTGAGTTAGATGCGTTTCTAGGTGTCTTCTATGCCTTGGTCCGCCTTACGGGCGAACTGGGGCGCTGGGATGACTTGGCTGCCATCCTGTTTGGCTTTTCAGTGTTCTATCGGACCATAGGCAATAGTGGGGATCATTACTGTTTGGCCCAGTGCCAGCTTTGCCAGGTATGGTTTGGCTTGCTGTGAGAAGCAATCCAGGTGTTGATACGTTGGCGTGATTGGCTATCTTGCAGTTCGTGTGCCAACGGGTTCACGAGTTCTTTGGCATCATCGGAGAGGTTGTCAAGGGCGCTCATGTCGAGTTTGCCAGTCTCTTTCCAGCGCTGAATGTTGCGTTTGGCGACCAGTGCATCGGGATTGATCAAGTTCAAGCTGGCGATATAGCCCAGGCTACAGATCAGGCCGCCGATCGCAAAGCGTGGCGCCCAGCGGCGTGACCAAAGTGTCAGTACCATCCAGATCAAGGCAGCCCCTAGCCAGAGGATGAAAACATCCACTTGAATTCTGGTCTGGGTGGCCCCATAGGCCGCTTCATAGGCGGCCATTCGGCTCCAGGCAGAGCCCAACAGCACCAGGGTTTCGGTGACAATCGCCGTTGCTAGGCCTGAGAATCCGATGGCCTGTTGTCCAGTCCGGCGGGTCACCGCCGAGAGGCCTAAGACCAGGATCAGGGTTAGCAGGGAGACCAGGACGAGTTCTGCAAAGCCCCGTCGGGCGTACTCGGCGAAGGTCATGCCAGGAACTGCGAGAACCCTGGCAGCGCCGCCAAACAGATAGGTGAATTGGATCGTAAGAAAGGCCCCAAAGACCAGCGCCACATTCGATAGAACCGTCATGGCTTCGATATAGCCAAGGGGGCGTGTATCCTCCGATCGGCTTGTTCGTTCACACGCCTTGACTGTTAAGGCAAAGCTGAGTCCGCCAAGGGTTAGCCAGGCCACGAATCCAGCCCGGTTCAGCCGCCAGATCGTCTCGGCAATCTGCTCAGGGTTGAACCAGCGACCCAGGAATAGCAGTTGATCGGCAAAGACAGAATCGGCTGAAGCGAGTAAGGGGATCAGAATCAACAGAACTGGAATGCTAAACAGCAGACCCCGAAGAATGGGCCAGATGGTGCTGCGTTTGTCGGTGTTCTTGAGATAATCTAAGGCTGAGTCCGCTGTCGATGCCACGATCGGGGCCGCCCGGTACAGGCTGGCGGCTAGCAGCCGGCAAGGGGCGATGAAGATCGTTGCCAAGCGGATCTCCAGAAGCTGGCCGGGAACGGCCAGGCAAGCCAGAAGACCGAGCAGAAGCAGGCAGGCCAGCCCATTGAGGGTGGTGACAAAAGCACTAGCGCGCACCGAAAGCATGGTGGCAAAGAATCCATAGGCCCCCAGCAATGGCCACAAACTCGGGCCATGGGGGCGAAGGCCATGGATCCGCAGGAGCCCACCAAATGCGGCAGGCAATAGCAGTAGGAAAAGGGTTGTCCCAAGTCCAGGTGCTGGTTGAAACAGCAGCAGATCTCCCAATCCTCCCAAGGCAAGCGCCGCAATCACTAGGGACCAGCCACGCAGTCGCTTTACGTCCAGTTGTGCAGTCCCAGGGTCTATGGCTCCAGCTTGACTTGGATTCGTTTCCATGGGCATGCCCGGCGAGCCCTAGAACGTGGTCTTCACGTTATGGCTTGCCATGGCTTTACTTTGTTGTTTTTGCAACAAATAGCAGAGATCTTGACCCGATGAATCAGGCCGGACTGGCTTGTTTCCATACAGGTTCGCCTGGGGATGGGCCTGTGCTCTAGCTCACTCGCAGATGTTCCCAGCAGTCGTTCCGCTATAGACGTGCTGGCCACCGTGACCTGGTAGGTGCCTGATCCCGTTTCTCTAGAACAACAGCCAGTGCAGTTGGGCAAATGGTCCTAGCGCTGGGCCTGGGGTTGTTCGCTCAAGGAATTGCGGCTAAAGCTCTGCTTCTCGAGCTGCCGACTAGCCCCGATGCCGGGCCTGGTGCCAGGCCCAGGCGTGCTGCAGGATCACATCGAGTTGGGGATAGCGGGGCAGCCAGCCCAGTTCGCGGCGGGCTTTTTCGGCGCCGGCGACCAGTTGGGGCGGATCGCCGGCCCGCCTTGGCGCCACATGGGCCAGTAGGCCCCGGCCCGTAACGGCCTTGGCGGCTTCGATCACCTGTTGCACCGAGTAGCCGGTGCCATTGCCAAGGTTGTAGACGAGCGGTTCGGAGTTGGGGGCCTGGTTGAGGAGGCGACCGAGGCCGAGTACATGGGCTTCGGCGAGGTCGCTGACATGGATGTAATCGCGGATGCAGGTGCCATCGGGGGTGGGGTAGTCGTCACCGAAGATCTGCAGGTAAGGGCTGCGGCCCGCCATCACATCGAGCACAAGCGGGATCAGGTGGGTTTCCGGGTTGTGGTCTTCGCCGAGATCGCCATCGGGATCGGCGCCAGCGGCATTGAAGTAGCGGAAGATCACGCTGGGCAACCCGTAGGCGGCGCCAAAATCGCGCAGCAGTTGCTCCACCATCCATTTGCTGCGGCCGTATGGATTGATCGGCGCCTGGGGATGGTCCTCGGTGATCGGAATCTGCTGGGGTACCCCGTAGGTGGCGCAGGTGCTGGAAAACACGATCGGCATCGGACCGCTGGCCAGGTTGCCAGCCTCGCCCCCAGCCTGATTGCTGCGGGGGCGATGCTGGCGCGGGTCAATCAGGGCCTCCAACAACACCAAGGTGTCGGCCAGATTGTTGCGGTAGTACTTGGCGGGATCGGCCACCGATTCGCCCACATAGGCGTAGGCGGCAAAGTGCATCACGGCCCCGATCGGTTGCCCGGCCGCCGCCGTGCCGGCTAGTTTGGGATGCTGGCCCGACAGCAGGCGGTCGAGCAGGTCCCGATCGCCCACCTGGCCTTCCACCAGGGGCACGCCCAAGGTCTCGGCGATGTCCCGGTGGCCATAGACGAGGTTGTCCAGCACCACCGGCTGGTGGCCGGCCCGCTGCAGGGCCCGCACCGCGTGGCTGCCGATGTAGCCAGCACCGCCTGTCACGAGAACATGCATCGCCTTAGCCCTCCCCCACTGTCCACACATTCAGGCCGGCGGCCCGTGCAGCCGCAGTATCGGCGATCGCCCGGCCATCAAACAGCCAGGCGGGCTGGCGCATCGAAGCGGCTAGGCCAGCCCAGTCGAGCTGGTGGAACTCACGCCATTCGGTGAGGATCAGCACCGCATCGGCGCCGCTGGCGGCCTCGCTGGCGGATGGGGCCAGATGCCAGCGGCCCTCGCCCTGGCCTGGCTGGGGCTGGGCCAGATCCTCGCCCGCCTCGGCCTGGCCCAAGTCGCTAGCGATCTGGGCACTCGACACCTTGGGGTCATAGATCGCCAGCTCGGCCCCCTCCTCGATCAAGTCAAGGCAGATGCGGATGGCGGGTGATTCGCGCGTGTCGTTGGTATCGCCTTTAAAGGCAAAGCCCAGCACCGCCAGCCGTTTTCCCGTGACCGTGCCAAAGAGGGAGCGCACCACCAACTTGGCGATGCGGTGTTGCTGCCAGCTGTTCAGCTCCACCACCTGCTGCCAGTAATTGGCTACCTCCTGCAGGCCGTAGTGGCCGCATAAATAGACCAGGTTGAGGATGTCCTTCTGGAAACAACTGCCGCCAAATCCAGGGCCGGCGGAGAGAAACTTCGAGCCAATGCGGCTATCGCTGCCGATCGCTTTAGCCACTTCGCGCACATCGGCGCCGGTGGCTTCGCACAGGGCGCCGATCGCATTGATCGAACTGATGCGCTGGGCCAAAAAGGCGTTGGCGGTGAGTTTGGAGAGTTCACTGCTCCAGAGATTGGTGCGCAGGATCCGCTCCGTCGGCACCCAATGGCCGTAGATCGCGGCCAGGGCATCGATCGCCTCCGGCTCTTCGCCGCCAATTAACACCCGATCGGGATTCTCCAGATCGGCGATGGCGGTGCCTTCGGCCAGGAATTCCGGGTTGGAGAGCACCGCAAAGGTTTTCTGGCCACCGCCTCCCTGGGCCGCCGAAAGGATCGCCTTGACGGTTTCGGCCGTGCGCACCGGCAAGGTGCTTTTTTCGACCACGATCGTGTGGCCTTGGGCGCAGGCAGCCACTTGGCGGGCCGAGGCCTCGATCCAGCGCAGGTCACTGGCCTGGCCGGCTCCAATGCCGCGGGTCTTGGTGGGGGTGTTCACCGAGAGGAACACCATGTCGGCGCCGGCGATCGCCGCTTCCACCGCGGTGGTGAAGTGGAGGTTGCGCCCGCGGCAACGGCCGACTACCGCATCGAGGCCCGGCTCATAGACCGGCAGGCGGCCCAAATTCTCATCATTCCAGGCGGCGATGCGGGCCTCGTTGAGATCCACCACCGTTACTTGGATGCCGGGGCAGTGGTCGGCGATCACCGCCATGGTGGGTCCGCCCACATAGCCAGCCCCCAGGCAGCAGATGTGGCGAATCGGAGCTGATTGGCCTGAAAGGGAATGGGCGAGGTCTGGCGTGGAGCTGCTCATGCGAGGGCGGCGCGGAAATGGGCGATCGTCGGTTCCAGGCCCTGGTCCAGGCTGACCGTGGGCTGCCAGCCGAGCTGTTCTTGGGCCAGGTCGATCACCGGCTGACGTTGCAGGGGATCATCGGCGGGCAAAGGCTGGTAGATCAGTTCCAGGGCAGGATTGATGCGTTCGCGCACCTTTTCTGCTAATTGGCGAATTGTGAATTCGCCTGGGTTACCGATATTGATCGGGCCGGGATGGGATCCGTTCATGAGGCGGATCAGCCCCTCCACCAGGTCGTCGACATAACAGAAGGAGCGGGTCTGGGAGCCGGTTCCGTAGAGGGTGAGCGGTTGGCCGCGCAGGGCTTGGACGATGAAATTGCTAACCACCCGGCCGTCATCAGGCAGCATGCGGGGCCCGTAGGTGTTGAAGATGCGCACGATGCGGATCTCAACGCCATGCATGCGCTGGTAGTCAAAACAGAGGGTTTCGGCTACCCGTTTGCCCTCGTCGTAGCAGGCGCGGATGCCATGGGTGTTGACATTGCCGCGATAGCTTTCCGGCTGGGGATGGACCTCGGGATCGCCATAGACCTCGGAGGTGCTGGCGAGCAGCAGCCGCGCCCCGACCCGGCGGGCCAGGCCCAGCATGTTGTAAGTGCCGATGAAGCTGGTTTTGGCGGTCTTGATCGGATTGTGCTGGTAGTGCACCGGCGAGGCGGGGCAGGCCAGGTGCCAGATGCGGTCCACCTCGAGGCGAATCGGCTCGGTCACGTCATGGCGGATCAGCTCGAAGTTGGGATGGCCGATCCACTGGGCCACATTGGCCTTGCGGCCGGTGAAGTAGTTATCAAGGCAGATCACCTCTTCTCCCGCCGCCATCAGCCGGTCCACCAGGTGGGAACCAACAAAGCCGGCGCCGCCGGTGATCAGGTTGCGATTGGGGGAAGCCACGGGATTGGGGCGACGGGGAAGAATGGACTGGTTGGACTGGTTGGACTGGCTGGACTGGCTGGGCTGGGTCAGCTGGAAGGTTGTAGCTGCCAGGCTTTAGTTGCAAGCCTGATTGTGCCCTTGTGCCGCGCTAGCGCAGCCCTTGGCTGGTTGCGGCTTGGCTAAAGCCGCAGCTCGCCGCTAGCCAACTGCTGGCGGAACAGGGCTACGGTGCTGGTCAACCCCTGGGCCAGGGGAATGCGAGCCCGCCAGCCCAGGGCTGCTAGGCGGCCCACGTCCAGTTGTTTTTTGGGGGTGCCATCGGGCTTGCTGGTGTCCCAGCGAATCTCGCCTTGGTAGTCCGTGGCCTCGGCCACCGATTCGGCCAGCTCCTTGATCGAGAGATCGAGCCCCGTGCCCACATTGAGATGTTGGAGCTCGCCAGCGGCCGGCTGCCAGCGCTCGAGGGCAAACACACAGGCTTCGCCTAGGTCATCGACATGCAGGAATTCCCGCAGCGGTGAACCGGTGCCCCAGCAGGTGACGGTCGGCTCGCCGGCCGCTTGGGCTCCATGGAAACGGCGAATCAGGGCGGGCAACACATGGCTATTGGTGGGGTGGTAGTTATCACCGGGCCCATAGAGATTGGTGGGCATCAAGCTGATGGCATCGAAGCCCACCTGCTGGCGGAGGGCGCGGCAGAGTTCGATGCCGGCGATCTTGGCGATGGCATACCACTCGTTGGTGGGCTCCAAGGGACCGGTGAGCAGGGCTTCTTCGCGGATCGGCTGGTCGGCGAATTTCGGATAGATGCAGCTGCTGCCTAAAAACAACAGCCGCCTAGCGCCATGGCGCCAGGCCGCCTCAATCACATGGTTTTGGATTTTGAGATTTTCGAGCAGGAAGTCGGCGGGGTAGGTGCTGTTGGCCAGGATGCCGCCCACCTTGGCCGCCGCCAGCACCACCACATCGGGCCGGTGGGCGCCAAACCAGGCGTTCACCGCCGCCGGATCGAGCAGGTCGAGGCTGGCCCGTTCGGCAGTGAGCAGGTTGGGGTAGCCGCCTGCCTGCAGGGCCCGGACGATGGCGCTGCCCGCCATGCCCCGGTGGCCCGCCACAAAGATGCGATCAGTGGGTTGGATCAGGGCTTGGCTTGGGGCTTGGCTGGCGTCCATGGGCGGTGCCGGCTCCATCAGGCCTGGCCTCCATTGCGTTCAGACGCTGCGGCCACCGCCGCCGGGTTGGTGGGGGGATTTTCCATTGACCCCACCACGTTGAAGCCCTTGCGGCGCAGCAGGGCTTCCTTGGCGGCTTCCTCTTTGTCGCAGCTCACCATTTCGGCCACCAGCTCTTCCAAGGTCGTTGTCGGTGTCCAGCCCAGGGCCTCCCGGGCCCGGGTCGGATCGCCCAGCAGGGTTTCCACTTCGGCGGGCCGGAAGTAGCGCGGATCAATGCGCACCACCACCGCACCCGTGTCGGCGCGGCGGCCCGTTTCCTCCAGGCCCTCGCCGCTCCAGAGGATGGCCGCTCCAGCTTCGGTCTCGGCTCCGGCCGGATCGCTGCCGCCCCAGCCCAGTTCCTGGGCCGCTAGTTCAATGAAGCGCCGCACGCTCTCCTGGCGCCCGGTGGCGATCACGAAATCCTGGGGACTCTCCTGTTGCAGCATGCGCCACTGCATCTCCACATAGTCGCGGGCGTGACCCCAATCCCTCAGGGAATCGAGGTTGCCCATATAGAGGCATTGATCAAGGCCGGCATCGATGCGGGCTAGTCCCCGGGTGATCTTGCGGGTCACAAAGGTTTCACCACGCCTGGGACTTTCATGGTTGAAAAGAATGCCGTTGCAGGCATACATGCCATAGGCCTCGCGGTAATTCACCGTGATCCAGTAGGCATAGAGCTTGGCTACCCCGTAGGGACTGCGCGGATAGAAGGGGGTTGTTTCCTTCTGGGGAATTTCTTGCACGAGCCCGAAGAGCTCACTGGTGCTGGCCTGATAGATGCGGGTTTTCTCGCTTAGCCCCAGCATCCGCACCGCTTCCAAAATGCGCAGGGTGCCTAGGGCATCGGAATTGGCGGTGTATTCGGGCGCTTCAAAACTCACGGCCACATGGCTCTGGGCGCCCAGGTTGTAAATCTCATCGGGCTGCACCTGCTGGATGATGCGGATCAGGTTGGTGCTATCGGTTAAATCGCCGTAGTGGAGAACCAGGCGGGGATCCAGTTCGTGGGGATCTTGATACAGGTGATCGATCCGGGCCGTGTTGAAGCTGCTGGCCCGCCGCTTAATGCCATGCACCGCATAGCCCTTCTCCAGCAGCAACTCAGCCAGGTAACTGCCGTCTTGCCCCGTGATGCCGGTGATCAGGGCTGTTTTGATATAAATTTTCATTTAGATGGCACAGCTCCCCCAGCATTAAACACAAGTCGAACAGTTTTGATCATCACCAACAAATCAAGCCAAATCGAAAAATTACGCATATAATAGAGGTCATAACTGAGCTTATTTGCCGCATCCACCAATGATGCACCGTAAGGGTAATTCACTTGAGCCCAGCCACTTAAGCCAGGACGAATAGAATAGCGTAAGCGATAGTATGGAATGCGTTGTTCTAGCTCTTCTTCGAAATGGGGTCGCTCTGGACGGGGCCCAATCAAGCTCATGTCACCTGCGACAACGGCCCAAAGCTGTGGCAGCTCATCCAACCTAGTGCGGCGCAATAAAGCCCCGATGCGTGTAATCCGCTGATCCTGCTGCCGCACCCATTGGGGACCAGCCTTCTCTGCATCCACTCGCATCGAGCGCAACTTCCAAATCAAAAAGGGCTCGCCACCAAGGCCACTACGTTCTTGGGAGTAGAAAACAGAATGGCGATCTTCCAGCCAGATCAGGAGTGCCGCAGTGAGCGTTAGCGGCAAAGTGATCACAAGTAAAAATAGAGCCAAAGCGACATCACCTAGACGCTTGATTCGGCTTTGAATTCCAGAGTGGTTCCCCTGAAAACCCAGCCAAAGCAAGTCACCAGTGGTGAGGAGCTCAGGAGGAAAGCGTTGCAAGGTCGCTTCACACCACAGCGGCAGGGGAAGAACGGCCAGGCCTTGTTCTTCCAGTTGGCCAAGAACTTGCTGCTGTGGGCGATCAAGCTGGTTGGGATCCCAAACCAGAACACCAGAGAGGTCTTTGGGAAGAATGTCTGCGCTATGGGCAAAAAGTGATAGCTGTAGTTTCCTACCTCGCTGGTGGGGAAGCAACAAATTCTGCAATCGCAGAAGTTGTTCGTCCGTTGCCACCACCAGCCAACGGGCCTTGGTGGGTTCTGATTTTACAAATGCAAACTGTAGGATCCACTGCCCAAGCAAGCTGAGCACAGCCGTAAGCAGCAACGAAGGTAGTAAAAAGCCGGGATTACGGCCTGTTTGCTGAAGGCTGTGATCAATCCAAGTCAACAAAACATAAACGCTTAGCACCAAGGCCAGCGTCAACACGGTCAGCAGAAATTGCTTAGGCCAATGGCGCCGCAACTTGGGCTGGGCTAATGGGGCATAGCGTCCACACACATAGCTGATCAGTTGCCAAGAGGCAGCCAAGAACCACATCGACGGCCCTGGCAAAGGCGTATAGCCGAATTGCTGGTTATAGAACCAGCCATAGCTGCCGATCAGAATGAACCAGTCAAGGACTGCGGCAGCTACCAAGCGCCGGCGAGTTCTCAACCAAGAAAGCCTGAGTTCCAAGTGACTATTGAAGCAAGTGAAGGGGTCTGGTTCTGATGGTTAGACAAACAGCAATAAACCTGTTGCATCAAAGTCAGCCGATCAGCTGCAGGGGTAAGCCCAGGCTCTCAGCACATCGAGCCAGAGCACGGTCCGCGCTCACCACGGTGAGTTGCTGGCGCTGAGCCAGGGCCAGATGCAGGGCATCACCGGAGCGCAGGGGCAGATGAAGGCACCGCTCCAGCCACTGCCGAGCCTGCAGAAAATCTGTGCCGCGGGGCTCGATCAGGGTTAATCGCTCCTGACGGAAACTCTCGAACTCGGAACCGATCGTTTGGGCTTGCTCGGCTGTGAGCTGGCCGCGCCGCACGCAGGTGGCGATCACTCCGGCAACCTCCAGCAGCACCCAATGGCTGATCCAGAGAGTTTGATCGCCCTGGTTGATCAGCCACCGCTCGCTGTCTGTGTAGCCAATGTCGCCAAGCAAAAGCGAGAGCAGCACACAACTACCCTATAGGCCGCCACCTAAGGCTCCTCTCGCAACTCACGCACCAGCTCAACGGCGCTGCACTCCAGCCTGGGGTGATCCGCATGCATCCGCCGTAGCCTGGCGCCCCAGGCGCTGAGGTCGGCCGGCTGATCGGTGCCCCGATCAGGAATCAAACGGGCCACCGCCTGGCCGCGCCGGGTAATCACCACCTCGTCGCCAGCCTCCACCGCATCCAGCAGGGCTGAAAGGTGAGCTTTGGCCTCAGCAAGCCCGACTGACTTCATGACCAACTAGTCAACTGGTAACAGCCTTGGGCTGGCTTGGGGCAACGGCAGCCGGATCAGAGCAGCAGCACCGCCTCACCGGCTTCGCTCAGCAGCCGCGCTGCGTTGCGGTCAAAGGTGGCCAGTTGCTCGCTCCCCAGCAGACGGCCGCCAAAGGCGATGACCCCATCAGCAAAGTCGCCACCTGAGGCCAAGAGCTGCAGCTCATCCAGGCTGGCCCGGTGGCTGCTGCGATCAGCCAGGAGTCCAATGAAGCCCGCGATCGTGCCGGTGGCGTGCTCAGCTTCCACCGATGCATGTTCTGGGCTTTGATCAGCAAAAGGCCGATGTTCAATCTTATTTCCTGCTTGTTCGACGACCTTAACTGTGCCGGTTTCACCCAGCAGCGTGATCGAGCCCTCCAGGTTCTTGGGATCAGTCAGCATCGTTGCCAAATCGAATTCCCGGGAGCCGCGCCAGCTTTTCCAGGGAATCACTTGGTCAGATGGCTTGCTGGGCGAGCTGGCTTAGAGGGTGGGGGTCAAAGCCAATCCTGGGATCTTGCTTCAGTCACTCTGCTGAGTCACTCTGCGGAGCCAGTCCGCGAAGTTTGCCTGAGCTTGCCCTGGTTTGTCTGTAGAGCTGGCCAATGCCTCCACGGCCTCAATAACACTCTACTGGCTAGCTTAGATCACAATTCCGTTCATCACCAAAAAAGTGTAAGTAGCAATGAAGGCTGTGCGCTTGTTGCCATCCACAAAACTATGGTTTTTCGCCAGTCCATAGGCGAGCCTGGCGGCTAGATCCAACAGTGTTGAAGTCTCCGGGGCGTAGTGCCACAGTGTTTTCGGAGCAACCAGAGCGCTAGCGAGCAAACCTCGATCACGGATGCCCGCCAGGCCCCCGCTGGCGGCAATCACCTCTTGGTGAATGGCCTCCAGCTCCAGCTCGTCAAGCCAGTAAGGCTCGGAGCCATTCACCGAGCCAGTTCAATCAAGGCTTCGCGGTACTGCTCAATTCCTTGCCTAGCCAAAGCCAGCACATCGGACCGTAAGAGCGGTTTACCAGTGGGCTTCTGCTTCTTTGGCTGATCCGAGTCACAAGCCCAGCGAACTACGGTGACAACCGAGGGGTTCTTGATGCCAGACTCAGCTCCGCATGCCTCTGCCACAGCCCGGACAAAGGCGCGAGGCCTCCTGCGCTGCTGGCCCTTGCCTGGGCGCACAACATAACCGCAGGCACGGAGCACACGACTGGCAGGCATGCCTTGCAGCTGCTCCAGCGCAGTAAGAAGCTCAAGGCCCTGAAGAGGTTTCGTTTTGGCGGTGATTACCGGCTTCATCGGCTTGCCTCGGTCTCAGTACTCCAGCTGTTGGCTCACAGTACGCCCATCACGCTCTGTGCAGAAGGCGCCGATTAGCAGCTCCAGGCTGAGCGATAACCTAGCCAAAAGGATCAGCAGTACGCAGAAGCCCCATTCAGACTGGCCCAATGGCTGGCTGGCATTGCAAGACCACCACGACCTGTGGTCGCAGAGACAACAACCGAACTTTTCAAGGCTCCATCGCCTCGAGTGCTTGCCAGCTTTAACTTAGATGCCGACTGGCGGCTTGCCGTCAGCCCACCAGGCCCCAGCCGTGGGCATCGAGAATCTCCAGTACGGCGGGCTCAGCGCCGGCGGCTGGCCAATGCATCAGATCACCCAGCAATTCCTCCTCCCAGGCATCGCTGCAGCGCTCGTAGAGGGCCAGGTTGGTGCCACGGGGGAGCAGCCGCGAGGGATAGAGCAGGCCATCGGGCTGCTCAACCGCGTTGTGCCACCAGCCCGACCAGGCCTGACATCGGGGCAGCTGCTCGCGGGTGGTGAGCAGCCGGGCATCCAGATTCAACCTGGTCAGCGCTGGGCCCCTCAAATCCAGCACCTGCAGGTCACGGGTGGCCGTGATCCGGCTGATGCAGCGTTCCTCCAGTTCCTGGCGGGAGAGAAACTTCAACTCTGCAGGCAGATGGCTGTCCATCACCTGATGG
>CAINZT010000127.1 GCA_903855705.1 uncultured Synechococcus sp.
GGAGCCATTGATGTGCCAAGGAGCCCCCAGGTAAGGGGCCGTTAGAAACGACTCTGGCAGCGGCGTCAGCAGCAGGGTGTCGCTTTGAAAAATCAAAATGGTATCAGCGCCGAGATCGTGCCAAAATTCACAATTGGCCAGCAGCTGATTGTAGGCCCTTGGATTAAAGCTATTTCCCAGGGGTAGGGCGCGAATCTCTAGAGCCTCGCCCAGATCCCCCAGCAAGCTTGTCATCGTTTCATGGGCCTGCTCTGACGTGATCAGGATGATCGGTGTGCCAGCAGGAAGCATCAGCATGGCATTGAGTATCACCGTTCGTAGCACGCTTGAGGGTCTGGTTTCAACAATGACGGCCTCCAGGCCTGCATAACGGCATGGCTGGAGATAAAAAAAGTTGATCCATGGATCCAGATAGACCTCAAGAATATATTCACAGTGAGCCTTGAAGATGGCATCGCGATAGGCCAGAAAAGGCGTGTATAAGTCCATCGTTGTCGTCATCGGATTAGGTGCTTATGGCTGTTCCGCAAGGAACATAGTTAGGGCCTCTTGCACCGCCGCGATCACGGGCTCCCAATTGTTCGCCTCCTGCTGGCGAAACAGCCGCATCGTTGGATACCAGGGGGTGGAGGAACCCTCCAGGCCCCAGCGCCAATCCGGCACAGACTTGAGCAAAACCCAGGTGGGGCGGCCCAGGGCTCCGGCGAGGTGGGCCACGGAGGTATCCGAGGTGATCACCAGATCGCAAACCTCGAGGATTGAGAGGGTTTCGACGAAATCCCAGGCCTGGTCAATCTCCGCTTGGGCTGCGACGAAGCGATGGCGGAATGAACAGCTTTCCAGTTGCTCAGAACCGGGGCCCTTCTGCAGGGACACCCATTGACAACCGTCTAGAGCGGCCAGCGGAGCATAGGTTTCCAGGGGAAAGGAACGCCCCCGGAAAAAGGCATCTTCTGAAACGGGATTACCTTGCCAGTTGAGACCGATTAATTTGCTGCCATTCCCGGAGGCCATGGCGTTAGCCCAATGCTTGGTTGGCTGGGGATCGGCGGTGAGATAGGGCGCATCAATGATTACGCCTTGGTTGCTGATGCCAAGCAGCCCCAGGATTGATGCCATCGGATACCAGGCCGACTTTTCCATCACCCGATAGGGTTCCTTGATGGAGTGCACGGCATCAAATCCACCATAGTGCTCCAGTAGGGTGCGAAACTTGGGCTCAGCCAGAATGGTGATCCGGGGAATCCCTAAACTTAAAAGAATGCTATAGCGCATGAACTGCACCACGTCCCCTGCCCCCTGTTCGGCCACGATTAGGAGTTCATCGAGTTCTGCCATCCCGTCCCACTTGTCCAGGCCAATGGGCAAATGGATGGCTCGATTCTGCTCAAGACGCGATTCATACAAGGCCCAGCCTTCCTCAAATTGCTCATACATGAGCAGGGCCAGACTAAGGCTGAGTTTGCCCATCAGCAGGTTGGGGGCGATGGCGTAGACCTTGCGCAGCGCGAGGAGATCGGGGCCCTTTTGGCGCAAGTTATGAAGCACGTTGCCCAGGGCCATCCAGGCCTCAGGGAAAAAGGGAGAGAGCAAGATCGCCTTTCGATAACAGGCTTCCGCCTCATGCAACGCCTGATAATCGGCGTAGATATTGCCAAAGTTGAGGTGCAGGGCCCCAAAGCAATTCTCAAGACTGAGGGCTCGCAGATGGGCGTCTACAGCTTGATTGAACTGGCCTTGCTCATCCAGCGCTAGGGCAAGGTTGGCAATGGCTGGCAACTGTTCGGGATGGCGATCGATCACACCGCTGAAAAGCTCACATGCGGCGGCTGGATCGGTTTTCAGCACCAGAATGCCAACGGCATTCACCACCTCAGGGCTGGTCGAATACCGCTGCAGCAGCATTTCGATCTGGCTGAATTTCCGATCTGGGCGGGGATCCTTGGCGGTGATCAGCGCCAGCGCTTCCAGATCCCAGGACCAGGGAAACTCCTGCGGAGGAGCCTGATCCAGTAGTTCTAGCGCCCGATCGAGCTGGCCGACATCGGCGAAACGCCACACGAGGGCGCGAAAATGCTCCCCATCGGCTTTGGCAAGCTCAACTAGGGCCTCAAGCGGCCCTAATCCTTGCTCGCCCTCGGCCGATGCCGGCTCTTCAACCGAGGCAAGGAGGTAAGCCAGGGCCAGGGAGCGGTTGAACGCAAACGGCCCCTGGGGATCGAGGGATCGATACAGGGTCTCCGCGTACTGGCGATCGCCTCGATTCAAGAGCAGCTGGGCAAGGAGCAAGCGCGGCTCCTCCAAGGCTGGATCGAGAGTGAGCGTTTGGCGCCAACAGATTTCAGCTTCTGCGGTATCGCCACAGAGAAACAGGGCTCCCGCCAAATTGTTCAGGGCCACCGGATCGCCTGGGCAGTTGCGGGCTAGCAGGCGATAGAGGGCCAAACCCTCTCCTTGACGGCCACTCTGGATCAACGTGCCGGCCAAGGCCAAGAACAGGTCCGGATCTTGGGGTAATTCCGCAATGGCTTGCTGAAAGAGGGGTAAGTCCTCGATCTTTAGGCCTGCGAGGCTGCCGTGGTTGGGCCAATCCTGCCGGGGCCATGGGCAGCTAAGCACTGGCTCATAAAGCACCTTCATCTGCTCGTGATACTGGGCCAAGGCCGTTGCCTGGCCCGCCAACGGGCAGTTGCGGGGATCGTTCATCGGACCTGCAAACGACGCATTAGGTCTGAGCTGACGGCTTTTCGAGGCGACCATCAGCCCCACTGAGCCAACCTTCTAGACCCTCGCCGAGAAACGACAGGCCCAGCACCAGCCCAAACATGGCCAGACCTGGATAGAGGGCTGTCCACCAGATGCCCGTGGGCAC
>CAINZT010000128.1 GCA_903855705.1 uncultured Synechococcus sp.
CTGGAAATTGGATTCGGGCTTGACCTCGGCGGCATCAACGCTGAGCTGCTCGGCAACGATCGAGCGCACTTTCTCGAGGATGGCTTCCTGGGACATGGCCACGGTGTGGGAGGGCCGCATCCTACGGGTCGGCCTGGTGGGGCGCTTTGGCCCCGGATTGGGCCCGGGTTCCCCTGGCTGCCGGTGGGGCGTTCCAGCCCATCTATTAGGGACCTATTAGGGATCGATTCCCCTTATCAGTGTCCCTGGCGGAGGGGGGACAGCTGCCTGGCTCGGAGGCCAGGTCCCTTGATTGCGGTCCAGGTCCCTGGGGACCGGGCCCCGGCCTAGCAGCCATGGATGGGGCCCCTGGTTGGCCGGGCTTCGGCTTCGTATGAACAAGGGTGACGGCCAGCGGCCTCGCCCGGGACCAGGCCGGATCCCTTGGGTACGTTGGGCACCACGCCGTTTGCTTCCGGCCCGGGCATGTCCCATTCCGTCAAGATCTACGACACCTGCATTGGCTGCACCCAGTGTGTGCGCGCCTGCCCTCTCGATGTGCTCGAGATGGTCCCATGGGATGGCTGTAAAGCCGCCCAGATCGCTTCATCACCCCGCACCGAAGACTGCGTCGGCTGCAAGCGCTGTGAAACCGCTTGCCCCACCGACTTCCTTTCGATTCGCGTTTACCTCGGCGACGAAACCAGCCGCTCTATGGGTCTGGCCTACTAACAGTCCACCCACTGCGCATAAGCTCAAGCCCGGCCCAGCCGGGCTTTTTTTATGCCTTCACGATCGGTATGTGCGGCATCGTTGCGGTGATCGGTTCGCGGGAGGCGGCCCCCCTGCTGTTGGAGGGCCTGCGCCAGCTGGAATACCGGGGCTACGACTCGGCCGGCCTGGCCACGGTTGAGGCGCCTGCCAGCGGAGACCTGGCCGAGCCTGGCCAGCTCACCTGCCTGCGGGCCGAGGGCAAGCTCGTCAACCTCACGGCCCGCTTCGATGCCGTGGGCGCCCCGGGCCACTGCGGCATTGGCCACACCCGTTGGGCCACCCACGGCAAGCCCGAGGAGCGCAACGCCCATCCCCACCTCGATGGCAGTGGCCAGGTGGCCGTGGTTCAGAACGGCATCATCGAGAACCATCGCAGCCTGCGCGAGCAGCTCCAGGCCGAGGGCGTCGTCTTCCGCTCGGACACCGACACCGAAGTCATCCCCCACCTGCTCGCCCGCCAGCTGGCTTCCCTGCAGAACCAGGGTCGCCTTGCCAGCGGCAGCCTGCTGCTGGAGGCGGTGCAGCTGGTGTTGCCCCAGCTCCAGGGCGCCTACGCCCTGGCCGTCGTCTGGGCGGCGGTGCCCGGTGGCTTGGTGGTGGCCCGCCGCCAGGCGCCCCTGCTGATTGGCCTGGGCGAGGGCGAATTCCTCTGCGCCAGCGACACCCCGGCCCTGGCCGGCTTCACCCGCACGATCCTGCCCCTGGAGGACGGTGAGGTGGCCCTGCTCACCCCCCTGGGCATCGAGCTCTACAACGGCGCCGGGGTCCGCCAACAGCGCAACCCCTCCCTGCTCACGGGCACCGAGCACGTGGCGGACAAGCGCAGCTTCCGCCATTTCATGCACAAGGAGATCCACGAGCAGTCGGAAACGGCGGCCCTCTGGGTGGCCCGGCACCTGCCGGAGCTGGGCAGCGACACCGGCGGTGGCAACCCGGCTGGTTCGTCCCTGGTGGCCCTGCCCCTCGATGAGGCCGTGTTTGAGGGGGTGGAGCGGATCCAGATCCTGGCCTGTGGCACCAGCCGCCATGCGGCCCTGGTGGGGGCCTACCTGCTCGAGCAGCTGGCCGGCATTCCCGCTTCGGTGTTCTATGCCAGCGAATTTCGCTATGCGCCGCCGCCGCTGAGCCCCCACACCCTCACGATTGGCGTCACCCAATCGGGTGAAACCGCCGACACCCTGGCGGCCCTGCTGATGGAGCAGGAGCGGCGCCTCCTGGTGGCCGATCCCGCCTACGCCCCCAAGTTGCTGGGCATCACCAACCGCCCCGAAAGCTCCCTGGGCCGGCTCGTGCCCCACATCCTCGATATCGGCGCCGGCATCGAGGTGGGCGTGGCCGCCACCAAAACCTTCCTGGCCCAGCTGTTGGCCTTCTACGGCCTGGCCCTGGCCTTTGCCGAGCGGCGCGGCGGCGGTGTCCACGGGCCCGCCAAGTTGCGTTCCCTGGTGGCGGCCCTGCGCCTGCTGCCGGCCCAGCTGCAGCAGCTGGTGCTCGACCACGACCAGCGTTGCGCCGACCTGGCCCACCTGTTCACCGACACCCAGGACGTGATCTTCCTGGGCCGGGGCATCAACTACCCGATTGCTTTAGAGGGCGCCCTCAAGCTCAAGGAGATCAGCTACATCCACGCCGAGGGCTACCCGGCCGGCGAGATGAAGCATGGGCCGATCGCCCTGCTCGATGCCCGGGTGCCGGTGGTGTCGATCGCCATGCCTGGCCTGGTGTTCGAGAAGGTGCTCTCCAACGCCCAGGAGGCCAAGGCCCGCGATGCCCAACTGATCGGCGTGGCCCCCCAGGGCCCCGACACCGACCTCTTCGACACCCTGCTGCCGGTGCCCGAGATCGATGAATTGCTCAGCCCGCTGCTGACCGTGATTCCGATGCAGCTGCTCAGTTATCACATCGCCGCCCACCGGGGCCTCGATGTCGATCAGCCCCGCAACCTGGCCAAGAGTGTCACGGTGGAATAGGGCCTGCTGGGCAGGCTCCTCTGCCCAGATCCTTCCCTGCGTAAAAGTGTCTGGGGACGCCCTTCTGGGCAGATCCTTTGTCATGGCCCAGGGTCTGCCCGGGCCGTTTGGGCTGAGTGGGCCGACCGGCTCAGAGGACTAACCAGTTCAGCTGGCTAACCCGTTCAGTGGCTGCGGCCGTAGAGATCTTCGAAGCGCACGATGTCGTCTTCGCCCAGGTAGGGACCGCTCTGCACCTCGATCAGTTCCACCGGGATCCGGCCGGGGTTGGAGAGACGGTGCTTCGAGCCCAGGGGGATGTAGGTGCTCTGGTTTTCGCCCACCAGTTCCTCGATGCCGTCCTTCTCGACCACGGCCGTGCCCTGCACCACCACCCAGTGTTCGGCCCGGTGGTGGTGCATCTGCAGCGACAGGCTGGCGCCCGGATTGACCTTGATTTTTTTCACCTGCCAGCGCTCGCCCTCGGTCACACCGTCGTAGGAGCCCCAGGGGCGGTAGATGCGGCGATGGGCCTTGCCCTCCGGCGCCCCTTGCTGCTCCAGCAGCCCCACCACGGTCTTGACGTCCTGGGCCCGGTTCCGGTGGGCGACCAGCACCACGTCATCGGTTTCGACCACCACCAGGTCTTCCACCCCCAGCCCCACCACCAGCCTGTGTTCGCTGCGCAGGTAGCAATTGCGCGAGCCCTCGTTGATCACCCGGCCGCGCAGCACGTTGCCGTCGCTGTCCTGGTCGGCGGTTTCCCAGAGGGCGCTCCAGCTGCCCACATCGCTCCAGCCTGCCTCCAGGGGAATCACCACCCCCAAGTTGGTGCGCTCCATCACGGCCACGTCGATGGCCACATTCGGGCAGGCGGCGAAGGCGGCGGGCTCGAGGCGCAGGAAATCGAGGTCGGCCGCGTCCTGCTCCAGGGCGGATCGGCAGGCGCTCACCACCTCCGGGGCCAGGCGCTCCAGCTCCGCCAGGATGGCGCTGGCGCGAAACAGGAACATGCCGCTGTTCCAGGTGAAGCGGCCGGAGCCGAGGAACTGCTCGGCGGTGGCCCGATCCGGCTTCTCCACAAAACGGGCGATCGGCACCGGCGCGGTTGGGCCATCGCCCAGGGTCAGCTTCTCGGCCGCCTCGATGTAGCCGTAGCCCGTTTCCGGCGCCGTTGGCACGATGCCGAAGGTCACCAGCTGGCCGGCCAGGGCGGCGGGTACGCCGGCGGCCACCGTGGCCCGGAAGCGCTCGGCATCGCGGATCACATGGTCGGCGGCGAGCACCAGCAGCAGGGGGTCGGCGCCGCTGGCGGTGGCCTGCAGGGCGGCCACCGCCACGGCCGGGGCCGTGTTGCGGCCGATCGGTTCGAGCAGGATCGCCGCCGGCTCCGTGCCGATCTGGCGCATCTGCTCGGCCACGATGAAGCGGTGGTCCTCGTTGCAGATCAACAGGGGCGCCGCCAGATTCGCCAATCCCTTAAGCCGTTGCTGGGTCTGTTGCAGCAAGGTGGCGTCGCCGCTGCCGGCCAGGGCCCAGTACTGCTTGGGGTAACTGGCCCGCGACAGGGGCCAGAGCCGGGTGCCGGTGCCGCCACAGAGGATCACAGGCACCAGGGGGGTCTGAGCTGTCGCCGGGTCAGCCACGGGCAGTGTGCTTGAAGTGCCCCCATTCAACCGAACCCCCCGGCTGAGGGCCTGTGTTCAGGGCTTGGCTCAGGGATTGGCCCAGGCCTGATCGGCGGTGGGGATGGCCCGCCGCGGGCGGACTTGACCGCTCAAATCTCCAG
>CAINZT010000129.1 GCA_903855705.1 uncultured Synechococcus sp.
AATGTTCTGAGGGCCTCCGCCTGCTCCGCGGTCTAAGCCGATGGGATCACTCGCTGGCCTGCTTTGGCCCCCTGCGCCCGACTTAACGAGGTTGTTGCAAGTGTTGGGCCGGGCGATGGCTGGCCTTCATTGTTCAAATCGCCTTTCCATTGAGCGATTGGAGCCTTGAGCCATCGAAATTATTTGGCCAATCGTCTTATGTTTTATTTCGGAGTGACCGAGACCATGGCAACAGGAGGCAGGGGACCCGGCGAAAGGCTATGGCTGGCCAGGAATTCGGCGCAGACGGGGCTAACACCCAGACAAATGAACCACAGCACACCAACTTTGACTTTGTCAACGCCCGCTAAAGGAGGGTATTGACAAAAGTGCAGGTTCTCTGTTTGTATTGCGTTGATAATAAAATTGCCCAACTAGCAACATGCCTAATCTTGGCGCAAAGGTCGCCCACGACAAGAATACCTTCCTGCGCTTTCTAGAGACAAAAGAACCCAAGGTCAATGCAATATCAATTTTTCTTGCCAATGCCAATTGGAGCAAATATGCTTATAGCCTTATAGCCAGCCTTTCAGTAGGACTGGCAGGAGCACTTGCCCCAGACGCAGAAGCCCTTACATTTAATTGGACCTGGACGGCCACCCAGGGGGGAATGTATAACCAATACGGCTACACAAATTTAACGGGCACAACAGTTCTAGGCACCATAAACAATCTTCTCGACAACTCCTTGAATACCTATGGCATGACAGCCACTTTCACCAGTGGCTTCAACATTGGCCAAACCGTCTCCTTTGATGGAGGAGCGGGAATTCAAGTAACCAACGGATCCGTGGTTACGCCTGGGCTTCAAGCCTACTTCCATAGTGACAATTATAGATATTCATTGCAACTTGAAGATCCCAATGGAACCATCGGTATTTACGGTGGAGCGTCATCGAACTCCTCGATAGATGGGGGGTACTCGTTTGTTGCAATGAACAACGGTTCTGCCCCGATTTTCACTAGCCCGGGAATTACAGGATCTTCCAACAATATTTCAACGACAACAGTCACTACTTTTGCAGGTGGAACACTTGTCGTTAATGTTCCAGGCAGCTACTCCACTTCCTACGACACCGGATCTGGAGGCAGCATTGATCAAAGTAGCAATACGGCAAGCTTCAGTGGCGTTTTCTCTGGTAGCGGGGCCCTGAATTTCGTCAATACTGGTTCGGGCGGTGACATCATTCTCTCTGGCACTAACACTTACACGGGTGCCACCACCGTTGACACTGGGGCCAAGCTTTCGGTCAATGGTTCGATTGCTTCCTCCTCGAGCCTCACCGTGAGTTCCGGCGGCACCATCGGCGGCAACGGCATTCTGCCTAACACCCTCATCGTTAGCGGTGGCCACCTAGCCCCAGGCAACTCGATCGGCCAACTCACGCTTGCCAACTTGAACTTTGGCTCCGGCGGCATCCTTGACGCCGAAATTCAAGGTCCCCAAAACGACAAAACAACAGTCACTGGCAGCGTTACCAACTTCACCGGCACCGCCAACCTGATCGCCTACGGCGGTGGCACTTCCTGGCCGAAGTTTGATTATCAACTCATCACTGGAACCAACAGTTTTGCCACCAGCTCCAGCCTCACCCTGAATCCGGTGGGCATCACCAGTGCCCTGCTGCTGCAAGGCACAACCCTGGTGCAGGAGGCCGATGGCAATGGCCAAACCTTTGATGTGATGTGGCGGCCTAAAAATGGCTCCGGTGCCACCGCCTCTGCCATGCAGACTCTTGGCCAAGGCAATCGCAACCAACTCGCTGCAGCGGGTGTCTTTGATAGTGCCTTCCAGCGTTTGGCAGTTGCAGCAGGCAATGCCTCTGGTGTCACCGGTCTTAATGCCACGGGCACCGCCATCGGCACCACGGGCTTCACCACAGGGCAGGCTGCAGCAGCGAGTCTCTCGCCGGAGTTTCTCAGCACCACCGCCAAACTCCTCGGGATCTCCTCCAACAGCCAGCTCAGCGCAGCCATCAGCACCATCACCCCCGAGCCCTATGCCGCCTTCCAAAGCGTGGGGCTGGAAACCCTGCAGCGCCAGCGCCAGCAGCTTCTCGATTCGGCGGGGCAATGTGCCAGCAATGGCTGGGTAATCAATGGCCCAGCCAGCAAAACCGGCAAAGCCCCCAAAAATCCCATCTGCCTCTACGGCCAAGCCGCCAACACCAACAGCAGCATCAATGGCCAAGACGGCCTCTCGAGCTACAACTCCAGCCTCTTCTCCTCCTTCTATGGCCTGGAGATCAAAGCCAATCCCTACTGGAGCATCGGCGCTGCCTATGGCTATGGCACGTCCAACCTCAATGGCCTCGGCCCCACCAATGCCTGGGTCAATTCCACTGTCAACAGCGGCAGTCTCTATGGCGTCTACACCCCCACCACCACCTCCCCCTGGACCTTTAAAGGGTTAGTGGGCTACGGCAACTACGCCCTCAATGGCAGCCGCCAGGTGGCCGTGATTGGCACAGGCAATGCCATCACCGGCTCCACCACCGCCAACGGCATCACCGCTGCCCTCACCGCCCAGGTGACCATCCCCCTCTCCAAACCCTCCGCAGCGGTTCCGGTGTTGCTCAAACCCCTCCTCGGTATTGCCTATGGCAACTACCAGCAGGCCGGTTTCTCAGAATCAGGCGGTGGGGCGTTGAATCTCAACGTGGATGGCAACAGCGCCACCAGCCTGGTGGCCACCATCGGGGTGGAGCTCACCTCAGCCCCCATCCCCCTCAACAAGAGCAAATCGATCAGCCTGGTTCCCAAACTGGCCCTCGCCTATCAAGTCGATGCCCTCGCCAGTGAATTGGGCAACAGCTCCCTTTCGGCCACCATGCCTGCTTCCGGCTCGGGGTCCTTCCTCACCCAGGGGCAAAACCGCGGGGTGAATGGCTTCTCCATTGCCGCTGGTGCGGATCTGGCCTTAAGTAAGTCCACGGCCCTCTATGCCAATGTCAATTACGAGGCCATTTCCAATGGAAATCAGGTTGGCTATGGCGGCGGGTTACGGGTGAAATTCTGATTCACGGCGCAGCAAACACATCAATGCCCCATCGATCGCCTCCAGGCGCTTGGTGGGGCCTTTATTTGGGTCAATCGAACCGACCTAGACGTGCGATTGGAGAGCCAATCAATCGCTAGAAAGTCAGAAATAGGGATTAAAAAACAGCCATTAAAAAGGGCCCTTCCAGGCCCCATGGATCATTTGGGTGATAAGGCTGATCTCACCCCATCTCCCTAACTAGGGTCAGGCAGCCACAGGGGCGGCTTGACGGGAGAAACGAACGATGTTGTTCGCTGTTACGTGTGTGCTCTTACCGAGCAGGCTTCAGTCACCCTCCTCATGCCCCGTCGAAACCATTGCAGCCCCTGAAGGTCCCAGCCCTGGGGCTGGGAGGACGCCCCACCGAGCTGGCGGGGAGCAATGGAGCTGAGCGGAATCGAACCGCTGTCCGAAACACTGGTGTGGACCACCTAGTCCGGCCGAAACCGGACCCCTGCATTGTGACAGCAGAGGATGGCCTGACGCCGCCTGGTCCGAGTGGGCATCCCCGAACAGTTCCAGGCCTCCCCGGCCCGGGCCGAACCCTTCGCCTGCATCGCCGCCGTGCCCTCGGGCCTGGAGGAGAGCGCCGCCGCGGAACTGGCGGCCCTGGGCGCCCAGGCCGTGCGCCCCCTGCGCCGGGCCGTGGCCCTTCAGGCCGATCTGGCCTGCTTCTACCGGCTGCACCTCCGCGCCCGCCTGCCGTTTCGGATCTTGCGCCAGCTGGCCCGCTTCCCCTGCCTCTCGCGCCAGGAGCTCTACGCCGGTGTGCAACAGGCGGCCGACTGGCAGCGCTGGCTGCCTCCCGAGGCCCGCTTCCGCGTCGACAGCACCGGCACCGCCCCGGGGCTGAGCCACAGCCACTACAGCGCCCTGGAGGTGAAAAACGCCCTGGTGGACTGGCAGCGCCAGCACTGGGGCGAGCGCTCCTCGGTGGATCTGGAGGATCCCGATCTTGCCCTCCATCTCCACCTCGGCGGCGAGGAAGCGACCCTCAGCCTCGATGGCAGCGGCGGCAGCCTGCACCGCCGCGGCTACCGGGCGGCCATGGGCCTGGCCCCCCTGAAGGAAAACCTGGCCGCCGGGCTGGTCGCCCTCACCGGCTGGGACGGGTCGGTGCCCCTGGCCGATCCCCTCTGCGGCTCCGGCACCCTGCTGATCGAGGCGGCCTGCCAGGTGCTGGGCCGGGCCCCGGGGCTGGGTCGTTCCTTTGGCTTCGAGCGCTGGCCCGACTTTGATCCGCTGCTCTGGCAGCAGGAGCGCCAGGCCGCCTTGGCCCTCGATCGCTCGGGCCTGGGGCAAGCCGCCGCCAGTCCCTACTCCCTGGCCGATGGCCGGCCCCTGGCGCCGATCGTGGGGCTGGAGCAGGATCCGGCCGTGCTGGATCAGGCGAAAAGCAACTGCCAGGCCGCCGGCGTGGCCGGGGCCATCGCCCTGCAGCTGGGCGACTGCCGCGACTTTGAGCCGCCGCCGGGCCCGGGAATCCTGGTTTGCAACCCGCCCTACGGCGAACGGCTCGGCCAGAAAGACGAGCTTGAAGGCCTCTACGCCGACCTGGGCGCCAGGCTCAAACAGTGCTGCGGCGGCTGGACCCTGTGGCTGCTCAGTGGCAACCCGGAGCTCACCGGTGCCTTGCGCATGAAAGCCAGCCGCCGGATTCCGATCAACAACGGCGGCATCGACTGCCGCTGGCTCAAGTACGAGCTGCGCTGAGAGTCAGCCGCCCAAGCGGCCTAACGCCCCAGCAGGGCCCGGGTGGTTTTGGTGATGCCGGCCGTGGTCTGGGGCAGGTAGGGGCCCTTGGTGAGCTGGCCGCCGATGCGCAACAACAACCCAGCCAGCACCAGATCAATGGCGCCCACCGCCAGGGACGCCTGGATCCAGCCCAAGCCCCAGGTGCCCTGGATCCAGAGCAGCAAGGCCACCTCAGCGGCGATCAGGGCCAAGGTCACCAAGCCCAGCCCGCCCGCCAGCAGCAACACACCACTGATCAACCGCCGCTTTTCCCGGTCGGCCTCCTGCAAGGCGATGCGCACGTGCAGATCCATCACCGAGCCCACCAGGGCCGCCACCCGGCCGGCGGCCTGGCGAGGCAAGCCCGGACCGGCCGGCCCCCGCTGGCTGGCCGCCTCGGCGCTGGCCTGGTCCCTGCCGGTGCCCTTGCTGGTGCTCATGCGGAACGCCGGCCCGAGGCCAGCAGTAAACCTGCGAGCAGGCCCACGCCGGCGGCAATGCCCAGGGCCAATAGGGGCTGCTCCCGCACCGGTTTTTCGATCTTGGGGCGCAGGTTGCTGTTGAGCTCATCGAGCAGGCCTTCGAGCTGCTCCTCCAGGGGCCGCAGGGATTCGGCAAGGCGCGTGGCCTGGTCGCCCGTCACAGCCACCAGTTCCAGCAGTTGGGCCTGCACACCGCTGCTGGTGCGGCCGGTCTGCTCGGCGATCACCTCCACCACATGCTCAAAGCTGCCGCGGGTGGCCTCTAGGGCGGATCGGGCCACGCCCGGCCATTCCTTCTGGATGAGGGGCAACAGGGTCTCGAAGCGTTCGCGGAACTGGGCCCCAGACGCCGCTGCGGGATCGTGCTCGGACTCCAGTGCCATGGGGCGGCTCGCAGACGGGGGACTGGGCCCAACTTAGGGAGGCCCCTTGCCCCTGTCAGCGATTCAGCTAGATTCGGCTAGCTCGGCGCACGGGCCTGTTGGTTCACATCAATCAGGTCGAGCTCACCCATTTCAAATCCTTCGGCGGTGCGATCACCATCCCGCTGGAGGAAGGTTTTACGGTCGTCACCGGTCCCAATGGATCCGGTAAAAGCAACATCCTTGATGGGGTGCTCTTTTGCCTGGGCCTGGCCAATAGCCGCGGCATGCGCGCCGAGCGGCTGCCCGACCTGGTCAACAGCGCCATGCTCAAGGAGGGGCGCGCCGCCGAGACGGTCGTCACCGTGCGTTTCGATCTCAGCGATTGGCAGCCCGATGAGGCCGAACTGGGGCTCGAGCCCCCCCAGGAGGGCCCCTGGATCCGCCAGGGCCAAAGCCACTGGAGCGTGACCCGGCGGCTACGGGTGGCCCCGGGCGGCACCTACAGCAGCACCTACAGCGCCGATGGTGTGACCTGCAACCTGCAGCAGCTGCAAACCCAGTTGCGGCGCCTGCGGGTCGATCCCGAGGGCAGCAACGTGGTGATGCAGGGGGATGTCACCCGGATTGTGTCGATGGGGGCCAAGGATCGCCGCGGCCTGATCGATGAGCTGGCCGGGGTTGCCCTCTTCGACAGCCGCATCGACCAGGCCCGCTCCAAGCTCGAGGACGTGCAGGAGCGGGAGGAGCGCTGCCGCATCGTCGAGCAGGAGTTGCTGGTGAGTCGCCAGAAGCTCGAGCGCGATTGCACCAAGGCCCGCACCTACCAGCAGCTGCGCGACCGCTTGCACCTCGGCCGCCTGCAGGAACAGGTGCTCGGCTTTGAGGTCGCCCAGGACCAGCTGTTTGGCCTACGCCGCCGCCAGGAGAGCCTCAGAGAGAAGGAAACCGAAGACCGCAGCGCCGTTGCCGCCGCCCAGGCGGCCCTGGTCATGGGCCAACAGGAGCTGGACGCCCTGCAGGCGGAGGTCAAGGCCCTGGGCGAGGACAGCCTGCTGGCGGTGCAGGCCGAACTGGCTGGCCTGGAGGCCAGTGACCGCGAACTGGCCCGCCAGGCGGAACGGCACCAGAGCCGGGCCGAGGAGCTGCAACGCCAGCGCCACGAGCTGGCCCACCAGCAGGGGGAGCTGCGCTCCCAGCAAGACGCCCTCGGCGGACCGGACGACGGCGCCGCCCTGGCCCAGGCCGAAGCCGAGTGCCGCGCCGCCGAAGCGGCGGTGGAACTATCGCGGCGGCGCCTCGGCGAAGTGGCGGGCCGCTCCGGCAGCTGGCTGGAGGAGCAGAAGCAACGCAGCCGCCAGCGCCAGGAGCTCCAGGCCCAGCTGGCGCCCCTGGTGGCCGAGGAGCAGCACCTAAGCGAGCGCTTGCGCCAGGACCAGGAACGGCTGCGGGAGTTGGGCGAGCAACTGCAGCAGGAGACCGGCCAGAGCCAGGGGGTGCAGGCAAGCCTGGTGGCCCTGGAGGGGGAATGGCAGCAGCTGCTCACCAGCCTGGAGCGCCAACAACAGCGGTTCACCGAACTGGTCGAGGCCCTGGCCCTGCAGCAACGCACCCGCAGCCGGCTGGAGCAGGAACAGGCCCAGCTGGAGCGGGAGATCGCCCGGCTGGAATCCCGGCGCGAAGCCCTGCAGGAAAGCCGCGGCACCGGCGCCCTGCGCCTGCTGCTGGAAGCAGGCCTCGAAGGCATCCATGGGCCTGTCGCCCAGCTCGGGGAGGTGGGCGAGCCCCACCGTCTGGCCCTGGAGGTGGCCGCCGGCGCCCGGCTCGGCCAGGTGGTGGTCGATGACGACCGCATCGCCGCCCGGGCCATCGAGTTGCTCAAGAGCCGCCGGGCCGGCCGGCTCACCTTCCTGCCGCTCAACAAGATTCGCGGCGGTGGCAGTGGGGGCAGCGCCAGCGCCGCCTTTGAACGGAGCGCTGGCGCGGGGCGCCCTGCCGGCGGCGAGGGCCTGATCGGCCGGGCCGTGGAGCTGGTGCGCCATGAGGCCGTCTACGGCGAGGTGTTCCGCTACGTCTTTGGCGACACCCTGGTGTTCCGCGATCTGGCCAGCGCCCGCCGCGAACTGGGGCGCTCCCGGGCCGTAACCCTCGATGGCGAACTGCTGGAGAAAAGCGGCGCCATGACCGGCGGCAGCATCCAGCAACGCAGCAACCAGCTCAGTTTTGGCGTCAGCCGCGACGACGACGAGGCCGAACCCCTGCGCCGGCGCCTGCTGGAGCTGGGCGACACCCTGGTGGCCTGCCGTCGCCAGGAGGCCGCCCTAGCCAAGGAGCTGGAGGAGCTGCGCCCCCAACTGGGCCAGCTCGAGCAACGCCGCGCCGCCCTCGAGGCCGAACGGGCCGCCGCCCAGCGCTCCCACGCTCCCCTGCTGGAGCGCCACCAGCAACTCGCCGCCCGCCTCACCAGCCTCCAGACCAGCCTGGCCACCGACGGCGAACGGCAGGCCAGCGTGGCCGGCCTGCTCAAACCCCTACGCACCGACCTGGAGGCCCTAGAGACGGCCGAAGCCGAGGCCCGCTCCTCCGGCGACACCGGCCGCTGGCAGGGGCTCCAGCAAGACCTGGAAGCCGCCGACCGGGGCCTGAGCGAGGCACGCCTGCGCAGCGATGGGCTGCTCACGGCCCAGCGGGACCGCAGCCTCCGGGCCGAGCGACTCGGGAGCCAGCTTGAGGCCCTGGCCAGCGACGAACAGCGGCTGGTGGTGGCGGTGCAGACCCTGGTGGCCGAACGCAACCAGTGGAAACAGCAGCAGCAGGCTGACCAGGAGACGCGCCGCGAGCTCGAAGGGCGCCAAAAGGAGCTGCAGGAGCGCTTCGGCGCCCGCCGCCGGGCCCGCGACGAGGCCGAAGGCCGGATCTCTCTGCAGCGCCAGGCCCTGCAACAGCAGGAATGGGAGCTAGGGCGCCTGGGCGAAGAGCGCCTGGCCCTGGCCGAGCAAGAACGCAGCTCGGCCCTGCGGCTGGAGCAACTGGCCCGCGAGCTGCCCGACCCCCGTCCCGAGATTCCCGAGGAGGTGCGCCTGGCGGGGCTGGAGGCCCTGCAACAGGAGCTGCGCAGCCTGCAGCAGCGCATGGAGGCGCTGGAGCCCGTGAACATGCTCGCCCTGGAGGAACTGGAGCAGCTGGAGGTGCGCCTGGCCGATCTGGAGGAACGGCTCGATGTGCTCTGCAAGGAGCGCGAAGAGCTGCTGCTGCGGATTGAAACCGTGGCCACCCTGCGCCAGGAGGCCTTCCTGGAGGCCTTCCATGCTGTGGATGGCCACTTCCGCCAGATCTTCGCCGGCCTCTCCGATGGCGAAGGCCATCTCCAACTCGAAAACCCCGAGCAGCCCCTCGAAGGCGGCCTCACCCTGGTGGCCCATCCCAAGGGCAAGGCGGTGCGGCGCCTGGCCTCGATGTCGGGGGGCGAAAAATCGCTGACGGCCCTGAGCTTCCTGTTTGCCCTGCAGCGCTTCCGCCCCTCGCCCTTCTATGCCCTCGATGAGGTGGACAGCTTCCTCGATGGCGTCAACGTGGAACGGTTAGCGGCCCTGATCGCCAGCCAGGCCCAGGCCGCCCAGTTCATGGTGGTCAGCCACCGCCGCCCGATGATTGCCGCCGCAACCCGCACGATTGGGGTGACCCAGGCCCGGGGCGCCCACACCCAGGTGGTGGGCTTGCCCCCGGCCGCCTAGGCCTCCTGGCCAGGGGCGCCACGGGCCAGTGGGCGCCGAGCCAGGGGCCGCCAGACCAGCAGGGCAGGAGCTTTGCGCCACAATGGCTTGATGACAACAACGCCCCCTGGCACGCCCACCGGCACCCAACCCCCGAGCGACCGACTCTGGCTGCGGTCGGAACTGATGGGGACCCAGGTGATCACCCGCGATACCGGCAGGCGCCTGGGCGTCGTCGGCGAAGTGGTGGTGGATATCGACCGGCGTGAGGTGGTGGCCCTAGGCCTGCGCGACAACCCCCTGACCCGCTTCCTGCCGGGCCTGCCCCGCTGGATGCCCCTGGAGAGCATCCGCCAAGTGGGCGATGTGATTTTGGTGGATTCGGCCGATTCCCTCTCGGAAGGCTTCAATCCAGATCGCTACAGCAAGGTGATTAATTGTCAGGTGATCACCGAATCGGGCGAAGTGCTGGGCCGGGTGTTGGGCTTCAGTTTTGACATCGAAACCGGCGATCTCACCACCTTGGTGCTCGGCGCCCTGGGCGTGCCCCTGCTGGGCGAAGGGGTGCTCAGCACCTGGGAACTGGCCGTCGAGGAGGTAGTCAGCAGTGGTCCCGATCGGATCATTGTCTATGAGGGCGCCGAGGAAAAGCTCAAGCAGCTCGGCACGGGCCTACTCGAAAAACTGGGCATCGGCGGGCCCGGTTGGGAGCAGGAGGAACGGGAGCGCTATCGGCTCAACATGGTTCCGGTGGAAAACCAACTCGCCGCCGGCTTGCCCGCCGCCAGCGAGCAGCGCCGTATCCAACCCGCCACCAGCCGGGTGGTCGAGCCCGAGGCCGAATTCGATTACGTCGAAGTGGAGCGCCGCGCCCAGGAACCCTTGCGCCAGCGCCGCTACCTCGATGAGGAGGACGAGCGCTACGACCGCGATGGCTATGGCCGTAATCGGGGTGGTTCTGGAGAGTTTGGTTCTGAACGGTTTGGATCTGAGGTTGGTTCCGAACGGCTTGGCCCCGAACGGATGAGTGCGGAACGATTTGAAGCTGACACCGATGGCGCTCAACCGTGGGGGGCTGAACGAGCTGGCGGCGATCCCTATGCAGGGGAGCGCCCTGCCGCTCGCCAGCGCTTCGAGCCTGAGGCCTACGACCCAGGACCGATCGGGCGCGAGCCCCTAGAGCAAGAGCCCCCCTATCGCCCTGCGGCTCCCCTGCCCGAGCGCCGGTATCGCCGATCGGAGGAACCCCTCGACGTCGAACCCCTCGACGATGGCGAGCCCCTGCCCAGGGGCCGCCGCGACCTGAATGATCCCTGGTGACCCCTGCTGAAGCGTGAAGTCTCGGGGCCTTAACCCTTAAGGCAGCAACGCCACCGGAGCCTGCTCAAGCCTCGGGATCAAACGACAGCGAAGCCGAATTGACGCAGTAACGCAGGCCCGACGGTTGGGGCCCGTCGTTGAACACATGGCCAAGATGGGCATCGCAACTGGCGCACTTGATCTCAGTGCGCACCATGCCGTGGCTGCGGTCGGTAATGGTGGTAATGGCACCGGGATTGGCCCCTTCCCAGAAGCTGGGCCAACCGGAGCCCGATTCAAACTTGGTACCGGAGCTGAACAGCTCGGTGCCGCAGCAAACGCAGTTGTAGGTGCCCTTGGCCTTGTTATCCCAATAAATGCCGGTGAAGGCCCGCTCGGTGCCGCCCTGGCGGGCCACCTGGAACTGCTCGGGGGTCAGCCGCTCGCGCCAGTCTTGCTCCGTGAGGGGCTGCTCCTGGCCGTTGAGGGCGGCGGGACTGGTGGAATCGCTCATCGAGACCCTGGAGATTGCTTGCCTAGCAAAAGGTTAATCAGCCCGGTGGGGAGCTGGCGCGGCCGGCAGGGCTCCAGCACTAGGCCCAGGCTCGGGGCCAGGGGCAGGCTCGGATCCAGGGCCAGAACCAGCGGCCGGCAGCAGTTGGCGCACCAGGGCCGCCAGGGCCGCCACGGCCCCCGGCTGGCCCCGCAGGCTGCGCAGGTCTTCGCGCATTCCCTCTAGGCGCTGGGGCTGGTCCAGCCAGTCGGCTGCCTCCTGGGCAATGGCCGCCGGGGTGAGGCTGCCGACCCGCTCCGGCACCACCATGCGGCCCGCCGAGATGTTGGGCCAGGCCAAAAAGCCGTGGTTGCGCATCCGCCAGGCGGTCAGGGCCGCCCCCAGCAACCAGCGCAGCAGGGGCAGGCGGGCCAGGATGCCGATTCCCCCGTCCCAGGCCTGCATCACTTGCAGGTGCTGGGTGGGCACCAGCACGATCATGGGCACACCCAGGGCGCCGAGCTCGGCGGTGTTGGCCCCCACCGTGGTCAGGGCCAGGGCGCACTGGCTCAGGGCCCCATGGGCCGGGTGGGTCTCCAGCAGCAGGATCTCGCTGCCGGCGGGGGTGCGCAGGCGCAGGCCGTGGGCATCGTCGAGCAGCTCGGGTTCACCACAGCTGTAGGAGCCAAACAGGGGATTGGCGGGGCTGGCATAGGCGAGCAGCTCGGCCACGGTGGTGGTCGGTGCCACGGGCAGCAGGAAGCGAACCTGGGGCCGCAGCCGCGCCAGCCGATCGGCGGTCTCCAACAGAAAGGGCATGCCCACCTGCAGCTTGGCCCGCTTCGAGCCGGGCATCAGGGCCACCCATTCGCCCGCCGGCAGGGGCATTTCCTGGCGGGCTGATTCGGAGAGGTCGGCCATCAGGTCGCCCACCACCGTGGCCCGATCGCGCCAGCGCCTGGGCAGGGCGTCCAGGGCCGTGGGGCCCATCGCCGCAATTGCATCGTTCCAGCGGGGCCAGCGGGCCACCCACTCGGCATAGGTGAGATGGCGATAGCCCAGGCGCGCCGAGAGCAGCACGGTCCAGAACTGGTCGCCGCCGAGGAACACCACCACCCCCTGGCGCGGCCAGAAGCCATAGCGCCGCGGCCAGAGCAACAGCCGCCAAAAGGAGCGGGCCGGCAGGATCCGGTTAAACAGGCCCATCCCTGCCGCCACCTGGTGTTCGCGGCCAGTGGCATTGGGGCAGGGCACCAAGACCAGATCCAGGGCACGATCGGCGTCTGGGTCAAGGGGCCGCAGGGCCAGCTCCCGGTGCAGGCGCAGGGCCAGGGGCCGCACCCAGGTGCTGAGTTCGCCAGGGCCGTTGCAAACCAGCACAACAGCGCCAGCGGCACGTGAACTGGGCCGGAAACCAGGGGGTTGAACCGGGGCTAACTGGCTCAAACCTGGTTCTGGGAAAAGAATGCGGATGGCGAGACTTGAACTCGCAAGACCGAAGTCACACGCCCCTCAAACGTGCGTGTCTACCAATTCCACCACATCCGCGTGGCTGGATCAGGGCTGAAGCCCCGCCAGCCAGCAATATACCCATCGACCTCCCCATGCCAGGGCGGGGGGTCCGGTGAGCACTGATACAGTCCGCAACGGCCTGCGTCGCCGGATTGCGCCGGACTGCCACGGAATGTCCATCGGCAAGCTGCTGATCGCCAACCGGGGCGAAATCGCCCTGCGCATCCTGCGCACCTGTCGCGAGTTGGGGATCCCCACCGTGGCCGTTTACAGCACGGTGGATCGCAACGCCCTGCACGTGCAACTGGCCGATGAAGCCGTCTGCGTGGGCGAAGCTCCCAGCAGCAAGAGCTATCTCAATATCCCCAACATCATTGCCGCTGCAACGTCTCGCGGCGCCGATGCGATCCACCCCGGCTACGGCTTCCTGGCCGAAAACGACCGCTTCGCCGAGATCTGCGCCGCCCACGGCATCACCTTTGTGGGCCCCTCGCCGGAAGCGATCCGGGCCATGGGCGACAAATCCACCGCCAAGGCGACGATGCAGCGGGTCGGGGTGCCCACCATCCCCGGCAGCGCAGGCCTGCTCGAGAACCCAGCAGAGGCGGCCGCCCTGGCCGAGACCATGGGCTACCCGGTGATGATCAAGGCCACCGCCGGTGGTGGCGGCCGTGGCATGCGCCTGGTGCCCTCCCGCGACCAACTCGACAACCTGTTCAAGGCCGCCCAGGGCGAGGCCGAGGCGGCCTTTGGCAACCCTGGCCTCTACATGGAGAAATTCATCGACCGGCCGCGCCACGTTGAGGTGCAGGTGCTGGCCGATCGCCACGGCAATGTGGTGCACCTGGGCGAACGGGATTGCTCGATCCAGCGCCGTCACCAGAAGCTGCTCGAGGAGGCCCCCAGCAGTGCCATCGATCCCGAACTGCGCCGTCGCATGGGCGATGCCGCCGTGGCGGCCGCCCGCACGATCAACTACGAAGGCGCTGGCACGGTTGAGTTCCTGGTGGATCGCAGCGGCAGCTTCTATTTCATGGAGATGAACACCCGCATCCAGGTGGAGCATCCGGTCACGGAGATGGTGACCGGCATCGACTTGATCGCCGAGCAGTTGCGGATCGCCGGCGGCGAGCCGATCAGCGTCACCCAGGACCAGGTCAAGCTCTGTGGCCACGCCATCGAGGTGCGCATCAACGCCGAGGATCCCCGCCAAAACTTCCGGCCTGCCCCCGGCAAGATCACCGGCTGGCTGCCTCCCGGCGGCCCGGGCGTGCGCTTCGACAGCCACGTGTACACGGGCTACGAGATCCCGCCCTTCTACGACTCCCTGATCGGCAAGCTGATCGTGTGGGGAGTGGACCGGGACCACGCCCTGCGGCGCCTGCGCCGGGCCCTCTCCGAGTGCGCCGTGACCGGCATTCCCACCACGATCGAATTCCACCTGGCCCTTCTCGATCGGCCCGAGTTCCAGCGCGGCGATGTCCACACCAAATTTGTTGAGCAGGAGATGCTGCACCAAATCGGCGGTGGCCCCAAGTAGGCAGCGCCAGGCAAGAGCCCCCGGCCTGACAACGGGACCGCTCAGCCAGCGGCGGCGACCAGGCCCTGGGCCCGCAGGGCGATCAGGCTGAGCACGCCCTGCTGGCCCACGAGTAATTCGCGCACCAGGCTGATCAGGCCCACCCAGATCACCGGGGTGACATCGACTCCTCCGATCGGCTGGATCAGGCGGCGGCTGGCGGCCAGCAGCGGCTCGGTGGGGATCGCCACCAGCCGCATCACCCCCTTGCCCAGGTCCACCTGGGGGTACCAGGTGAGCACGATCCGAAACAGAAACAGCAGGGTCCAGGCGGCCAGGGCCAGGCCCAACAGCAGGTTGAACCCGGGCAGGACAGCGGCGATGGTGGCCCCAGCCGAGGCCGGCAGGGCCAGGGTCGCCAGCAGGTCAGCGCTTGGGCCCGGCAAGGGGGCAGGCCATGGCACCGGAATCCCCGTCACAAAGCTCTAAGCAGCAGGGGTTCGATCGTAGGGATTCGCCATCACTGCCTAGGATCCCAGCCGGATCCACCGGTGCCATGACCCCATCCCTTGCGAACTTCCTCAGCAGCCTCGCCTACGGGGCCGTGATCGTGGTCGTTCCCATCACGATCGCCCTGGTCCTGATTAGCCAGAACGACCGGCTCGACCGTCGCCTCTGAGTCCAGGCGAGGCGCTGAACACCGGCGGCCCCTTGGCGCCGCCCTAGACTTTGCCCAAACTGGTGTCCCCGGATCATCGCCTCTGCGCGCTGATTCGGGGCCTTGTCATTCAGCGTTGCGACTGAGGGGTCGAAGCCGTGGTTAATGCCAGCCTTAATTGGGCCAGCATCGTCGGCATCGTGCTGGCGGTTGGGGGTGCGTTCCTCTACTTCATGAGGAGCTTCAAGCCCGCCCTGGCCCGCGATTACGACGTTTTTTTTGCCGCGGTCGGCCTCCTCTGTGGCGGCATCCTGTTTTTCCAGGGCTGGCGTCTCGATCCGATCCTGCAGTTCGGCCAGTTCCTGCTCGCCGGCACCACCGTTTTCTTCGCCTACGAAAGCGTGCGCCTGCGGGGGATTACCACCGAGCAGGCTCGCCGCTCCTCCTTTATCGATGACGATGACGGTCCTCCGGCCGGACCGCGCATCGGCGGCCGTGACGCCTGGGGCAACGATCTCGACCGCTTTGACGAACCGGAACCGCTGCGGCGCCGGATTCGTTCCCGCCAGGGCTCCGATGAACCCTCCGACGAGGAGGACTTTTACCGGCCCCGGACCAGCCCCAGGACCGCCATTCCGGAGCGGGCGGTGTCCCGCAGTGGCCGTGGATCGGCCCCAGACGACTGGAATCAGAGCCCGGGCCCGGCTGGCCCCCGGGACCTTCCGCCCCGCACCGGTCGCTACGGCCCTGACGGGCCTGGGGGCGACAGTTATGGCAATGGTCCAGGTCCAAGGGCCTCGGCCTATGGCAGCTCCGGCCCTAGCGCAGCGGCCGATGGCGCCGCTGGCTTCGGGGCCCGCCGCCGCGACAAAGACGACGGCCGGCGCGGCAGTCGCCCCAGTGCCACCACCTCCCCCGACGACATGCCCCGCTCGGGCCGCCGGCCTGGCAGCGGCCCGATCCAGCCCCCGGCCTCAGCGCCCCTCGGCAGCCGCGGCGCGGTTCCCCAGGGATCACCGATTTCCGGGGCCAGCGCCTACGGCTCCCGATCCGGAGCAGGCATGGAGCCTGGGCTGGGCAATCGTCCCGGCCCCCAAGGCGCTGCCCCCCGATCCAACCAGCCCCCGCTTGGCCGCAGCGGCAGCCCCCGTCCGGCGGCAGCGCCGATGAGCGATGCCGAGTTCCGGCCCCTGCGCCCCGACTCAGGCCCAGCCAGCCCTGCTGCGGAGCGCCCAACGGGTCGCATCCAGGGCCCTGGCGCCGAGTCCGGCCCTGGCCGCAGGGATGGGTCAGCGCCCTCGACCAGCCCCGGACGGGATAACAGCTCCAGGTTTGACGACTGAGTGCGCAGCCCGGGTCCCTGCCTTCTGGTCCCCTTTTGGCTGGGCCCGTCCTTCCTTGGCCTGTTGCTTCTGGTTCAGGCCTGCTCCCTGCCCTGGGGAATTCGGCGCCAACCCAGCCCCAGGGGTTCCCTCGGCCTGGGGGCTGAAAGCCGCCAGGAGCCAGGCCTCAGCGGTGATGGCCATCTCCTGGCCAGCTTGATGCTGCGCTCCGGCCGCAGCACGGTGGTGCTGCAGGACCGTCGCTCCGGTCAGGTGTTGCCGCTGCCCTTGCTGCGCGGCCAGCAACCCCACAGCTCCCCCTCCCTCAGCTGGAATGGCCGCTATTTGGCCCTGCTGGTCTGGCGGGGCGGCCGGCGCCAGGTGGTGATCAATGACCGGGCCACCAACCGGCTCCTGCCCCTGCCCCTGCGGGGCGATCGGGACCCCCAACGGCTCAGCCTCGCCCCCGATGGCCGCCATCTCGCCGTGCAGCTGGTGGACGGCGGCCAGAGCCGGGTGGAGGTCTTCGACCTAGGGGAGTGGCTGGAGCCCGATCCGGTTCCAGGCTCGCTGTTGCAGGGCCCACCCTCGGGATCGCGTTCATGAGCGGCGCTGGCCAGGGGAGTCGATGGGCCTTGGCACCGGCGCCCGGGCTTGCGCTGGTGCTATGCCTGCTGCTGGGGGGCTGCCTGGACAACGGCGTCCGCCCGCTGATGGGCCTGAATCTGCAGTTGGCCCATAGCGCCGTGAACCGGGATCCGGCCCTGAGCAGCGACTGGCTAGCGGTGATCGGCGGTCGGGAGGGCCGCGAGCAGGTGCGGCTGGTGCGCCTCAGCCAGGGGGGGCCCGTGCCCCTACCGGGGCTGAACCGGCCCGATGCCCGGCCCGTGGGCGTGGCGGTAGACCAATGGGGCGAACGGCTGGCCCTGATCCGGGAGCTGGAGGGCCGCAGCGAGCTGGTGCTCTACCGCCGCTCCCTGCAGAGCCTGCAGCTCATCCCGATCGAACCGGCGGGGGTGCCCCATCGGCTGGCCCTGAGTGCCGACGGCCGGGTGTTGGCCGTGGAGGTGGGCCGGGGCGGACTCAGCCAGGTGGATTTGCTCGAGTTGCCCTGAGCCCCCGGAAGCACCCAAGCCAGACACCGCTCCCTTGACCAAGCAGGGACGATCCGTGGCCCCTAGGACACCAGGCCTGCCCAATGCAGGAAGGTTTCACCGCTAAGGGCCTCAATGATCAAGATCGCCGCGAACCCGACCATGGCAAAGCGCCCATTGATGCGCTCGGCGTAGCCACTCCAACCGAAGCTGGGCACATCCAGGGTGGTGGCGCTGGTGGCTGGCGGTTCTGGCTTAGCAGTGTCTGCGTGGGGCGCCCCTGGCTGGGGCGCTTCGGTGTTGACGGCGTCAGGTTGGGGGCTGGCCATGGCTCTCAGGCTCCGGTGTTGAAGTCATAGCTGGTGGCAGGAATCAGCTTCCAGCCGCCCTGGCCATCGAGTTCCAGCACGGTGTCGTGGAAGCCGCGCAGGGTGGGACGGTGACCGACGCTGACGAAGGCCATCTCCCGTTGGGCCAGCAGGTTGTAGAGGTGTTTCTCGGTGGCCACATCGAGGGCGCTGGTGGCCTCATCGAGCACCACAAATCTTGGCGAATTCAGCAGCAGGCGGGCAAAGGCCAGGCGTTGCTGTTCTCCGAGGGAAAGCAGCCGGGGCCAATCCTGCTTGATGTCGAGGTCGGGATAGCGGTGCACCAATTCGGGCAATCTCACTTCTTCGAGCACATGGCGCAGCTGGCCATCACTGAAGAGCTCTGTGCTCTGGGGATAGCAGAGCTGCTCCCGCAGGCTGCCAAGCAGCATGTAGGGCTTCTGGGGAATGAACATCAGCTCGCCCACGGGTGGCCGGTGCACCCGGCCGGCGCCGGCGGGCCAGAGGCCACTGACCAGGCGCAGGAAGGAGGTTTTGCCGCAGCCGGAGGGACCGACCACCAGCAGGCGCTGGCTGGGGGCCACCTCCAGGCTGAGGTCGTGGATCAGCCGGCGGCTGCTGCGCGGCGGGATCAGATCCACATGGCTCACGAGGATCGAATCGGGCGATGAATCGCCTAAGGCCGCTTCCGAGGACAGGGCGGGCTGGCCCTTCTCGGCGATCGACTGGGCCAAAATCTCGCTGCTGATCGATTCCACCTTGCCCTGGAATCCCTCCAGACGGCTGATCGAAGCGGAGAAGGCCGCCAGGCGATCAATATTGTTGACAATATAGCTAACCGAGAACAATACCTGGGAAAAAGCTATACTGGCCTGTCCAAACACGCCAAAATCAACCTGCTTGGCAAAGTAGATCGGGGCAATCACCAACCAGGGCAAGAAGCGCGAGAAATAATCGTAGGAGCGCTGGATAACCTCAATCAATGCCTCCCAGATAATCAGCTTGTTGTAGTTCTGAATCACGCCGCCAAGGCGCCTTGTGCCCTCCTTCTGCTCCTGTTGCTCGCCGCGGTAGAAGGCAATCGACTCGGCGTTATCACGGATGTGCACCAGGCCGTAGCGAAAATCCGCCTCAAGCTTCAGCTGCTGGTAATTGAGATTAACCAGTTTGCGGCTGGCAAAAATGATCAAGCTAGTGCCCACAACCGAATAGGCCAATAGCCAGAGAGCCAAGGTTGCGTTGATACTCCAAAGCACAATAATGAAGCTGAAAAAAGTAAGGAGCGCCGCGATTATTTCAACAGTAACGCTCAGGCTCGTGGCCGTAAAGCTTGCCGCATCCTGGGAGATTCGCTGGTCGGGGTTATCGATTTCCTCAACGCTTTCATCATTGGGATTAAGAACGTAATAGGCACGATTTGTCAGATAACGCCCCAACATTCTTTCGCTTAACCACTCGCGCCACATCAACCCCAGCTTGGGGATTAGGTAACTCTGTAGGGCCCTTATCGGCAAGGCCAGGACCAGGCAAAAGGCGTAGACCGCAACGATCTTCCAGAAGTCCTCGGCCTTATAGGCAACCAGGGCATTCTCGATGTTCCGGGCGACAAAACTGATGCCCACATTGATGCCATTGATCACCAGGATCAGCAGGGTGATCACCCCCAGCAACAGCCAGGGCAACCAGCGTCCCTGGCGCAATTTGGCGCGCAAGGCCCAGAAACAGGCCAACCCGGCGCCAAAGAGCACCATCACAACCTTGCCCCAGGGCCCCGCCCAGATCGACGCCACCTGTTCGCGCACCCCTGGCACGAAACGATGCTGCAACTCCGGGATCCAGGCGCTGCTGGCTGCGATTGCTGCGGTCAGCAGCAGCAGGGTTAGGCCCACCACCACGGCAATCAGCGCCACCACCAACACCAGGAACTGGCCGGAGCTGGCGCCGTTGTCCAACGGCAGGAAGTAGGGCTGGGCCAGGCGCTGCAGCTTGCCGAGCTGGCTGCGGAAGGCCTTCAGGGGACTCATGACGACACTCAAGTGGGGCCATTCTCGCCGCTGGGGCGCCCGGGGCGCTGGCTGGCCGAGGGATCGCTCACCCCGGCGGCCATTGCAGCGGCCGGCCACCGATCACATGCACATGCAGATGGAACACCGTCTGGCCCGCCTCGGCGCCGCTGTTGATCACCGTGCGCCAGGCCGTGAGACCCTCCTGGCGCGCCACCTGGGCGGCCACCAGCAACAGGTGGCCGAGCAGGGGCCCGTCGGCGGCGCTGGCGTCGGCCAGGTTCACCAGGGGCTGGCGCGGAATCACCAGGAGGTGCACCGGGGCCTGGGGCTGGACATCACGGAAGGCGATGCAGAGGTCGTCGCTATGGACCTGATCCGAGGGGATCTCACCGCGCAGGATGCGGCCAAAAATCGTGTCAGCGGGCTGGTCCATGGCGGCGGGGAAGGGACTGGCAAGGGCGGGGATGCCTCCCAGTCGGCAGGCCCGGAACGGCGGTGGCACTGGTGAGTGAAACCCTGCCCCTGGCTCGATGTTGGCACGTTGCAGCGGCGCGGCCCTAGTGGGTCTTGATGCGGTGGAAGTGGCCGTGGAGGTGGACATCACCCCGGGCTTACCGGGCGTGCTGATGGTGGGGCTGGCCGATGCGGCGGTGCAGGAATCGCGGGAGCGGGTGCGCTCGGCCCTGCGCAACAGCGGCCTGCGCATGCCCCTCACCCGGGTGGTGGTCAACCTGGCCCCAGCGGATGTGCGCAAGGAGGGGCCAGCCTTCGATCTGCCGATCGCCCTGGCCCTGTTGCTGGCCAGCGGCCAGCTCGATCCCGGCCGGCTGGCGGGGGTCTGGGCGGCGGGGGAGCTGGGCCTTGATGGTCGGCTGCGGCCCGTGCGCGGCGCCCTGGCCCTGGCCCTGGCGGCCCAGAAGGCGGGGGCCCGGGCCCTGGTCGTGCCCCAGGCCAATGGAGCCGAGGCTGCCCTGGTGGAGGGATTGACCGTCTGGCCGGCGGCCAGCCTCGGCCAAGTGCTGGAGCTCCTCGCCGATCCAGAGCGGGCCAGCCTCCCCAGCCCCGCGGCCCCCGAGCCACCAGCCCAGGAGCTGGACCTGGCCGATGTGCGGGGCCAGCCCCATGGCCGCCGCGCCCTGGAGATCGCCGCGGCCGGAGGCCACCACCTGCTGCTGGTGGGGCCCCCGGGCAGCGGCAAGACGATGCTGGCCAGGCGCCTGCCAGGACTGTTGCCGCCCCTGCAGCGGCAGGAAGCCCTGGAGCTAGGCCAGCTCTATTCAGTGGCGGGCCTGCTCGGCAGCCAGGGACACCTGCCCAGGCAGCGGCCCTTCCGGGCGCCCCACCACGGCTGCTCGGGCCCAGCCCTAATCGGCGGCGGAACGATCCCGCGGCCGGGCGATCTGGCCCTGGCCCACCACGGTGTGCTGTTCCTCGATGAACTGGCCGAATTTCGCGGCGACGTGCTCAACCAGCTGCGCCAGCCCCTCGAAGAAGGGGAAGTGTGGATCAGCCGCACCCGGGCGCGGCTGCGCTTTCCCTGCGCCGTGACCCTGGTGGCCGCCACCAACCCCTGCCCCTGCGGCTGGTATGGCGACCCGGAGCGGGCCTGCGTCTGCGGCGAGGCCCGGCGCCAGCGCTACTGGGGCAAGCTCAGCGGCCCCCTACTCGATCGCCTCGATCTGCAGGTGATCCTGCGCCGGCCCCCTATCCAGGAGCTGGGTCCCGATCGCCAGTGCGGCAACCAGCCACCGGAGCGCCTCGGACCGAAGGCCCAAGCGACGCCCCAGCCCCCAGAGGGGAGCAGATCAACTCCGGGGCCGGGCCCCGGCAAGCACAACCCTGGCGGCCAGTCCGGCCCCAGCCACCCCCTAGGGCCTGGATCGGGAAGGGGCCTCGAATCACCTAGCCCGCCAGGATCCACGGCCCAAGTGGCCATACGGGTCCTGCAGGCCCGCCAGCGCATGGCGGAGCGCAACCCCCGCGGCTGCGCCAACAGCCGCCTGAGCTCCCGGGACCTAGCTGATTGCGGCCACTTTGAAGCCGAAGCCCTGCAGCTCTGGCGCTCGGCCCTGCAGCACCGAGCCCTGAGTGCCCGGGCCGGCGAACGGGTGCTGCGCGTGGCCCGCACCATTGCCGACCTGGCTGGGGAGACCAGGGTGGATGGCCAGGCGATCGCCGAGGCCCTCACCTACCGCAGTTTCGACCGCGAGAGTCAATCCCCGTCCTAGGGGAGGTAGCAGCGAGCCCTAACGGCCATGGCGAGCCCTCTCACCGGTGTAGGGCTGGACGCCGATCGCCGGGGGTTGGTGCCGGTCTTCCCTGGGGTTGCCGAAGGCATGGGCCAGGGAGTCACCAAACCAGTGCCCGAATCGGGCCATGAGGCGGACCATGGGACCAGCTCCAAACAGAACTGGCCCCAGTCTTGGAAGACTGGGGCCCCCTGCCAACAGGTAGAAGCACGGATTCAGCGAACCAACCTGCCCCCCCTGGGATCAGGGACTTGATTCATCAACCAACCAGGCCTAAGCCAGGGAAACCAGTCGACACAAACAGGCTGATAGCAGCAAGACTCCGCCTATCTGCATGGTCCTGGTCAGCGGCACTAAAAGGCGATCAGCGGCGACGGCGGCGCTGTTGGGCCTTGCGCTTGTACTTCTCGGTGGGCGTTTCGTGGTGACGCAGGCGCTTGAGGTCAGCGAAGATGCCTGCCTTGGAGACCTGGCGCTTGAACCGGCGCAGGGCCGATTCGATGCCTTCGTTTTCGCCGACGGTGACCTGGGTCATGAAGCGCTTTGGTGCTCAGCAGTGGATTGATCGTAGCAAGTGCCCCTGCGGGCTTCCCTGAACAGGACCTAGCCCCCGGCGGACCGACGTTGGCGCCGGATCAATGCAAGCTGCCGGCCGGCGCCGGACCGACGGGCGGCAGGGCAGGCAGGTTGGGGGCGACAGCCAGGGGCGCGCCAGCCGTTGGCTTGGGCGCCGCGGCCACCGGCTTGGCGGGCTTGATGGGTTCTAGGGCATTGGCGGGTTCCACAGCCTTGAAGGCTGTTAAGGCTTTGGTGGCCGTAGGAGCATTGGTTGTTGCAACAGCCTTGGTTGCTGCAACAGCCTTGGTTGCCGCAACAGCCTTGGTTGCCGCAACAGCCTTGGGGCTCGCAACCTCGTTGGTGGTTGTAACGGACTTTGCCGGGTCCCCAGCCTTGGCGGACCCGGTTGGCTTGGCGACTGCCACAGGCTTGGAGTTCATTGTCCCTGGGCTGGGCGCCAGGCTTTGGCTGGACCGAGCCCCTTGAGCCGGAACGGCTCCCTGGCTGGGAACTGAGCCTGAGCTCGGCACCGATCCTGGGCTCGGAACAGCCGCCGACCCTGGGGCCGGCTTGCCCCCAGACGGGGCTGGCTGCTCGCCCGAAAGGGCCTGGGGCTTGCTGGCTCCCTTCTCCGCGGGGGCCTTGGGGTCCAGCGGGATCTTGGCCGCCGGCACAGCGGGCTCAGCCGTTGGGCTGGTGGCGGTGGCCGCCCCGGGCCAGCTATCGCGATAGACATAGACATGGCCCAGGGCCCGGTTGCCGAAGATGCGGCGCATCACCCGCCAGCCAGGCTCGGCCACCAGCTGCAAGAAGCCATTGCCCGGGCCGCCCGTGCGCGCCACCACCATCTCCGGGCCGGCATCGGCGCGGGTCGGCTGGGCCATCAGCAGGATTTCCGCCGAGTCCTTCACGACGCTGAGGCGATAGACCGTGCCCAGGTCGGCCGTGCCGATCCGCAGGGAATAGCCGTTGCCATCAATGAAGCGGTTGCAGATGCCGGTGAAATCGAAGCTGGCCAGCAGGGGATCCACCACCGCCGGCCGGCTGCCCGACACCGCATAGCAGGGGCGCTGGGCGCTGCGCTGCTCATAGATGTTGAGCTGGGCGCGGCTGCCATCGCCAATCGGTGCCGCCACGATGATGAACTTGCCCTGGTCCACCTCCTGGGTGCTGAACATCGAAGCCTGGGCGCGGGCCTGGGGCGCCATGGCCCACCCGGCCGCCGTCAGGCCGACCAGCGAAAACAAAACAGCCAGGGGACGGACCAGGCGCGTCATGGTCAGAGTTCGGGCTAAGGGGAAATCGTAGAAGTGCCCCGTCAACAAACCAGGGCGATCAGGCCGGCTTATTGATGCGGATTGCCACCAGTAAGGCCACCAGGGTGCCAGGGATCGAAGCGCCCAGGATCCAGCGGGTGGCGGTGACGCCCAGGTCGGGGTCCCCGTAGGCGAGTTCAAAGACGGAGCCTGTGGCGGCAATGCCCAGCACACAAGCCAGGGCCAGAAACAGGCCCGCCAGGGGTTTCATCGGCATGGGAATTCAGGTCTTCAGAGAAGGGAGCGGACATGGGCCCGATCAAAGCCCTTTTCTTTGAGGCCTTCCTCCAGGCCCGCCCCATCGCTGACCCGATCGACGAACAGCACGCCGTTGAGATGGTCCATTTCGTGCTGGATGCAACGGGCAAGCAGGCCGTCGGCCTTGAGCCGGCGGCTACGGCCCATCTCGCAGCGATAGCTCACCTCAACCACGCTCGGTCGCACCACATCGAGATACACCCCGGGAATGCTGAGGCAGCCCTCTTCGTAGGTGCAGATCGAGCCCCCTTCCGCCGTGATTTCGGGGTTGATCAGCACCATGGGCGGGGTGGCTGGATTCTCCAGATCCAGGTCGATCACCAGCAGTTGCTGATGGACGCCCACCTGGGGAGCTGCCAGGCCGATGCCCTTGGCCGCATACATGCTGAGCAACATCTGGCGGGCCAGCTCCCGCACCGATTCGTCCACCTTGCCGATCCGCTTGGCCGGCGTGCGCAGCACCTCATCGCCCAGGGTGTGGATCGCCATCGGCGGGGTCTCGAGGGGCTCCTTGGAGACATGCACCCCCTTGCTCGACTGCTCCGCCGAACGCGCCAACCTGGCGAAGCTGCTGGCCAATGGACAATCCCGTTCCGATTGGGGGCGATTCTAGGAGCCGCGGCAAACAAGCTCCGGTGACGCCAACCCCTGCAGGCCTGCCAGCGTCCACCGTGGAGGGACGCATCCCCAGCCTGCTGGAGCCCAAGCTTTTGGCGGGCCAGCTCCATTGGCTGGAGCAGCGTCCCGAGCAACAGGGGCGCACCACGCTGATGCGGCGCCCCTTTGGCGTGGAAACCACCGGGGCGGCCGCCAGCCCCCAGGCCGAGGAGTTGACCCCCGGCGACTGGAACCTGCGCAGCCGCATCCACGGCTATGGGGGCGGGGCCTGCGCCCTGGGACAGGTTGGCGGGCAGACCATGGCCGTGTTTGTCAATGACCGGGACCGCTGCCTCTGGCGCCTGGACCTGGGCCCGGCCGGGGCAGGCCCAAACCAGCCCATCCAGCTCACCCGTCCGGCCCCCCGGGCCTTCGGCGGTGGCCTGATCGATGCCCGGCGCCAGCGCTGGATCGGCGTGGTTGAGGCCGACGGCCGCGACCAGCTGGTGGCGGTGTCCCTGCAGGGCGGCGAACCGGTGACCCTGCACCAGGCCGCCGATTTCTGCGGCTATCCGACCCTGAGCCCCAGGGGCAGCCACCTGGCCTGGGTGGAATGGCAGCAGCCCTGCCTGCCCTGGGAGCGCAGCCAGCTCTGGCTGGGCTGCTTCGAGTCGCAAAGGGCCGATGGCGCCGGCGAGGGCCCCATGGCCTGCCGCCCCGTGGCCGGCTCGGACAACCGCAGCAGGGCGGCCATCTCAGTCTTCCAACCGCTTTGGCTGGGTGCGGCCATCCCAGCCGCTGCCGCCCAAACCAAGGGTGGCGCGAGTCCAGCCGCGGCGGAGTTAACCGACCCATCTGGCAGCCTTCCCGCAGACCTGCTCGTGTCCAGCGATCGCAGCGGCTGGTGGAACCTGGAGCGCCTAGCGGCGGCCGAAGCGCTCACGGCGGCCGAGTTAGATCCCTTCGCTAGCGCGATCAACACCCCTACCCCCAGTGCCGCTGGGGGCGGCGAGGCCGCCCTGGCCCAGTCCCCTCCGGCCTTCCCCGAGCCGCCCCTGCCCTGGCAGGCGCTGCTGCCGATGGAGGCAGAATTTGCCACGCCCCAGTGGGTCTTGGGCCTCTCCACCACCGCCTGGGATGGCAGCCAGCTGGTGGCCGCCGCCTGCGTTCAGGGGAGCTGGCAGCTGGGCCGGATCGACTTCAACAAGGCCCCTGGCAGCGCAACGGGCCAGGGGCCTGGGAACCCAGCGAATCCGGCCGCCCCAGCCCAGCCAGGCCACTGGATCCCCTTCGATCTGCCCTTCAACGACTTTGGCGGGCTTTGCGCCGAGAACGGCGCCCTGGCCTGCCTCGCCAGCGGGGCCACCAGCCCCTCCGGGCTCCTGGAGTTGGAGCTTGGCCGTGGCCCCTGGCGCCACAGCCCCGCCGCAGCCAGCCCCCTGGCAACCGAGGCAATCAGCGTGCCGGAACCCCTTTGGTTTGCTGGCCATGGCGGCGCCCCCACCCACGCCTGGTATTACCCCCCGACCGGCGGCGCCACGCCTGCCAGCCCCCTGTTGGTGAAGGGCCATAGCGGCCCCACGGCCATGGCCCGCAGCGGCCTCAATCTGGCGATCCAGTTCTGGACCAGCCGCGGCTGGGGGGTGCTGGATGTCAACTACGGCGGCTCCACGGGCTTTGGCCGCGCCTACCGGGAACGGCTCGATCGCCAGTGGGGCCTGGTGGACAGCCACGATTGCGCCGCGGCCGCCCTGGCGGTGGTGGCTGCTGGCAAGGCTTCGGCCCAGCGGCTCGCGATCGAAGGGGGCAGCGCCGGCGGCTTCACCGTGTTATCGGCCCTCTGTTTTAGTGATGTCTTCAGGGCCGGTGCCTGCCGCTATGCGGTCAGCGACCTGGAAGGCCTGGTGGCCGATGGCCACCGCTTTGAGGCCCACTACCTCGACAGCCTGGTGGGCCCCTGGCCTGAGCAGCGGGCCACGTACCAAGCGCGCTCCCCCCTCCACCACGCCGAACGCATCCAGGCGCCAGTGATCTTTTTCCAGGGCCTCGACGACCAGGTGGTGCCCCCCTCCCAGACCGATTCCATGGCCGAGGCCCTCCGCCAAAGGGCTGTGCCCGTGGAGGTGCACCACTTTGCCGGCGAGGGCCATGGTTTCCGCAGTGGCGCCGTACGGGTCACCGTTCTGGAGGCCACCGAAGCCTTCTTCCGCCACCACTTCGCCCTGGGGTGTCCCTAATGGCGACTGGATCGGCACCCGGATGGGCGCCCGGACTCGTCGATCAGGTCGCGACTGGGGTGGCTGATCCAGTGGCGAATCCCCTCGCCGATCAGCTGGCGTCGCCCCTGGCAGCCCTGGGGCCGGCGTTGGGGTCCTGGCTGCAGCCACCGTTGCTGCTGTGGTCGGCAGCCGTAGGGTCCCTGCCGACCTGGTTGCAGGAACCGGCCCGGGGCCTGCCCTGGCTGCTGCTGGCCATGGCGGGGCTGGTGGTGTTGCTGGGCCTAGGCCGGGCGATCGGCCACCGGCTCCAGCTCAAGCTGGTCGGCATCCCCGAGGCCCTGGTGGCCGGCCTGATCGGCCTGGCCCTGGCCCCCTCCGGGCCCCTGCCCCTGCTGCCGGCGCCGGTGATGCAGCTCTGGGCCAACCTGCCCCTGGTGCTCTTGACCCTGGTGTTCGCCACCTTGTTGCTGGCCAAGCCACTGCCGAAGCTGGCGGGTCTGTGGCAACCGGTCTCGGCCCAAGTCCTGCTGTCGCTGACCCTGGCCTTTGGCCAGTTTCTGGTGGCGGGCCTAGCGGTGTTACTGCTGCTGCAACCCTGGCTAGGGGTGAGCCCGCTGATGGCCTGCCTGATCGAGGTGGCCTACGAGGGCGGCCACGGCTCCGCCGCCGCCATGGGGCCCAGCTACGCCAGCCTGGGCTTTCCCGCCGGCGAAGCCCTGGGGTTAGCCCTGGCCACGGTGGGGCTGTTGACCTCCACCCTGGTGGGCGGCGTGTTGGTGGTGGTGGGCCGCAGCCGGGGCTGGACCAGCGCCTGGCCGGACCCAGCCGCCCCAGCGCCAATGGGCGACGCCGGGTCAGGATCCAGCGCCCAGGCCGAAGCGGTGGGGCCCAAAGTTGCGCCCCAGGGGCCCCTAAAAAGCCTGGCGGCCTGGGCCGTGAATCTGGGCCTGGCCGGGGTGGCGGTGCTGGTGGGTGTGTCCCTGTTGGCCCTGCTGCGCGGCCTGGCAGCGCGCACCGGCGGGGTGTTCGCCCTGGTGATCGACGCCCTACCCGTGTTTCCCCTGGCCCTGGTGGGCTCAATCCTCGTGCGACTGGCGCTGGAGCGCCTGAAACTCGATGGTTGGGTGTCGGCGCCGATCCAGGGCCAGACCGGCACCCTCTCGGCCGACCTGCTGATCACCGCCGCCACGGCGGGGCTGGACCTGGCCCTACTCCGCCAGGACTGGCTGCCCCTGACGGTGCTGTCCTTGGCCGGGTTGCTCTGGAACCTGGCCGTGGTGCTGCTGCTGGCGCCGCGGATCCTGCCCAAGGACTGGTTCGAACGGGCCGTGATCGAATTCGGCCAGGCCACGGGGGTGGCGGCCAGCGGCCTGCTGCTGCTGCGCATGGCCGATCCGGACGACCGCAGCGAAGCCCTGCAGGCCTTTTCGATCAAACAGCTGCTGCTCCAGCCCCTGCTCGCCGGCGGGGTGATCACGGTGGTGGCCCCCCTGGCGATCACCAGCTGGGGCCTGCCCACCTGGACCACCCTGTGTTTTGGCCTGGTGGTGGTCTGGGCCAGCCTGGGGCTGGCCCTAGCCAGCCGAAGGCCCTAGGCGCCAAGGGAGCGAACCGGCCCACTCACGACCCCACCCTCCCGCAACCAAAACACCGACCCCACCAAACCCCAGGGCCCAACCAAAACCTCAAGCCTGGAACCCAAACCAAGACCCAAAGCCAGGACACCAAGCCCGGCCGGTCCAAGCCGCCAGGTCGTCCCTCAGCGCACCATCGCCGCCACGTTGCCGCCATCGACGGTGAGCACCACGCCGGTGCTGCGCTCCAGCAGGGCCAGCGACACGAAAGCAGCCGCCACATCGCTGGCGCGCACCTCCAGGGAGAGCAGGTTGCCGGCCATGTAGTCGGCTTCGCTCAGGCCCCGGGCGGCGGAACGGGACCGAATCATGGCGTCATCGAGCAGGCCGGAGCGGATGCGATCGGCATTGATGGCATTGGAGCGAATCCCTTCCGGTCCGCCTTCGAGGGCGTATTGGCGCATCAGGGCCAAGAGCGCTGCCTTGGCGATGCCATAGGCGCCGAAGTTGGGGCCCGGGTTGAGGGCCTGCTTGCTGACGTTGAACAGCAACTGACCGCCCAGCACCGGCCGGCTGGCGGCTTGGGCGGCATCGCCCGAATCCTGGGCCCGGAACACCGCCATAGCGGCCTGGGCCACGGCCTGATGGGAAAAGAGATTGAGCTCGAAACTGGCGCGCAGGTCGGCCTCGCTCAGGCTGGCCATGGCGCCACTCCAGGCGGCCCCGGCGTTGCTCACCACCAGATCCAAGCCGCCAAAGCGGGCCACCACCTGGTCCATGGCCTGCCGCAGGGCCGCCGGATCGGTGAGGTCGCAGGCCAGGGCCAGGGCCTGGCGGCCACAGGCTTTGGCCGTAGCGGCAGCGCTGTCGCCATCGCGATCGAGCAGGGCCAACTCCGCCCCCTGGGCCGCGAAGGCCCGGGCCGTGGCCGCGCCGATGCCGCCGCCGGCGCCGGTCACGAGCACCACCTGGCGGGCCAGGGGCTTTTCGCTGCCCTTGCCGAGTTTGGCCTGCTCCAGGCTCCAGTACTCCATCGCAAAGGTGTCGGCCTCATCCACGGGCTCGAAGCGGCCCACGGCTTCGGCCGCCAGCAGGGTGCGGGCCCAGGCCAGGCCGATGTCAGCCGCCACGGAAGCCTCCGCCGCGCTCTTGCCGATGCCGACCAGGCCCAGGCCCGGGATCGCCACCAGCCGCGGCAGGGGATCCAGGGGACTTTTGATGCCCCCGGCCCGGGCGTTCTGGCGCTCGAAGTAGGCCTGGTAATCGGCGATATAGGCGCCGAGGGCCTGCTCGATCTGGGCGGCGGTGGGCTCGGCGGGCAAGACCAGGGGCCGGGCCTTGGTGCGGATCACATGGTCGGGGGTGGCGACGCCGCGGCCGGCCCACTCGGCCAAGCGGGGATCGTTCACCAGCTCCAGGGCCTGGGGGGTGGCGCGCAGATCAAGCAGCCAGCGCAGCGGCGCCGCTTGGGCCTCGGCGGCCCGGCCCAGGGCCCCGCGCAGCACCGGCAGCACAGCCGCCGCAGCGCTTGGGGGCGCCGGCACGGGGGCTGGCTGGCTGGGAGCTTGGGCGCTCTGCGCCAGGGCAATGCGCTCTTCGGCTTGGCGCACTAGCGCAATCATCCGTTCGTAGCTCTGTTTGGCCGTGGCCCCAAAGGAAAACAGGCCATGCTTAAGCAGCACCATGCCCTCGAGTTCGATGCCCTGGGCGGCGGCGCGGGCGGCCGCCTGCTCGTAGGCGGCGGCGGCGGCCAGGGCCAGGTCAAAGCCGGGCATCACATAGGGCACCAGGGCAACCCGATCGCCATACACCTGCCGGCAAATCGCTTCGGCATCGGGCTGGTCGGCCAGGGCCAGCAGGGCGATCGAATGGGTGTGGTCGACGTAGGTGAGGGGCAGGAAGGCATGCAGCAGGGCCTCCACCGACGGGTTGGGGGCGGCCGGATCGATCAGGTTCTGGCGCTGGGCCGCCACCATCGCCTCATCGCTGAGGCTCTCCAGGGCCCGCAGGGCCTGCAGGGGCTCCAGGCGCACGGCCGGATGGCCGGGGGGCTCGATCGTGGCCAGGTCCCAACCGGATCCCTTCACGCACAGCACCGGGATCGTTTCGCCCAGCAGCCCCGTCACCGTGGTTTTGACCGAGGTGTTGCCGCCGCCATGGAGCACCAGGCCTGGATCGGCCCCCAGCAGCCGGGCCGAGTAGGTGCGCAGGGCCAGGGCTTCCGCCACCCCCTGGGCCCCATAGGCAGCCACGGCCTCGGCGGCGGCAGCGTCCGACCAGCGGTTGAGCACGGGCATGGGCGGGGGCTGGCGGCGCAGCCGGGAGGCTAGGGGGCGATGGGATTGGGGTCCAGGCAAAGGGCACCAACCCCAAACAGGGACCAACGCCGACGCGCAAGTCAATTGCAGCGATTACGAGTCTTGCCGCCACCAGAGCCCGACAAGATTGCAACCCCGATCCGGCCGTCGACGGGGGATGCCATCACCTGTGGAGGCGACATACCGACAGAGCAACACCTGACCAGTCGCGAATGGGACGCTGCTGCCACAATCGATTGTCTAGGCAAAACGATTGTCTTGGCAAAACATTTGTCCTGGCAAAACGGTTGTCCTGGCAAAACGGTTGAAGACGCCGTCAAAGTGACGATTGAAGTGAGCAGCATCGGGCAAAACAGCTGCAAGTAGAGCCGCCCAATCGAGATCCACAGACAACGGCATAAAGCTAAAAGCCGCCGAGAACCACCGCCCCACTTGCCAACTAAAAAAGCGGGTCTCTATCTGTATGGATTAACAGAAGTGATTAACAAAACTAGCAGCAGGCTTGATCAAGAAACCTTCCTTAGCGCTAGAACCTGGACATAGCCGTAATCTTGGCAAGCTTCTCGGCCTCGAGTCCTGCCAATTCATCGAGGTTGAGCAGATTGTCCTTCACTAAACTGGCAAACACAAATAGGATGCCATCGAGGCGGAAATCAAAATGGCCCTCGATCGAATGGCGCTGAATGCTTAAAAAATCGTGGAGCTGCCAAAGATCCTCCGGTCCCTCGAGGGTCCGCACCCGCTCCCGCAGGGTCTCGGTCAACTGGGCAATCGCGCGGCCGTAGGCCGTGTCAAAGGCCTGCTTGACGATGACCTGCTCCTGATCTGTCCAGCCTGCCAATACGGCTTCCATGGTCATTGATCTTGTTAGTAAGGACGTTATCGCGCTGGTCTGGCTGGCGCGAGGGACAGGGGCCGCAGGCCAGCCGTTGGCACGGAACGGCGCTGGGAAGGCAAGGCAAACCAAGGCAAACTCGGCGTTTGATGGTGCTCGCGGTGGTAACCGAAGTGATAGCAGGCTAAGAACGATAACCACACCGGCAGATCAAGGCTGCGGGCCTGGTGGCCCGAACTCAAGGCCAGGCCTGCCCCCCGGTGGGGCAGATAGGTGCCAAAGGCAAACAATTGCAGCGAACTCAGGGCCAGGGGCAGAATGCACACGAGCACCACGGTCAACCCGGGAGTGGCTGAGTGATGGGAGGCCACCAGCAGACAAACCGCCCAGCTCATGAGCAGGGCGGCCATCTGGCCAACACTCAAATAGCCCGCCATGAAGCGGCCATACCAGGCAAGGGGCCCGGCCCCAGCTTGGACATCCGGATCGTGGCAACTACCTGGAGCCTGGTGGTGCTGGCGATGATTCCGCAGGCAACGCTGGTAGGGAAGGCAGGCATAGAGCGCCAAAGCGAGTTGGCCTAGGCGCTGATTGGAGCGAGCCTGCAAAGGGAGCAGAACGCCATGCATGGCGTCGTGACCAATGATGAACAGTCCCGTTTGCAGGAAAGTTCGCACTCCTACCGCCAGCGCCACCAAAGCCAGGGGCTGTCGGGCCAAATCCAGGCTCAACAACGCCAATAGAGACAGCAGCCAAGCCGCCGTGATGGCGGCAGAAAAGGCCAGGCCCTTGCCGGTTTGGCTCAACGGGCGAACTTGAGCAACTCCGCAGGTGATGCCAACAGATCAATGGCTACAAAGTAAATCTGACCTTCCGGATTGAGCAGAAAACGCCAGGCAACATTCATGCCAATACCGGCGCCAAACCAGGGGGTCTGAACCTTGCCTGTGACCTTAATCTGGTTGAAATTCCCCTCAGCCGGCTCGGAGTAGCCACGCTCGGGCAGCAATTTCAGGTTTTGGCAATCCTCCCGGAAGAAGCGCAGGATTGCGTCCTTACCCACAATCGGCTTCTGGAAGGGGGCCTGCAGGGCGCCATCGGGCAAGAACAGTTCGATCAGGCTGTCAAAATCGTTGGCATTGAGCCGATCCATGTAGGCGTTGATGGTGGGATTAATCACCCCCTCGATGAACACCTTCTTGCGCAGTTCCTCAGGGGTGGGCGCCACCACGGGCTCCATCACCCGTTGGCCTTCCCCCTTGGCAGGATCAAAGCCCATGTCCACCACAAAGTTGCGCAGTAGGGTGATCTGCTGACCCTGCTCAACGCCCTTCAGTGAACTCAAAACAGCTGAAGCATTGGCCGATAGCTGATAGCCCTCGGGGATTGGAGCCACCAAGCCGGCGGCCATCCATTCGCCCAGTTGATACCAGAAACCCAGCTTGATATTGACCGACCAGTTGGCGTAGGTGCGGCCAATGGGGGTATCGGAGCGATTAGCCAGATCACACATCACTTGGCTTTGTTCAGCAAAGCCGAGAGCCTTGATCTGGTTGAGAACGGGCTCGGCAAACTGCATGCGGGCCGCGCCCGGAGCTGCCACCGTGATCGTGGATCCCATCTCTAGATAGGCATACCAAATCAGGGCCAACTGGTCTTCAGCGCTGAGCAGGCGAAACCTGGCTGTGATCGCCGGAACGACGTCCGCCGAAAGGGTGTCTGGGAAAATCTGGGTGGCCCTTTCAAGCGTAAACATCGGCAACCGATCCCAAATGTAAAGTTGATTTACAAATCTTAGCACGAAACTCGGATCGGGTGTAACCGGCGATTGGGTCCGGTCGACCCGATGGCTGCCCATTGCCTGCGGCGGCTGGTCTTTAGCGCTTCAGCAAGCCCGCCGAGCCCAAGCATTTAGGTCGCTATCCACACCCCTCCAAGCCCCCTAGACCAGGAGCCTCGTGCCCAGCCCTGGGGGATAGGAGCAGGAGCCTGGGCTCAGGAGCTCAGGGGCTGACGCAGACGCAAGCGACGAGCCAGGGGCTCAAAGCGGGCGTCACCTCCGGGTTTGTTCGTCCCTAGATCCCCCTGGGCAGGAACCGAAGGAAGCTGCTGCAGCACTTCAACTAGGGCCAGGACGGCATCAAGGCCCACCAAGGCCAGCCACAGCAGGGTTCCCAGCCAGTCGGGATTAGGGAGCTCCTGGCTTGGCCCAGCCGGCAGACCTCCCAGGCAGGCAGCCTGAACGGCGGACGGCGGGTCACCGGCAGGGGAAGGCAGGCCCGGAGGCGCCAGGGGAACTAGGGGAGCTAACTCTGGAGCCGGCACCGCGGCGATGACCGGCCCTAGGAGAGGCGCCTCGCTTTCAGCGCTGAACGCTGAAGGGCAGGGATCACCACTAACCCTGGCCTCGGGAGCCCCTGCCGTCCTGGGGCCAGGGGCGAGGCGCTGGATGGGCGCTTGGGGGATCCGAACCAGCGGCGGACCCGCCATGGCCGGCCCGTCCCAGGCCCGTGGCGGCGGGGCCGCCTCAATCGGTCCAGGCGAAAGGGGAACCCCAGTTCCGTTTAGTTCAGTCAGCTCCGCTGAGATGGGGGCCAGATCCAGAGCAGGGACGCCAGATGGGGCACTCCCCAAGTCCCCGTCCCCAGGACGCTGGACCGCCAGGGCCGTGGGGAGCGCCCCATCGACCACAAACGGGCCCGGCGGATGCATCCGCCAGTACACCTGATGCTGCCGCTGCTGGCAGCGGGTCGCCAGGGTTGGATTCATGCCCCCATCCGTGGACAGACCTTCCCATCGTCGAAGTGGCCGTGGGATTTCGCTGCTGATTGCGATGAATCGTTGTCCTGCTGTCCCAGGCAGCGAGGAGCAGGCCCGGCCAAGGCGACAGGGCTTTGACCCGGCTCGACTGATCGGCAAGGGCAGGGCAAACTGTGCAGCACCAGGTCAGGCCAGCTGCGCCCAACCGATCAAGCGAACGCCCCACAAGGGCCCTTACACCCCACCCATTCGCTAGGACATTCGCTAGGAAATCCCGATGAAAATACTGGTCAATCTCTTCCATCCCAATCTGGAAAAATCAATCGTTAATCGGCGCTGGTTGAGCGAGTTGGAGAGCCACCCAGAGATCACGATCAATCAAGCCTACAACCAGTATCCAGGCGGAATCATCAACATCGCCAGGGAGCAGCAGCTCCTCACAGAGCACGACCGCATTGTGTTCCAACATCCCTTTCTCTGGTATTCCGTGCCGGCCCTGATGAAGCAATGGCTCGATGATGTCCTGACCTACGGCTGGGCCTATGGGCCTGGTGGCACCGCTCTACACGACAAGGACTGGGTCTCGGTGATCTCAACTGGCGGCCCCAAGGAGTCCTATCAGGCCGGAGGGTTCAACAACTTTTCGATGAGTGAACTGCTCAAACCCCTGCAGCAGACCGCCAACCTCACTGGCGCCAATTACCTCGCTCCTTTTCTCTTCCATGGCACGGTGCAGGCCAGCCCGGAAGCGATTGACGCCTCTGCCGCTGAACTGATCAGCCACATCACCAACCCGGAACTGGATCCCAAAGTTCGGCTCAAACGCCTACTCGGTGAGCTAAAAGAAGCCGGCACCACCATGGATCATTAAGCGCTTTCATGGCGAGATTCGGATCCAGGGACTGGGGCCCGAGGTTCTGGCGAATCAGGGACAGCGCAGCCAGCTAAGTCCCACCTTCAGCAGCCCCCGTCAGCCCACTCCGTAAAGCTGCTTCAAGCCCTCTTCACTGGCAGCCACCACCCCCCGTTCCGTAATCAGGGCCGTCACCAGGCGGGCCGGAGTGACATCAAAGGCAGGGTTGAAGCCTGGGCTGCCCGTGGGCGTTAGCTGCACCTGGGTGAGGGCGGCGGGGCTGGACTCACCCCTGGAGCCGTACCCCTGGGGGATGCCATCGACGGTGCTCACCAGGCCCTGGATATGGGTCACTTCCCGATCCGAGCGCGCCTCGATCGGGATCTCGGCCACCCCATCGGAAATCGACCAATCAATCGTGGAAGCCGGCAGGGCCACATAGAAGGGCACGCCGTTGTCGTGGGCGGCAAGGGCCTTGAGGTAGGTGCCGATCTTGTTGCAAACATCACCGCTGCGGGTGGTGCGATCGGTGCCGACGATCACCGCATCAACCTGGCCGTGCTGCATCAGGTGGCCGCCGGCGTTATCGACAATCACGGTGTGGGGCACGCCCTCACGGCCCAACTCAAAGGCGGTGAGACTGGCGCCCTGGTTGCGGGGCCGGGTTTCATCCACCCACACATGCACGTTCATGCCGGCCCGGTGGGCCTTGTAGATCGGCGCCAGGGCCGTGCCCCAGTCCACCGTGGCCAGCCAGCCGGCATTGCAGTGGGTCAGCACGTTGAAGGGCTCGTTCTGGCGGTTGGCCGGGCGGCGGGCCGCCAGCTCCTGGAACAGGGCCAGGCCGTGGTCGCCGATGGCTTCGCCCATCAGCACGTCCTCCTCGGCGATGGCGCCCGCTTCCTGCTGGGCGGCCAGGGCCCGCTCCGCCGGCGCCATCGGCAGCACCCGGTTCCGCACCCGTTCCAGGGCCCATTGCAGATTCACGGCCGTGGGCCGGGTGGCGAGCAGCTGGGTAAAGGCCGCCGCCAGGGATCCATCGCTGGGATCGGCCTGCAGGGCCAACATCAGGCCGTAGGCGCCGGTGACACCAATGAGCGGAGCCCCGCGCACCACCATGGTGGAGATCGCGTCAGCCGCCTGGTCCAGGCTGGCGAGCGAGCGGGTGGTGAAGGTGTGGGGCAGCTGGGTCTGGTCGATTACACCGATCGAGCGGCCACCGGCTTCGAGCCAGATGGTGCGCCAGGCCTTGCCGTCGATGTTCATGGGGTTCGGGGCTCCGCCCTAGATCATCCCCTGTCGATCCGGCGATAGCCAAACCAATCGGGCACCTGAGCCTGGCTCAGCCCTTCGGGATGGGGCTCCAGCTGCACGTGCCAGCGCTCACCGCCCAACAGCTGCAACTGCTCAATGGCCAGGCAGTCGTCAACGGATGCCAGGTCATCCTTGTGCTGCTGCCGCGCCCCTACCAGCCACTGGCGCTTGGCGGCGGCCTGGGCGGCCTGGGCTGAACGGGCCACCACCAGGCCGAAGTGGTGCAGCTCGGCGAGGCAATCGGGGCGGTAGGCGCCCAAGTTGACAAACCAGAGGCGCTCGGGCCGGGGCGCCGGCGGCTCGAGCCCCAGGCCCACGGCGAAGCCATCAATCGCCCGCACCGCCATGGTGCTATCGAGATGCAAACCCTCCCGCCTCCCGAACCACTGGCGGCGGAGCTCGGGGAGGGTGTCATCGATGCTGCGCCCGGCGACAAAGCGCACATCGTGCTGCTCGATCTGGCAGCCGGCCGTGCGGCCGCCCAACACCGCCAGAAACAACTGGGGAGCGGGCTCCTGCCCAGCTGGGCGCGGAGCGACTTCGGCCTGCTGATCTGCTGATGGATCGGCCAACTGAGCTGCCATCGGATCTACTGACGGGTCTGCCGTTTGATCTGTCATCCGTATCTGCCGGTGGATCGGCCAGAGGCACCGGTCGTGCCTCCCCCTAGCACCACCCTGGGAAGTGACGCCGGGAATCGGCAGCAAGCCGGCCAGGCGCGAACAACTCGCCCATAGTGAAGCCAGTGATCGCATCGGCATGTCCAGCCTGGTTTTTGCCAATGGCGACCGCATGGCCAGCCTGGGGCTTGGCACCTGGAAAGCAGGCGCCGGCGAAGTCGGGGGCGCCGTCACGGCGGCCCTGGAGCTGGGCTACCGCCACCTGGACTGCGCCTCGATCTACGGCAATGAGGCCGAAATCGGCGCCAGCCTGGAGCAGGCCTGCGCCACTGGAGCGCTCCAGCGCGACCAGATCTGGATCACCTCCAAGCTCTGGAACGACTGCCACGCCCCTGAAGACGTGCGCCCTGCCCTGGAACGCAGCCTGGCGGATCTGGGCCTGGCCCACCTGGACCTCTACCTGATCCACTGGCCCGTGGCCCATCGCCATGGCGTGATGATGCCCAAGCAGGCCCCAGACCAGCTCAGCCTGGAGCAGCGGCCGATCGCCGCCACCTGGAGCGCGATGGAGGAGCTGGTGCGGGCCGGTTTGGTGCGCCACATCGGCGTCTCCAACTTCAGCCAGGCCAAGCTGGCCACCCTGCTGGCGGGGGCCGATCTGGCGCCCGAGGTGAACCAGGTGGAACGCCATCCCTACCTGCAGCAACCAGAACTGCTGGCCTTCTGCCAGGCCCACGCCATCCAGCTCACCGCCTACGCGCCCCTGGGCTCGCCGCCAGCCGGCACCATCTCACCCCTACTGGGCGATCCGGTGATCACGGCGATTGCGGCGGCCCATGGTGCCAGCGCGGCCCAGGTGCTGCTGGCCTGGGGGATCGCCTGTGGCACGGCGGTGATTCCCAAATCCGTCCAACCCCAACGCCTCGCCGCCAACATGGCGGCGGCAGAACTGGTCTTAAGCGCCACCGAGCTGGCCCAGATTGCCGCCCTGGATCGGGGCGAGCGCTTCATCGGCGGTGGTTTCTGGGAGCTGCCAGGCGGCCCCTACAGCGTCGCCAACCTCTGGGATGAACCCAGCAGCAAGCCCAGCTGACAGTCCGGCAGCCCACTCTCCCTACCGAATTCCGCGTCCCGGCACCACGCTCGAGCCAGCCGGCTCTAGGTCCCTTAACCAGCCCCATGGCCACCGCCAACGACCACCCAGACGCCCGGTCCACAAGCCTGCAAACGAGCAGCGTGGAGCTCTTCGATCACCAGTGGGCCACCTACCGGGCCGTGTTGGACTCCGACCTGATGGGACACCGGGCGATCACGGCCGCCACCGCCGATGCCCTGACCAGCCATCTGGCCCAACGGTCCGCCGCCGCTGCTGCGCCCCAGATGGTGGACCTGGGCTGCGGCGACTTGGCCCTGCTGGCCCCGGTGTTGCGCCAACTGCCCTTGGGGTCCTACCGGGGGCTTGATCTCACCGCCGCCGTGTTGCCCCTGGCCCAGGAGGCCCTTGGCAACGTGGGCTACCGGTGTGATTGGCAGCAGGCCGACCTGCTCAGCTGGGCCCTCGAATCTCCAGCCAACGGCGCCATCGACATCCTCCATTCCTGCTTCGCAATCCATCACCTCAATGGGGACCAGAAGCAGACCTTTCTGCGCCATGCCCGCGCCAAGATGGCCGAGGGCAGCCTCTTTTTATGGGCCGATGTGTTTCGCGAACCCGGCGAAAGCCGCGATCACTATGTGAACCGCTACGCCGAGCGAATTCGCCGCCACTGGCCCCTCAATCCCGAACGCCAAGAGCAGATCATCAGCCACCTAAGCCAGTTTGACCATCCGGCGGATCGAGACGCAATCGTGGCTGCAGCAGAGGCGACTGGCTGGCATTGGCACTGGCTCTGGCATGGGCCCCACCAGGCCGAAGCCCTAGCCCTGCTCACCCCAGCCTGAGTGGCGGGGGTGACGGCCCCAAATTTGTAGGACAATCCCGCCCAGGGCTGGCATCAACGCAGTCGGTCGGCCAGAACAACCTGTTGGCTCGGCCAGGGCGATACCCCAGGACTAAACACCATGGCGCCAGGAAAGCTCACAGCTGAGCACATCAGGCGGTGCAAACAGGCGCACTGGCAGCCCTCCATAGCCAACACCACGACTGACAATCAGTCGCTGCTGGGATTGGCGGCCAATCTGGAAATGCCCGGATGGATAACGGCGGTTGTAGCGCCCATGCGGGAGCACAATCGGGTGGCCGCCGGGCAAACAGATCTGCCCTCCATGGGTATGGCCGCAAACGGCAAGATCAAACGCGTACTCCTCAATATGGGCGACGCCCTGGGGCGAATGCATCAGCACGATTCGGCATCCACCCGCGCCCCGGAACATCGCTTCTGCATCGGGTCGACCGGAGGTCGGTTCATCAAGTCCGCAGATCCAAACATGGTCATAGGGCGCCGGCAACTGCACATTTTCATTGACAAGCACCCGGACGCCAACCGCTTGTAGCTGGTCCACGATCAAGCCATCATCCGCCCATAGATCATGGTTACCAAGCACGGCATAACGTCCATAGGGAGCCGGTATGGCGCCGAGCTGCTGGGCTAGGGCCTCAATATGCCTGGCCCGATAGGACACGAAGTCTCCACCAAGTAAAAGCAGATCCGGCTGAAGATCAGCCAAGACCTGGCACGCCTGAGCAAGGGTCCTTGCATGCGTGGTCGGGCCAGCATGAAAATCAGACGCGAAGGCGATGCGCAGTGGGGCCAGTGAATGCTCCGGCCCAGGAAAGGTCAGGGCACAACGATCAATGCGGAGTTGATCTTGCCAGCCAAGCCGATCGGCGATGGCCGCCATCCAGCCCTTACCAGAGAGTCGATCCAAAAGTGACTCAGTGACGTGGAGCAGTGGCGTGTAGTCATTAGCACGACGATGGGGAAGCATCACAAGGCGGCCCAAGCAACCAACGAGGGTCCAATTTTACAATCTAATACCACAACAAACACCGATACCGTATACGCCAATACGAGTAACAGCACTATTACGAGCCAATTTCCTTCAAACGCCACACCCCCAGGCTTTATCACCTGCTCTTAGCCGATCCCAGGCGAGGCCCTCCGTTCACAAGGAACCAGGCCACGAAGGCGAACACCGCCACGCCTCCTTTAGGCACTTTGATTCAGCCGGGGATCCCGCTGTCGCCAACCAGCCGCGCAAGTTAACACCGATCTAACGACAACAGGCGACCTGGGCAAGCATGCAAAGCAAGCGGCATCAACCTAGAAACGGCTTCCAGAAGTATCCTGCCAAGTCCGAGGCCCCATCTCCTCAACAGCGAACGCAACGCTCCAGGCAGGGAGATAGCCTTACTGCGCTCAGCCCACCATGGATGCCCTTTTGCAGCTGTGCCTTCCTTTGACTTTTCGAGTCAAATATAGCGGCAAATACAGTTAACGGCCTTGGCGAAGTTCCCATGGCCTGAGCGGCCAATAATCCCTGGCAGGGCCAATCAGCGTCAAAATAATCCGCATGATTGCGGGGAATAAATACAAAGAAAAGCTGTCCGCGCCCATGGCAAACGTCAGCGTCAATACGGCTCCAGCAAAGCCTCAATAACAAAGTCTCAACAACAAAGTCTCAACAACAAAGTCTCAACCGCAAAACCTCACCAAGAACGTCAACAGCCAGGCCCCCCCGCTCAGCTGTGCTCGCGCAGGAAGGCAATCGCGCCAATTAATTCTTCAGCGAAGCAATCGATCTCCTCGATGGTGGTGGTGAAGCTGAGGCTAGCCCTAGCCGAGGCGGCAAGGCCGTAGTGGCGGTGCAGGGGCTGGGTGCAGTGGTGGCCGCTGCGGATGCAGATGCCGGCGGAATCGAGCAATTCGGCCAGATCATTGGCGTGGAGGCCCGCCACGCTGAAGGCGGCCAGGGCGCCGCGGTCGGGCTGCTGCTGGGGGGTGGGCCCGAGAATCCGTAGCCCCTCGATCGCCTGGAGCCGGGCGAATAGGTGGGCCGTGAGCTGCTGCTCCCAGGCGTGGATGCGCTCGAGGCCCAGGCTATTGAGGTAATCCAGGGCCGCCCCCATGCCGATCGCCTCGCCGATGGCGGGGGTGCCGGCCTCAAATTTGTGGGGCAGGCCCGCCCAGGTGCTGCCATCAAGGAACACGTCCTGGATCATCTCGCCGCCGCCCAGGAAGGGGGGCATGGCCTCCAGCAGGGCTTCCCGCGCCCAAAGGAAGCCCATGCCCGTGGGTCCGCAGAGCTTGTGGGAGGAGCCCACGAGGAAATCGGCGCCGAGCTGACCCACATCCACAGGCAGATGGGCCAGGCTCTGGCAGGCATCCACCAGCAGCAGGGCTCCTGCGGCGTGGGCCAGGGGTGCGATCTCGGCGATCGGATTGAGGCAGCCCAGGGTGTTGCTCACCTGCACCAGGCTCACCAACCGGGTGCGCTCGCTGAGCTGGGCCTTGAAGTCGCCCAGGTCCAGTTCGCCGCTGCCAGTGAGACCGACATGGCGCAGCACGCAACCGGTGCGGGCCGCCAGGAGCTGCCAGGGCACCAGATTGCTGTGGTGCTCCATCACGCTGAGCAGCACCTCATCACCGGGCTTGAGGTTGGCGTCGCCCCAGCTGCGGGCCACCAGGTTGATCGCTTCGCTGGCGTTGCGGGTGAAGACAATCTCGTGGGGGGAGGCGGCACTAACAAAAGCCGCCGTCTTGGCACGGGCCGCTTCAAAACCCTCGGTGGCCCGGGCGCTCAGCTGGTGGGCGCCCCGGTGCACGTTGGCGTTGTCGTGGTCGTAGTAATGCTGCAGGGCGGCCAGCACCTGGCGCGGCTTCTGGCTGGTGGCGGCGTGGTCGAGGTAGATCAGCGGCTGGCCCAGGCAGGCCGTCTGGGCAAGCAAGGGGAAATCGGGCCGGGTCAGGGCAGCCAGGTTGGACCCAGCCCCGGGGCTGGCGCCGCCATGGCTAACGGCGTTGGCGTTGGCCGTGCCATGGGCGGTGACGCCGGCGTGGCCCTGGGCGCTGGTCGTGACGTTGGCCATGGCGTTGGTACTCGACCCCATCAGCCCGCCTCGCCCTCAGGGGCTTCAGGCCCCGATTCAACCGCGGGGGCTGGCCCACTTTCAAACCCATCGGCGGCGAGCAGGCGCTCAAATGGGCACCAGAGCCGGGCCGGAGCCGGCAACTCGCGCAGCACCTCCTCACAGAAGGCTCGCTTCAGCAGGGCCGAAGCCTGCTCGGCGGCGATGCCGCGGCTTTGGAGATAAAACAGTTCGTCCTGCTGTAAGCAGCTCACGGTCGCGCCGTGGGCGCAGCGCACGTCATCGGCAACGATCTCCAGCTCGGGCTTGGTGTCGATCCGGGCCCGGTCGGAAAGCAACAGGCTGCGGCTGAGTTGGGCCGCATTGGTGCGTTGGGCGGCACGGGGCACCCGCACGGCGCCATTGAACACGCTGCGGCCCCGGCCATCGGCCACGGCCTTATGGAGCTGGTCGAGCTGCCCCTCGGGGCCTCCAAAGGCGATATGGCTGTGGGTGTCAGCGATCTGATCGCCCGCAACCACCTGTAGGCCGCGCAGAGTCGTGGTGGCGCTGCCATCCACCTGGACAACCCGGGGCTCCAGCCGGGAGACCCCCCAACCGGCGCTGACAGCCACCAGGCTGACGTCACTTTCGGGGTCCTGCTCCATGGCCAGGTGGGCGAGCAAGGCCCCATCCGGCTGGCCCAGAGCCACCAGGCCGTGTTGGAGCTTGGCGCCCCGGCCCAGGTGGGCCTCCAGCACCAAGCTGGTGAGGCCCGAACCGGCGGCCGTGAGCCGCTGGCAGAGCTGCAATTCCGCTTTTTCTTCGAGAATCAGCAGCACCCGCAGGGGCCGTAGGCCTGTTGCGCCATCGCTCACTAGCTCCAGGCTCACCTGGGCCCGACTGGACACGCGCAGGGCCAGCAACTGGGAGGCACAGGCGTGGTTGAGCTCCACCGGCCAGTGCTGCTCGCAGCCGGTGGCGGCGAGGGTGTGGCCCAGGGCCAGCACCAGCTCGGAGTCTGAGAGCCGGGTCAACCCCGGCGGCAACACCACCCCAGAGAGGGGATCGCGGCGCCCATCGAGCTGCAACCGCAGGGTAGGGGGCTTGTCTTCGCAAGCCCCTTGCGGCGAGGTGCCTTCTGGGGCAGGCCCATCAGGAGTGATGCCACTGGACTGGGCGCCGCTGGGGGGTAGATCGAGGCCGGCCAGCAGGGCCAGGTCGGTGAAACGCCAGGCCTCCTGGTGCCTAGACGGCAGCGGCAGGGCCGCTAGGGCCTCCCGGCCACGCCCCTGCACGGCGGCCAAGGGGCCCGACGGGGCCGGCAACTGGGCCAACAACTCCCCGGTCCAGGTAGCCAAGGTTTTGGCAGAAACAGTGCTTGCCCCCATCAGCCCAGCTCCAGGGCCGCCAGTTCCTGGTCCACCCAGTCGTAGCCGCGTTCTTCGAGCTCGAGGGCCAACTCGCGACCACCGGTGCGCAGGATGCGGCCAGCGGCCATCACATGGACAAAATCGGGGGTGATCGCCTCCAACAGCCGCTGGTAGTGGGTGATCAACAGGGTGGCGGTATCGGCGGTGGCGAGCTGGCTGACGCCGGCGGCCACGATGCGCAGGGCATCGATATCCAGGCCCGAATCGGTTTCATCCAGGATCGCCACTAGGGGCTCCAGCAGGGCCATCTGCAGGATCTCATTGCGCTTTTTCTCGCCCCCCGAAAAGCCCTCATTGACACTGCGATCGAGGAACGCCGGATCCATCTGCACCACGGTCAGGCGCTCACGCACTAGGTCCTCAAACGCAAAGGTGTCGAGTTCCTCCTGGCCGAGCTGGACCCGGCGGGCATTGGTGGCCACCCGCAAAAATTCCAGGTTGCTCACCCCCGGAATCTCCACCGGATATTGGAAACCAAGGAACACCCCCACCCGGGCCCGCTCTTCGGGCGAGAGCTCCAGCAGGTTCGCGCCCCGGTAGGTGACGGTGCCTGCAGTCACCGTGTAGGCGGGATGGCCCGCCAGCACCTTGGAGAGGGTGCTCTTGCCGCTGCCATTACGGCCCATCACCGCGTGGATCTCCCCGGCCCGCAGGGTGAGGTTCACCCCCTTGAGGATCGCCTTGTCCTCCACGCGGGCATGGAGTCCGCGGATCTCAAGCAGAACGTTGGCGTCGGGGCGAATCACGGGTGCGAAAACAAACGAATCGGAAACAGGAACAACGGCCGCCACCGTTGGCAGCAGCGAAGGGCGGATCGCCGGGCTAGCCGACCGACCCTTCCAACTTGAGGGCCAGCAACTTGTCCGCTTCGGCGGCGAACTCCATCGGCAATTGGTTGAAGACGTCGCGGCAGAAGCCACTCACCATCATTGACACCGCCTCCTCAAAGGCGATGCCCCGGCTCTGGAGATAAAAGAGCTGATCCTCCGACATGCGACAGGTGCTGGCCTCATGCTCTACCGAGGCCAAGGGCTGCTGGGAGCGGATGTAGGGATAGGTGTTCGCGGCGGCCTGGTCGCCGATCAACATCGAGTCGCATTGGCTATAATTGCGGGCTCCCACAGCCTTGGGACCAATCTGAACCAGGCCCCGATAGCTGTTGGCGGAATGGCCAGCGCTGATGCCCTTGCTCACGATCGTGGAGCGGGTGCGGGGGCCTACATGCACCATCTTGGAGCCGGTATCAGCCTGCTGGTGGTTGTTGGTGAGGGCCACGGAATAGAACTCTCCAACCGAATCGGCCCCCTGCAGCACACAACTGGGATACTTCCAGGTGATGGCCGAACCGGTTTCCACCTGGGTCCAGCTGATCTTGCTGCGATCGCCGCGGCAATGGCCCCGCTTGGTCACGAAGTTGTAGATCCCCCCGACGCCATGCTCATCGCCGGCGTACCAGTTCTGGACAGTGGAATACTTGATCGAGGCATCATCAAGGGCCACCAGCTCCACTACGGCCGCATGCAGCTGGTTGGTATCAAACATGGGCGCGGTGCAGCCCTCTAAGTAGCTCACCGAAGCCCCCTCTTCCGCCACGATCAAAGTGCGCTCAAACTGGCCGGTATCACCTGAGTTGATGCGGAAATAGGTGGAGAGCTCCATCGGGCATTCCACCCCCTTAGGGATGAACACGAAGGATCCATCGCTGAAAACAGCCGAATTGAGGGCTGAATAATAGTTGTCGTTACTGGGAACAACCGTACCCAAATAGCGCTCAATGAGCTCAGGGTGCTCCTTCACAGCTTCACTGATCGAGCAGAAGATCACCCCATGCTCGGCCAGTTTTTCCTTGTAGGTGGTGGCGATCGAAACGCTATCAAAAACGGCGTCCACTGCCACATTGGTGAGGCGCTTCTGCTCACTCAGGGGAATGCCAAGTTTGTCGAAGGTTTCGAGCAGCTTGGGATCAACTTCATCGAGGCTGGCCTTCTTATCGCGCTGCTTGGGAGCCGCGTAATAAATGATATTTTGAAAATCAATCGGCGGATAGCCCAGGGCCGCCCAGTCGGGCGTTTCCATCTGCAGCCATTGGCGATAGGCCCGCAACCTGAATTGCAGCAAAAAGTCAGGCTCGTCCTTTTTGGCCGAAATCAATCGCACCACGTCCTCACTGAGGCCCTTGGCGATTTTCTCAGTTTCAATGTCAGTAACAAAACCGTACTTATACGGCTGACTGACAAGATCGCCAACGCTGGCTGCCGTGGTCATGGCCGTCTATCCGAAGGAACAATGGGCCTGAATCTCTTCAGCTGAGATGGTCTGTTTATCACAACGGAAAGCGTTGTCTTCGGTGAGAAACAGCATGCAATGGCATTCCTTGCGTTCGCGCATGGGCACGCAAGGGCAGTTCCAGAAGGCCTGCTGGACCTCGGCCTGCTTGTCCTCATAGTGGCGACAAGGGCAGAGGGCGCCGCCAAGCTCGTCCTTGTGGCGGGCCAACCCTTCCAACACCACCGCCGTCACACCGGAGTCGATACAGAAGAAGGTGCCAGTGCGCTGGGCGTAGGTCTCAGCAAACTTGCGGATCACCTCGAGGCTCTCACTGGCCTTGGTTGCCTCGGCGGAGGTCGTGGTGTCGGACATGGGCGGCAGGTGTACGGCGAAATCGTGCCAGAACCGGGGCCAGCGCTGGACCCAGGGGCCAGACAAGGCGAATGGCAGCAATAACGAAACCCTGGGGTTTCGTTACGAACGAGCCTAGGGCACCGAACCCGGCGCCGGTTGCTGAGCGCCAATTCTGCCCGTCGCCCGACCAGCCCCGCTCGAACCTTGCCCCTGGCGCTCCGCCCTGGCGGAGCCCAACCCCCCGAGACCAGCCCGCTCCCGCCTCCAGCCCACTGGCGACCGGCGGGAGGGGGGAGCGCCAACGCCACAACAGCAAAACAAACGTGGCATCGTGGTTGGACAGGCTGCGGCCATGACGACGGCCATGACACTGACCGCCCAACCCACGCCGAGATCAGCTGCCCAGGAGGGCTCCCGAGTCGAGCCCCCCGCTCCCCAAGCTGAGCAACCGCTTGGCCCTAACGGCCGCCGGTCCGTTCCCACACCGGCACCAGCTGGCGCCGCCAGCGCTCCCACCCGGGACACGGTCCTGACCCTGCTGCTGCGCCAGGGCGAGGCCACGGCCGCCGACCTGGCCGCCCAGTTGGTGGTGTCGGTGCAGGTGATGCGTCGCCACCTGCGCTCCCTCGAAGACGACGGCCTTGTGATGGCCAGCCCCAGCGCCGAAGGGCCGGGCCGGCCCAGCAACCGCTGGGGCCTCACCCGGAAGGGCCGCAGCCGCTTCCCCGATGGCAGCGAGCATTTCGCCCTCGGCCTGCTGGATTCAATGGCCGCCAGCCTGCCCGCCCAGACCGTGGCCCAGCTCCTGGGCCAACAGGCTGCAGCCAAAGCTGCCATCTACCGCCAGACCATCGGCTCCGGCTCCCTGCCCGAACGGATTGAACGGCTGGTGGACCTGCGCCGCCGCGATGGCTACGTGGCGGAGTTTCACCCCGATAGCGAGGGCCAGGGCTGGGTCATGAGTGAATTCCATTGCTCGGTGATGCGGATCGCCGAGCAGTTCCCCCAACTTTGCGACCAGGAGCTGCAACTGATCCGCCACACCTTCCCCGACTGCCAGGTGGATCGGGTGCATTGGCGCCTGGAGGGGGGGCACTCCTGTGGCTTCCGCCTCCAGCTCAACCCGGCCCCAGAAGCGGGCCCCAATCCTGGCCTTGGACCCGTGAGCGGGTGCTGAGCCGCGAGGACCTGGCCGAGCTGGAAGCGAGCCTGTTGCCGGCCCTGGAGCGCCACCACCTGCGGCTGCTGGCCCATAGCCTGCGCAGCCTGCAAGCGGCCGCCGGCCGCCGCAGCGGTCCCCTCCCCGCCCGAACCGACCTGCTGGCCTGGGCCCTGGACCAACCCGAACTGGAGGCCGAACCAGGGTTTTGCCAGGCCTTCCTCGACCAGCTGCAACGGGCCGGCAGCCAGTTGGAACGCATCGCCGAAGACCGCAGCGGCAGCAGCCAAACCGCCCAACCGCCAGCCATACCGCCCCCAACCGGCCCCCTGGGCCTGGGCCTGGCCGATCTGGTGGCCTGGGCAGGCCAGCAGGCGGACCGCCGGATTGCGAATATCAAGGCACCTGAGTCGTCCCCTTGAGCAGCCCCGAGCCGGTCTCCAGCAGCCCCTTCCCCAGCAGCCCCCAGGGCCAAGGCCGCCTGGTGATCAATGATGCCCTCAGTTTTTTCCAGTTGAGCTGTGGGCGCTGGCGCTCCCAGCGCAGTAGCCACCACCTGCTGCACCGCCGCGCCGAGGCCGGCGGTTCCCTGATCGTGGTGGAGGAGCTGGGAGTTGACGATCCCCGCCTGGAGGCGATTGCCCAGCTCCATGGCCAGGATCCCGCCGGCCTAGTGGGCGGCTGCAGGGTGCGCTGGAGCGGCTCGATGGCCTGGGACAAGGCCGGCGAAGACCACCAGGGCGAGAGTGTCTTTGGCCTGATCCCCACCGATGGGCGGGGCCGGGCCGGCCTGTTGCTGCGGGACCGGGGCTACGCCGAGACGGCGCCCGTGGCTGGCCACTTCCGCATGGACGACCGGGACGACCTGCTGCTGAGCACCGCCTACGAAACGATGAGTTCCCTGGAGCGCTTCTCCTTTGCCGGGCCCAACGTGCGCCTGCGCACCAGCACGGTCGAGGGGCTCTCGAATACGGCCTCCTTCTGTGTGGAAACCCGCTGCAGCGACGCAGACGGGACGACCCTGGGCGCCAGCCTGGCCGTCGCGGGCACGAGCCCTGGCACCGGCGCCACCCTGTCCCCCCTGGGCTGGTAGGGAACGTTACGGACTGTGAGCCCTGGCCCGGGCCAGCCGGTCGCCCCGAGGGCGGACTTCTACGATCAGCGGCGACGGATGCCGAAGTTTCGAGTGGCCCTTCCTCTTCTGAAGTACGCGCCCAGCACGCAGAATTCTCGCGTGAAGGATCTGCGGGTGGGTTCGGATGAGGATCCGAAAGCCGTATCCCTTGACAAGGCCCTGGATCGGGAAGATCAGAACTTCGTGATCGAAGCGGCCTACCGGCAGATCTTCTTCCATGCCTTCAAGGTTGATCGGGATCGCACCCTGGAATGCCAGCTGCGCGATGGACAGATCACGGTGCGCGATTTCATTCGCTCCCTCTGCCTATCTGACACCTTTACCCGCAGTTTCTACAACCTCAACAGCAACTATCGGGTGGCCCGCCACCTGGTTGAAAAACTGTTGGGTCGCCAGGTTTACGGCAAAGCTGAGGAAATTGCCTGGTCGGCGGTGATCATGACCCGGGGAATCCGGGGCGCTGTCGATGACATCCTCAACAGCCAGGAGTATCTCGACAACTTCGGCTACGACACCGTGCCCTACCACCGCAACCGGGTGGTGGGCTCCCGAGATCTGGGCGAAACCCCCTTCAACATCACCACCCCCCGCTACGAGGCCTACCACCGTGGCGTTCTGGGCTTCCCCCAGATCATCTACACCGGCACGGCCCGCAGCCTGCCCGAGCGCGCCCGCCAGCGTCGCGGCGGCTATCCCGAGGACTACCTGCCCTGGGTGCGCACCCTGCCCGCCACCCGCACCCGCGGCGCCTCCGGCGGCAACACCAGCATCGATTACCTGGCGAAGGTGCCTTACCGCAGCCTGGGCCGCTGAGCACAGGGCCAAGGCTTTTTTTCCAGCAAGCGGCGGGATCTCCCGCCGCTTTTTTTGTGTGCAGCACTGAAATGGGCCTGGATCAGGGGTCAGTGGATCCTGACGACAAAGGGGAGGCAGGCAGGGATCGCTGAAAAGTTGTGCAGACTGATCCCAAAGAAATCTGGAGGCGCTGTGAGCCAAGCCCTGTCTTCGTTGGCCCAAATGACCCTGAGGCAACTGCGCCAGGTCGCCAGCGATCTGGGCGTGTCCCTCTACAGCCGCAAAACCAAGGAGCAACTGGTTGACGCCATCAATAGTCGCCAGCCCCTAGACAGCACGACCAGCGACGCCGAGGCCCCGGCAGACCAGGCCTGGACTGACCCAAGCCTCAGCAGCCTCGAAGCCGGCCTGGCTCCCGCCCCCCGGCCCGAGTCCGACACGCGGGTGGTGTTCCTGCCCCGCGATCCCCAATGGGCCTATGTGTTCTGGGAGATCTCGGATGGGGATCGCCTGCAGGCCCAACAGGCTGGCGCCAACCAGCTCTGCCTGAGGGTCGCCGATGTCACCGGCCTCAGCGGCGGCGGCAGCCACCCCCACACCCTCCAGGAAGTGGCCGTTAATAGCCATGCCACGGAGTGGTATTTACCCGTTCCCCTCAGCGATCGGGATTACCGGGTTGAGCTGGGCTACCGCAAGGGCGGCGGCGGCTGGATCTCCCTGGCCACCTCGGCCGTAGCCCGGGTGCCAGCCCTCCATCCCAGCGAGCAGATCTTCGACCAGTTCGTGCCCTTCTCCCTGGAAACCACGCCGCTGCAACCGGGTCAGGCGCCTGAAACCGGCAGCCCCAACTCCAACGACAGCCGCAGCGACAACAGCCTGCATGAGCGGCTCTATCAAGCCGCCACCCTGCCGGCCACCCGCTGGCGCCACCTGGGCCGGGGCTCCGAAGCCTTCCACGAAGACGACTTGGCCGGCTCAGCGGCCCTGGGCGCCGGCGGCCAATCCTCCGGTGTGGGGGTCTGGGCCAGCGGCCGCAACGAATCCGGCGCCGGGGCGATGGCCTCACGCCAACGGGCCTTCTGGCTGGTGGCCGATGCCGAGCTGATCGTCTACGGCGCCACCGACCCTTCGGCCCGCCTGAGCATCGGCGATGAGGATGTGCCCCTTTCTAGCGATGGCACCTTCCGTGTTCAGGTGCCCTTCCGGGACGGCCAGCAGATCTATCCGATCAAGGCGGTGGCCGCCGATGGCGAACAGAAGCGCAATATCACCCTGGAATTTGAACGGCGCACCCCGGAAGACAACACCAACACGGCGAGCCAAGCCGTGGCGGAATGGTTCTGATCCGATGACCTCCCCCATTCCTACAACCGTTCTCAAGCCGATCGTGGCCCTCACCCCCATGGTTGGGGCCGTGGTGGTGCCCCTATTGGTGCCGATCCTGATGGTGCGTGTCGGCATTGGCGCCGGTGTGGCGGCAGCCGTGGTCGTCAGCTGCATCTGGTTCACCCTGATGCTGCGCACCTCGGAAATGCCGCACCACGGCTGAAGGGGCCCGGCGTCAGTCTTCAACTGAGGGGCAAGGCCCTACCCATACGGGCAAGTCCTGACCACTGGGGTCCGAATCAGGCCTCAAGCAGCAAAACGGCGATCAAACCGGGAACCCTGGCTGCAGTGATGGCGGGGCGATGGTTGAGCTGCAGGATCTGACCTCCGCCTCTTTTCATCAACCGGCATCGCCGCAAAGAGATCGGGGAAGCGGCACAAGCCAAGCCCCCCATCTGCTGGAGCCGAGGCCACCAGCCTGGTGCCGCCTAAAACCAAGCCTCCCGGTCCCAAGCCCCCCGGGACCAAGGATCCTGGCCCTAACGGCCTGCCTGGGCCTGGCGCTTAGCGGTTGCAGCCAAGCCGGGCAAATCATCGGCCAGCCCCCCGAAGAGTTGCCCTTGCCACCGGGCTTTGCCGTGGCCTTCAACCACCGGGCCGACCACCACTACCGAAGTCCGATCAGCCAGGCAGAACGCGCCGGCGACGATCTCGAAGCCATGCTGCTGAAGGCGATTGACTCCGCAAAACGGGAGGTGCTCGTCGCCGTTCAGGAATTGTCCCTGCCGCGGGTGGCCGAAGCCCTAGTCGCCAAGCAACGGCAAGGGGTGCTGGTGCGGGTCGTGCTCGAGAACACCTACAGCACCCCCTGGAGCCAGGAGCACGTCGCCGATCTCAGTCCCCATCTACGCCTGCGCCGTCAGCAATTGATGGCCCTGGCCGACCAGGACCACAACGGAGTGCTCAGCCCAGGCGAGATTGAACGGGGCGATGCGGTGGCCATCCTGCAGCGGGGCGGCGTGCCCGTGATCGATGACAGCGAAGACGGCAGCGCCGGCAGCGGTCTGATGCACGCCAAATTTCTGGTAGTAGATCGCAAGCTGGTGGTGACGGGATCGGCCAACTTCACCCCCTCCTGCATCCACGGCGATCCCGATGATCCGCGCACCCGCGGCAACGTCAACCACCTGCTGCAGATCGAAAGCCCGGCCCTAGCCGACCGGTTTGGGGCCGAATTCAATCGCCTCTGGGGCGATGGGCCGGGCGGGGAAACCGATAGTCAGTTCGGTCTGAACAAGCAGGAGGGGGGCGTCGACACGGTGATGGTGGGCCCGACCCGGGTGCGCCTCCTGTTTGCGCCCCACCGCCGCAGCGATCCCCACAACGGTTTGAATCTGCTGGCCCAGGTGCTCGCAGGCAGCAAGCGCCACCTGGACATGGCCCTGTTTGTCTTTTCGGCCCAGAATCTGGCAGACGTGGTGGGCCAACTCAAGGCCAAGGGGGTCCAGATCCGGCTGCTGGCCGACCCTGGCTTTGCCAATCGCCCCTTTTCGGAAGTGCTTGACCTGCTGGGCCTGGCCCTGCCGGATCGCCACTGCAAATTGGAAGCCGGCAACCACCCCCTGGCCGCCCCCTTAGAAGGGGTGGCCACCCCGCGGCTGGCGGGGGGCGACAAACTTCACCACAAGGTCGCTGTGATCGACAACCGCACCGTGATCACCGGCAGCTTCAACTGGAGCCCTTCGGCAGCCCATCAAAACGATGAAGTGCTCATGATCATCGACTCGCCCCAACTGGCGGCCCATTTCAGCCGGGAGATCGATCGGCTCTGGGCGGGGGCGGAGTTGGGGATTAACAAGCGGCTCGAGCGCAAACTTGCCCGGGGCAGGCGGCAATGCGGTAGTGGCCTGCAGAGGGTTTGAGGTTTTTTGGGAGGAGCTTTGCTCTGTCAGCGAGCCAGCTGGATCACACCCACCAGGATCCGCTTGCGCGGAGGGCGCGACGCCCAGGGGGCAGAGCTCCAAGGACTCTCAAGCCATCAGGCCGTCACGATCGGTTCGCCGTTGGCATAGCGATTGTGAAAGCGGAACCAATCCTCGGCAGAGAGGGCATTGGGGACAATGGCTTTGAAGTCTTCCGGATTTGCGGCGATGCCCTCATTTTCAAAATAGAGGCACATGTGATGGAGGTCATTCAAGAACAGCCGGCGCAAGGCCATTGGCATGGCCAAGCGAGCACGAACAGGCAGCCCGCTGACGGTTTGTAAGGCTGCTGCAATGGCAGCAAGATCGCCCTGCCAAGTGACGATATCCAAGGACTTGCCCGCCCAGGCCTCGGGATGACCGAAGGCAATCGCCGCTGCGCGGCCGATGTCGTAGGTGGAGCAGAATTTACAGGTCTTATCCGTCAAGAAACTAACGCTTCCCTTCTTGAGCGGGTTCCAGTTGGCAGCATCATCCAGATTTTCAAAAAAGGCCGCCGGTCGCAGAATCGTATGGCGCAGGCCGGACTGCCGGAGATAGTCCTCCAAGATCACCTTTGCCTTGATGTGGTGGGTCTTGGCATCAAATCGCTCCGCATCGGCAACGCTCATAAAAATCAAGTGATCCACCCCAGCCGCCTTTGCGGCATCGATGGCATGCTTCCCTTGAAGGACCTCCCGTTCGATCGATCGCCCGGCGGCGCCGAAATAATCGGTGAGTACGAAGACCTTCTTAGCGTTGGTTTGAGCCAATGCCCGCTCTAGATCGTCTCGCAGCGTGTAGTTGGCCAGAACCGGCGTGACCCCGAGAGCAGCAAGGGATCCCGAGGCGGATCGCGTCGTGCCGTACACGTCAAAGCCTGCCTCAACCAGGGCCCGGCAGACATGGCGCCCAGCCTTTCCCGTGGCGCAGAGCACCAACACCCTCTCGTTCACCATTGCAGTCCTTGTCAACTTGGCTGCAAGCATGAACAGGCAGTGGCAAACCGTCAAGCAGGCACTAAAATGCCAGCAACTTACCCCAAGGAAACCATTGAGACCACGAGAATGATAGAAACCCCTGAAATCATTAAAAGCACAAAAACCTTGCAAGCCCCATCAGAAGGTCCCCCCATCTGGCAAGAAGACAGCCGCCGTTACATCAAGAAGGGAGAGAATTTGGAATGCTTTTACTTCCAGGAGGCAAAAAAACGAATTGGAGATAAGTGGTCACTGCTGGTACTCTTTATCCTCAGGGATGGCAGCCTGCGCTTCAATGAGTTACTCAGGGGCGTGCAGGGCATCTCTCAGAAAGTGCTTTCCACCACCCTGAAAGACCTCGAACGCGATGGCTATCTTTCCCGGCAGGTATTGGCCACCACACCGCCAGGGGTGACCTACTCCCTCACCGCCATGGGCCAGGGGTTCCTGGCAGCCTTGGGCACCCTGTCCGCCTGGGTGGAGCACCATTGGCAGCAGATGGAGCAAAGCCGCCAACACTTTGACCACCAAATCCCAACTGGTCAGGATTAAGCGGCCCATCCGCCAGCCCCCATGAGGCAATCGATCGATGCTTGAATGCCGCCACAAAGAAAATCTAACACCGTCCAAGAGCTTTCTCCCTAACGCCAAAAGACCGTCTGCAAGCAAGCACAGCCGTCGACCTGGAGTGAGGTCGACTCAAGAAGCGGCGCCAGAATAGTCAGCCTGAAACAACAGGCAATCGAACTATTCGCATCCAGCTGCGAATCGATTGCCGCTGATCTAAGCTGCCAAGAGCATGGCAATTGCCTAAGAAAATGGATTTTGGTTCCCTACTCACCCTGCTGTTGAGCGATGGCAGCCAACGGGCCGTCAAGGGCTATAAACCGGCGGAACCGAGGCCAGGCAGCTCCAGCTATGCAGGCAACCAACGGGTTACCGAGCGACTCCCCGCCAAGGTCGATCTCCGCCCCTTAATGACCCCGGTGGAAGCCCAGGGAGACACCCAAAGCTGTGTGGCCAATGCGGCCGCCGGCGCCTACGAATACCTGCAAAAGCGCCACCTCGGCGAAGAGGGTTACGACGTCAGTCGCCTGTTTGTCTATTTCAATGCCAGAAAACGTGAGATCGCCGAAGATGAACCGATCACAGACTCGGGCTCGTGCATCCAGGATGCCATCGCCGGCCTCCAGCACGATGGTGCTTGCTCGGAAGAGACCTGGCCCTTTGATCCCGATCTGATCAACGACACCCCCAGCGACGCCGCCTACGAGGAAGCCCAATCCTTCCTGGTGGAAGAAGCCCAGTTCCTGCCCCACGAGCTCAATCTCTGGAAGTCGGCCCTGGCCGACGGCCAACCCATCATTTTCGCGGTCAAGCTGTTTCAATCCTTCAATCAACTCAGGCGCGGAGTCGTTCCAACCCCCAACGCCAATGATCTCCAAGATGGCACCAGTGGCGGCCATTGCATGCTCTGTGTTGGCTATTCAGATCCCGACCAGGTCTTCATTGTTCGCAACTCCTGGGGGGCCGATTGGGGCGACCAGGGCTATTGCTATATCCCCTATGGCTATGTGCTGAGTGAGGAACTCAACAATGGCGATGCTTGGATCATCAAACGGGTTGATCCGATTGAACCGGATGAAAGCAGCTGGGGCCAGGACGACGACTCGATCCTGGAGACCCTCGATGGCTACCTCCATGACCTCAGTGATGGGGAATACAACGACCTGGTCAGCGCCATGGGCGAGGTGCCCCTGGAAGTGCGCCTGGCGCTTCTATTCCTCAAGGCGGCCTCAAGCGATGGTCACCTTGACGCCATCGAGATCGACACCATTGCCAGCAGCCTGCAGCCGGTACTCGATCAGCTCGGATCGACGGTCTCAGCCCCAACCCTGATCAACAACAGCAAACAACTTCTCGGCGATCACGGGCTGATTGACAGCACAATCAACCTGCTGAGTGAGCAACTCTCCAATGTTGTTCTGGCCGGAATTCTCAATCAAATCATCGACCTGGCCAGCGTTGACGACGACGAAGCCAGCCAGGAAGGGCGTTTGATCGACAGGCTGGCCGCTCGCTGGCAACTGGAGATCACTGAGATCGAAACAGAAGAAGACGAAGACACCGGCGAAAGCGACGACGACAGAGCTAGGGAAGCAGGGACTAACGACGACAACGAAGCCAGGGAGGATGGCGGCAATGGGGACGTTGAAACGGAAAGTGAAGAAGAAGAAGAAGAAGAAGACGGTGTAGGAGGGGGAGACGATGACGCTGAGGGAGAAGAGGAAGGAGAAGGAGAAGAGGAAGAGGAAGAGGAAGAGGAAGAGGAAGAGGAAGGCAACGCGGAGGAAAGCGAATGCGCAGAAGACAGGCAGAAGGACGGCGAAGAAGAGCAGTGAACGCAAAAGCTGGCGCTGGCGTCGCCCATGCCGTCCCCTGACCTAGCCCTGCGCGACCCGCCGTTCGCCACCGGACAGATCCGGCCATTGGCGACCTCTAGGCAGGGCCCCGGCCAGACCCTGCCCTCCCAGCGATGATGGGGGGCAAGTGCACCCGGTCCATGGCCTTCACCCCCCGTTCCCCCCAGGCCCATGGACGCCGGCGGATCACCGGCATGATCCTGCTGCTCGCCAGTTGCAGCTCCCTGGCGGCGCGGGCCGGGGCCCCCCAGGAGATCCCCTACCCCAGCACTGAAACCCTGCGCAAGGTGCAACTGGCGGCCGTGGCCTGCGCCCGGGAGAACAGCGCTGCCAGCTGCAGCCAGGCCAAGGCCATAGCCGATCCCCTGATCGATCACCCCCTGCTGCCCTCAAGCTGCAAGGACCTGCTCTGGACGATCACCTACCTTTCCAAGCCCGCCGATCGCAACACCTACCAACGGCGCGAGGGACTAGAGCAACCGGCCGAGGCAGTGGTGCGCAGCTGCCAGTTCCGGGAGGCTGCCACCCCGGCCAGCAAGGGCGGCAACAAGCCCGCCGCCAAGGACAACGGCTTCAAGTTCGGCAACTAGTTCAGCAAGGCCCCCCAGGCCCCTTAACCACCCAGGCGGCCCTTGCCTAGGGGACCAGCCCCAGGAGATCCCTGCGACCCGGTCGGGTCGCCTGGGCCGCAGCAAGGGCCGTCCCCGACAGGCGTAACTTGGGGCGACCAAGGCCTGCCCCGATGACCAGCAGCGTGCTTCAGGTGGCGCTCGACAAGCCCTTTAGCGACCAGAAACCCGGCACCTCCGGTCTGCGCAAAAGCAGCGCCCAGTTCGCCACCCCCCATTACCTGGAAAGCTTCATTGAGGCGATTCTGCGGGTCTTGCCTGGGGTGGCTGGCGGAACCCTGGTACTGGGCGGCGACGGGCGCTACGGCAATCGCCCGGCCATTGATGTGATCCTGCGCATGGCCGCCGCCCATGGCGTAGGCCAGGTGATTACCACCACGGGCGGCATCCTCTCCACCCCCGCCGCCTCCAACCTGATCCGCAAGCACGGGGCGATCGGCGGCATCATCCTCTCGGCCAGTCACAACCCGGGCGGCCCCGAGGGCGACTTCGGCGTCAAAGTGAACGGCGCCAACGGCGGCCCCACCCCCGAATCGCTCACCGATGCGATCTACGCCTGCAGCCTCACCCTGGAGGGCTACCGCATCAGTGAAGCGGCGCCGATCAGCCTCGATGGCCCTGGCCGCCATCAGATCGGCACCATGCAAGTGCAGGTGATTGATGGGGTCGACGACTACATCACCTTGATGCAGGGCCTGTTTGATTTTGATCAGATCGGCGATTTGCTGCGCGGCGATTTCCCGATCGCCTTTGATGCCATGCATGCGGTCACCGGCCCCTATGCCAAACGGCTCCTAGAAGGACTGTTGGGAGCCCCCGCAGGCACGGTGCGCAATGGCACGCCCCTGGAGGATTTTGGCGGCGGCCATCCCGACCCCAACCTCACCTACGCCCATGACCTCGCCGAGCTGCTCCTAGGCGGCGATCGTTATCGCTTTGGCGCCGCCTGCGATGGCGATGGCGACCGCAACATGGTGATCGGCCAGCGTTGCTTTGTGAATCCCAGTGACAGCCTGGCCGTGCTCACCGCCAACGCCACCCTGGCGCCTGGCTACGCCGCTGGCCTGGCCGGCGTGGCCCGTTCGATGCCCACAAGCGCCGCAGTCGATGTGGTGGCCAAGGAGCTAGGACTCGACTGCTTTGAGACCCCCACGGGCTGGAAGTTCTTCGGCAACCTGCTGGATGCGGGCCGCATCACCCTCTGCGGCGAAGAAAGTTTTGGCACGGGCAGCAACCACATCCGCGAAAAAGATGGCCTCTGGGCCGTGCTCTTCTGGCTTCAGATCCTGGCCCGCCGCGGCTGTTCTGTCGCCGAGATCATGGCGGACCACTGGCAGCGCTTCGGCCGCCACTACTACTCCCGCCACGACTACGAAGCCATCGACAGTGGTGCAGCCCATGGCCTCTACGACCGCCTGCGGGCCATGGGTCCTGGCCTCATCGGTGCCGGCTTTGCCGGCCGCACGATTGAGGTTGCCGATGATTTCAGCTATCGCGATCCCGTTGACGACTCCCTGACCAGTGGCCAGGGCCTGCGCCTGCTCCTCAATGATGGCAGCCGGGTGGTGTTCAGGCTTTCGGGCACGGGCACCCAGGGTGCCACCCTGCGCCTTTATCTGGAGAGCTATGTGGCTACTGGCGGCAACCTTAACCAGGATCCCCAGCTTGCCCTTGCCGATTTGATCAGCGCCGCCGACCAGCTGGCCGAAATCAAAACCCGCACTGGCATGGCTCAACCAACCGTGATCACCTGATCTGGGCAGGGATCAACCGATCCCATTAGAAAAGCCCTGATCAGCTTGTCACTGATCAGGGCTTTTTTGTGATCCGAAGGATTTGTGATCCCTAAGAATTGAGATCCCATCAAACCCAACTAGCCCCGGAGGGGCGAGCTCGCCAAACGCCAGTTCAGGCCTCGATGACGGGCTTGGCGGAACGGGCCTCCAGGTGCTTGATCGCCACATAGAAAGGAGGAACCACCCCCAGGGACAGGACCGTGGCCACCAGCAAGCCACCAAAGATCACCGTGCCAAGGGATTGCTGGCTGTTTGCCCCGGCCGTGGTGGCCACCACCAGGGGCAGGAAGCCCGCCAACGAGGCAATGGCTGTCATCAGGATCGGACGCATCCGCGATTCAGCCGCGGCAATAGCGGCTTCCACGGCCGTCATGCCGGCTTCCACATGTTGCTCAGCCACCTCCACAATCAGGATGCCGTTTTTAGCAGCGAGGCCAATCAAGGTAACCAGGCCCACCTGGGCGTAGATGTTGAGATCAATGGAACGCATGGCCAGGAAGGCTAGGGCGCCCAGCATGGCCAGGGGCACGGTCATCAAGATGATCACCGGGGTGACATAGCTCTCGTATTGGGCCGAGAGCACTAGATACACCACCAGAATGCCCAGACCAAATACCAGCACACTGGCGTTGCCTGCAGAGAGTTGCAAAGAGGCCAGACCCGTGAAGGCATAGCCGATATTATTAAAACTCTGGGCTTTGAAAATAGCCTGAATCTTGTCCAGCGCTTGACCGGAACTCTTGCCAATCGCCTCGGCGCCCTGCACCAGAATTGTGCGATAGAGGTTGTAGTGGCTAATAACCGGCGGCGCACTGGTGAGATCTGCCTTGGCAAACTGGGACACCTGAATCATCTTGTCGTCGTTGCTGCGGACGTAATAGCTCAAGATGTCATCGAGTTTGCTACGGCCTTGCGCTTCGGCTTGCACATATATATTGCGAACCTGGCCGTTCTCGTAGGTAAGACCGGAATAGTTGCCACCAGCAAGAATGGCGATCGTCTGCATGGCCTGCTGGAAATCCACATTAAGGGAGCCCATGATCGAGCGATCAATCTTGAGGCCAAAGGCGGGTGCGCTGGGGATGAACTGGGTATAAAGCGTTGAGAAATCACCGCTGGCCGTGCCGGAAACCACCAGTTTCTTGGCCAAGTCATTGAGCTGGTTAAAGCTGTAAGCCCCATTGCTGAGGTCATTGAACTGGAAGTAGAAACCGCCCTGGGCCGAGAAGCCGGGGATCGCCGGCGGCTGGGCCGCGACGGCCAAACCAGAGCTGATTTTCTCGAGCTTGGCGTTGAGGCGGGCCACGATTGCCGGGGTCTTGTGCTCAGCACCGGAGCGTTCGTCAAGGGGCTTCAGACCAAAGAAAAACACCCCCTGATCCGGGCTAGAGCCGTTAAAGCCGTAACCACTGATAACTGAACCCGCAATGATATCGGGCTCGCCATTAAGCACCTTGGCAACCTCCTCGCCCGTCTTCTGGGTCTGGCTGAGGGAGGCCCCATTCTGAAGCTGGAAAATGCCCAGACCATAGCCCTGATCCTCTTCAGGGATGAAGGCGGTGGGCAAGGCAGAAAAGGCCATGGCCGTGATCACAATGCCGCCAGCCAGACCCGCCAGGATCCATTTCTTGCGGGCAATCAAAACGAGAAGCAGGTTGGCGTAGCCCTTCTCCAAACGGGCAAAGTTGTGGTTGAAGCTCTCAAAAATCCAGGCCAGCCGACTGCCGGCAAAGCCGAACAGCACAACCCCAAACACGTAGGCGCCCATGCCGAAAGAGGCGGCACTGAAACGGCCGAAGGCGAGACCCACCACGATGCCGCCGATCGCCCAGCCCCAGCCCTTGGGAAGGGGCGGACGTTCGCTTTTAAGAATCAGGGCCGAGAGCATCGGCGAGAAGGTGAGAGCGTTGAAGGTGGAAATAGCAATGGCAAAGGCAATCGTGAGCGCAAATTGCTTGTAGATGATGCCGATGCCGCCGGGATAGAAGGCCACCGGCACAAACACCGCCATCAGCACCAGCGATGTGGCGATTAGGGCACCAATCAATTCGCCCATGCACTCCATCGCCGCCTGGCGGGGCTTCATGCCCTTCTCCAGGTTTTTAGAAACAGCCTCAATCACCACAATGGCGTCATCCACCACCAAGCCCGTTGCCAGCACCAGGCCCAGCAAGGTGAGCTGGTTGATCGAGAAGCCAAAGGCCTTGATAAAGGCAAAGGTACCCACCAAGGAAATCGGAATCGCCAGACTGGGCACGATCGTGGCGCGCCAATCCTGCAGGAACAGGAACAGAATCAGCAACACCAGCACAATCGCCAGGCCCAGGGCATCGACCACCCCATCCACGGCCGATTCAATAAACTGACCGATGTTGTAGATCTCGGCAACGGTAACTCCGGGAGGCAATTGATTACTGAAGGAGTCAATCACCTCAACCACAGCCTCCGACACTTTGAGAGCATTGCTCTCAGGGGTTTGGAACACCGCCACGGTGATCGTGGGGTGACCCTCCATGCTGATGGCCTGCTGGCCGAAGGTATTGAAGCCGTAGGTGGCTTCGCCCACATCCTGGAGCCGCAACAGATTGCCCTGGGGCGTTTTGCCGACAATCAGACGATTAAGCTCTTCAATCGACACCAGGTTGCCGTTGTTCTCGACCAGGATCGGATAGGCAAACCTCTGATCACCGCCCGCAGGAGGGCCGCCCACCAGGCCACCAATCGCCACTGAGTTCTGGTTTTTCACAGCAGACACCACCTGGTCGGCCGTGAGCTGGTTCGCCGCCAGCTTGGCGGGATCAACGAACAGCCAGAAGGCCGGATTGCTGCCACCGAGCAGGCTGATGTTGGCGACGCCAGGCACCCGGCCCAATTGGTAATAAAGACTTTCGTAGATCAGGCCATTGAGATAGGCCGCGTCGAATTGGCCTTTCGTGGACGAGACCTGATAGGCCAATAGGATTGAAGGCGTGCTCTGCATCACCGAGATGCCCGTGGCCTGCACCTGTTGGGGCAACTGGGGCATGGCGAGGGACACCCGGTTCTGCACATTGACCTGGTCAATGTTGATGTCACTGTCTTCGTCGAAGTAAACCTGGATCGTGCTTTGGCCCTGGCTAGTACTAAACGAGGAGATGTAGGCGGCCCCAGGCACGCCGTTGATCTGTTGCTCCAGGGGGTTGGTAACTGCCTGCTCCGTCACCAAGGAGTTGGCCCCGCCATAGTTGGCAGTCACCGTGACTAGGGGCGGCGCAATATTGGGCAGGTTTTCAATCGAGAGAGTTGGAATCGCAATGATGCCGATCAAAACGATTAAAATACTGCAAACGGTCGTCAGTACGGGCCGCTTAATAAACCGATCAGACAACGACATGATCGGTCCTCAGTTGGAAGTGCCGGTGCTGGATGCAGCGGCAACTTTAACGGGCATGAACGATCTCAATAGGGCCGTATTGCTGACCACCACCTGATCCCCAGATGCCAGACCAGAGATCACGGGGAAGCGGTTGTGATCCAAGGTGCCGAGACTGACCAGGGTTTGCACCACGATCGGGGTCGTGGGCGGCAGGGACTCAAACATCGCCTTCTGGGCCGCCAGCATCTCAGTGGAGGCCTTGATCTTCGGCAACAGCACTGACAGGGGGAACACCTTATAAACGAAAGGCTGCTGGGCCTGCATCATCACCGCTTGCACTGGCACCGACAACTGGCGCTTGCTGCCCGTGATAATGCGATTACGCACATACATGCCGGTCTTTAAGGCGCCAGTAGGGTTCAGGAAGGTTGCCTTGACAAGCACAGTATTTGGAGAGTTTTGAGTGCCACTAACGCCGAAGTAGGGTGATATGAATACCACCTTGCCGATCCCCTTGACAGGCGGATTGCTCTGGGAGACAAGTTGAACTCGCTGGCCCAGCTTGACACTGCTGGATTGGGTTGCCGGCACATCCATCAAGGTCCATAGCAGACTGTTATCGACAATCCCTGCAATGGCCTGGCCCTGCTTAACGTAATCGCCCAGCTTTACGGTATCCAAATCACCGATCTTTCCGTCGATCGGCGAAGTTACAAATTTATAATGGAGGGTGGCCCGATTGGCTGTCACTTGGTCGCGGCTCTTAATGGCCTGAGTTATGTAGTAATCGCGATCCTTTGTTGAAACAGCCCCTTGATTATTCAAAAAGACATAGCGCTCGGCATTGAGTCTGTCCTTAAGGGCTTCCGCTTTGCTGGCATTGAGAGTGGCCGTTTCCTGTACGTTGTCCAGCACCAATATCTTTTGGCCGGCTTTGAGCCGCTGCCCCTGGGTGGCCAGAATCTTGACCACCCGACCATCGGCCTCCGGTCTCATCGCCACACTTGAGGTGGAGTCGAGGCGACTGACCACATCAATGCCAGGACTGAAGGAAGCCTCGCCGATGCGCTCCACCTGAACCGAGAGGGGCTCCCGGGCCGGGGGCTTGGACCCACAGCCCCCGAGCGCAACCAGCCCGAGCAAGGCGAGGAAGGGTCTTAATCGACGCACGGAAGTCATTCAAGTTGCCAGCAAGTTACCGGACAAGCAGCGAAATGGCCGCAGCCCAGGCGATGAAATGGGAAGGTTGTGATCCCAATGGGGGCCTGCCCCTGGCACCGTGGCCGACCTGTTCAGCCATCACCGCGAAACCCAGCTGGCCCAGCTGGCGCCCCTAGCCGACCGGATGCGGCCCCGCAGCCTGGAGGAGTTCCAAGGCCAGGAGGCAATCCTGGGGCCGGGCCGGCTGCTGCGCCGGGCGATCCAGGCCGATCGGGTCGGCAACCTGATCCTGCATGGGCCGCCGGGGGTGGGCAAAACCACCCTGGCCCGCATCATTGCCGCCACCACCCGCGCCCACTTCAGCAGCCTCAACGCCGTGCTCGCCGGGGTGAAGGACCTGCGCAGCGAGGTGGACGCGGCCAAGCGGCGCCTAGAGCAGCACAGCCTGCGCACCCTGCTGTTCATCGATGAGGTGCATCGCTTCAACAGTGCCCAGCAGGATGCCCTGCTGCCCTGGGTCGAAAACGGCACCGTGACCCTGATCGGGGCCACCACCGAAAACCCCTATTTCGAGGTCAACAAGGCCCTGGTCAGTCGCTCGCGGCTGTTCCGGATGCAACCGCTGGAGCCTGCCCATCTCCAGGCCCTGCTGCACCGGGCCCTGGCCGACCCGGAGCGGGGCTATGGCCGGAGGCGGGTGGACATCACGGCCGAGGCGGCGGCCCATCTGGTGGATGTGGCCGGCGGCGATGCCCGCAGCCTGCTCAACGCCCTGGAGCTGGCGGTGGAAACCACCGCGCCCGTGCCTCTAAGCAAGCCCGATCCCCATGCCGACCCGGATCCAAGCTCTTCAACCGGCGAGCCCAGCGGTCCAGGGGCCACCCCGGCTGGAGTAATCCGCATCGATCTGGCCATCGCCGAGGAATCGATCCAGCAGCGGGCCGTGCTCTACGACAAGCAGGGCGATGCCCACTTCGACACGATCAGCGCCTTTATTAAGTCGCTGCGGGGCTCCGATGCCGATGCCGCCCTGTTCTGGCTGGCGCGCATGGTGGAGGCGGGCGAAAACCCCCGCTTCATCTTCCGGCGCATGCTGATCTCCGCCGGCGAGGACATCGGCCTAGCCGATCCCCAGGCGATGGTGGTGGTGGAAGCCTGCGCCGCGGCCTTCGAGCGGGTGGGGTTGCCCGAGGGGCTCTACCCCCTGGCCCAGGCGGCCCTGTATCTGGCCAGCACCGAAAAGAGCAACAGCCTGCTTGGGTTCTTTGATGCCCTGAAAACGGTCAAGGCCAGCAACAAGCAGGACGTTCCCTCCCACCTGCGCGATGCCAACCGGGACGGCCAGGCCTTTGGCGATGGCGTGGGCTACCGCTATCCCCATGCCTACGCCGAACACTGGGTGGCCCAGCAATACCTGCCCAGCGCCCTGCAGGGGGAGCTGTTCTGGCAGCCGGGCCAGTTGGGCTGGGAAGGGGAGCGGCGCGCCCGCATGCAGCAACGGCGCGCCGCCCAACTGGCCGCCGCCGCCGAACAGGAGGCCGAGCAGGGCACCTTGCTCAGCGGTGGCCCCGAGGATCCGGTGCTGGCCCGCTGGCTGCAACGGCAACTCGGTAGCGAGGGCCAACGGCTCGATCGGCTGCGCCAGCGCCTCTGGCAGGACACGGCGCCGCGGCGCCAGGACCGGGTGTTGATCCTCGAAGCCCGTTCCCTGCTCTGGGCCCTCGATCCCCTCGCCGCCACCCCCGAAGGGGGCGTGGTGATCCAGCTGGCCCAGGGCAGCGACCCCCAGCGGCTGCAGGCCCAGCTCCAGGTGCTCGACAGCCTCAGCCAGCCCCAGCTGGTGGCTCCCCTGGAGCCGCAGGCCCAGGCCCAGCCCCTAAACCAGGAGCGGGATCACGGCCAGAAGCCCAGCCAAAAGCCCAGCCAGAAAAACGACCAGATGCCGACGTCGGACCCGGCGGCTGGGGCGGACCAGGACGTGGATCCCGCTGGCCTCCAGGCCCTGGCCCGCCAGCTTGGGCCAGGGCAGCAATTCGAGTGGATCGCCGGCCGCCATCCCTTCCGCCCGCTGGTGGGTGCGGCCCTGGAGGAGGCCGTGGCCGACCTCGATCGCCTGGCGGCCAGCCGCTGCCAGTTGCGGCTGCTGTTCTCCAGTCCGGCCCTGGGTCCGGCCGGGGCGTTGCTGGCGGGCGGAAGGAGCTTCAGTGCCGAACAAACCAGCCTGGTAAGGGCCGCCGCCGCTTGCGAAGGGGACGCCTTCAGCGCCCTGGCCGGCGGCCCGGACCTCCAGGCCCTGGATCGGGCCCTACGGGCGTGCGGCTGGACGGTGACGTGGCAGCGCTGGCCGGAGCCCCTGGAGCTGGAGATCGGCGAAGCCCTGCTGGCCCGCTGGTTTGGCCCCCAGGCCGCCTATCGCCAACAGCTGCAACCAAGCCTGGCCCCCGCCGACATCGATGGCCTGGCCAGCCTCCTGCGGGGCCTCCTCGGCCAGCGGCTGCCCCAGCGCCTGCAACATGAGCTGCTGATCGCCCAGCGCCGGCCCAGGGATTAGGGCATCGAATCGCCCTCGGGCTAGGCGTTGTTAGGACTTTGGTGGCCTGCCCAGGGGGCTAACCCCGGCGGGAGCGACCTGGCGGGCCTGGTTGGCCTGGAGGCAGGCGGGCAGGAACACATACCAGGACAGCAGCGAGGTGCACTGGGCCTCGCCCACACACTTGCTGGGAGCGCAGACGCTCAGGCGGCCGCAGCCCTGGCCAGTGCTGAAGTCGGTGGGCAGGTGGGCCATGATCGCCAGGGCCGAGATCTGGCCGCCCGCGGCGGCAGCGATGATCGCAGAGCGCAAGGCTTCCACCGCATAGGTGGACTTGGCGCTTGGGGACTGGGTACCTGTGAACTGGGTACTAGTGGACTGGGTGCTAGTTGGCCCGTAGCCGCGCGTCTGGGTGCGCAGGAAGGCCAGGCCATCGCTGCCATAGAGAAAACGGGCCAGGGCCACCAAATCGACGCTGTAGGGCTTGGCCAGGCCCAGGCGCAGGTCCTCGGGGCTCCAGCCGGAGCGGTCGATGGCGCTGGCCAAGGAGCGGTCGCTCACGACCCCCGTCTCGACAAAGCGGCGAATCGCCTCCGGCTGCAAGGACCAGACGCCAACCCCGCTGGTCCAGCGCACGGGGCTCACCTGGCGGCCGTTTTGGTCACCATCAGCAATGCTGAACGGCGCGCCAGCCTGGGGCGCCTGGGTCGCCAGCCCGGGGGCAACCGCCTGGGCGCGGGCCCCTAGGGGCGCCAAAGCGATCAGGCCCCCCGGGCCAACCATGCAGGCCAGCCCCGCCAGGAGCACCGAAGTGAACCTGGAGCC
>CAINZT010000130.1 GCA_903855705.1 uncultured Synechococcus sp.
GCTGGGCAGCTGCCTAGCCTCGGCCCAGCACCAAAGCCATGAGCGACATCCCCCCCCAGCCCCCCGCCGGCCAGCCGACGGACCCGCCCGCCCCGATCCGGGTGGGCCGGCCTGGGACTGGCCTCGATCGCCCCGAGGGCACTGCTCTGGTGGACAGTGCCGTGATGGACAGTGCCGTGATGGACAGTTCTGTGATGGACAGTTCTGTGATGAACAGTGCTGTGATGAACAGTTCTGTGATGGACAGTGCCGAGGTGGACAGTGCTTGGGGGGACACCGCAGGGGGGGATGACGCCCCTGCTGACCAGGCCATTTTGCGGGCCCAGGACGAGTTCCCCGCCGAGGTGGAGATGAGCCTGGTGGATCACCTGGAGGAATTGCGGCGTCGCGTCTTGCGCAGCCTGTTGGCGGTGGTGGCGGCCGCCGCCGCCTGCCTGCTGTTCGTAAGGCCCCTCGTGCGTCTGCTGGAGCTGCCCGCCCAGGGGATCCATTTTCTGCAGTTGGCGCCAGGCGAATTCCTGTTCGTGTCCTTCAAGGTGGCGGGCTATGCCGGCCTGAGCCTGGCCCTGCCCTACGTCTTCTATGAGGGCCTGTCCTTTGTGCTGCCAGGCCTCAGTCGCGGCGAACGCCGTCTGGTGGCGCCGGCCGTGGCCGGCTCGGCCCTGCTGTTTTTGGCCGGCCTGGCCTTTGCCTGGTGGGCCCTGGTGCCCGCCGCCCTCAATTTCCTTGTGAATTACGGCGCCGATGTGGTTGAACCGCTCTGGTCGATTGAGCGCTACTTGGATTTCGTGCTGTTGTTGATGGTGGCCACGGCCCTGGCCTTCCAGTTGCCCGTGCTGCAGCTGCTGCTGGCGGCCCTGGGCTTGGTTCGGGCCCGGGCGATGCTTGCGGCCTGGCGCTGGGTGGTGCTAGTCGCTGCCCTGGCCGGCGCCGTGCTTACCCCCTCCACCGATCCGGTGACCATGCTGCTGCTCACCGGCGCGATCACGGCCCTGTATCTGGTGGGGGTGGGCCTGGCCTCCCTGGTGACGGGGCTGCGGACCTCGGCGGGATAACTCAGGCGCGGCTGCGGCAACGGGTCGTTCCTGCTGGCCAAGGCCCTCCAGGCTTGGCCTTTGAGCCGCAAGTTCGCTGATCTAGGTCCCTGCTGGATCCGCCCCAGCCTCAGAGCAGAAATTCACTGGCTCGGCCGGGGGGCAAGTCCAGGGCCAGGCTCATGGCTTTGCCCAGGCGGGGCCGATCCGTGGTGGAGTTGAGCCAGTCGCGCACCTGGGCCGCCACCCCCAGGCCATTGAGGCTGGCCACCAGATCGGCCAGCTTGGCGCCGTAGGCCTCAGCGTCAAGCGGAAAGGACTGCTGCTCGAGATAGGCCCACATCACCTGCAGATAGAGGCGGTTGCGGCGCTGTACCAGCTGCAGGTCGTAGGACGCCCGCCAGCGGCGGCGCAGGGTGGCCAGCAGCTCCTCGGCGCTCAGGGGCTCGCCGCCGGGCGGCGGGCCGGCTGGGGGTGGCCCGGCTGGGGGTGGGGAGGCTGGCGGTGGAACAGGGGCGCTCAAGGCTTGGGGAGGGGGGATCGGGGCCGGGCCTGGGCTGGTCGCCCAACCCTCTGCCCAGGGCAGGCCCCATCCTGGTGGGGCGGCCCCAGATCAGCTGGCGCAAGCCCTTTTGCTAGGCCATCTCGCAACAGCATGTTGCAGCGTCGGGCCAGAACCCAGGCGGTAGCAAGCGTCCGGGCGGGGGCAAGGTTCATAATGGTCGCCACGTTGCTTCGGCATCCAGGAACGCCACCCCGTATGACCCAGATCCCAGCGAGCGATGTTCCCGGAATGGGTCGTCGGCAGTTCATGAATCTGCTGACCTTTGGGTCGGTCACCGGCGTGGCCCTGGGGGCCCTCTATCCCGTCGTCAGCTACTTCATTCCCCCCCGGGCGGCCGGCGGCGGCGGCGGCACCACCGCTAAGGACGAACTCGGCAACATTGTCACGGCCACGGGCTGGCTCAGCACCCATAAGGAAGGGGACCGCAGCCTGGTCCAGGGCCTCAAGGGCGATCCCACCTATCTGATCGTTGAGGGCGAAGACGCGATCGGCAGCTACGGCATCAACGCCATCTGCACCCACCTGGGCTGCGTGGTGCCTTGGAACAGTGGCGCCAACAAGTTCATGTGCCCCTGCCACGGCAGCCAGTACGACGCCACCGGCAAGGTGGTGCGCGGTCCCGCCCCCCTCTCCCTGGCCCTGGCCCACGTGAGCGTCGAAAGCGACAACGTGTTCCTCAGCCAGTGGAGCGAAACCGATTTCCGCACCGGCGACAAGCCCTGGTGGGCCTGAGTTTTACCCCTGTCATCCCTCCCCCCGCCACCAGCCCCATGCGTCGCCTAACCACCCTGCTGCTGAGCTCCGCCCTGGCCATCAGCGCCCTGCTCTTCGCCCCCCAGGCCAGCTGGGCCTATCCCTTCTGGGCCCAGCAGAACTACGACAGCCCCCGGGAAGCCACCGGCAAGCTGGTCTGCGCCAACTGCCACCTGGCCAAGAAAACCACCAAGGTGGAAGTGCCCCAGGCGGTTTTCCCCGATTCCGTCTTCAAGGCGGTGGTCAAGATTCCCTATGACACCGCGATCCAGCAGGTCGCTGGCGACGGCAGCGCTGCCGGCCTCAATGTGGGCGCCGTGGTGATGCTGCCCGATGGCTTCAAACTGGCCCCCGCCGATCGCCTCAGCGATGAGCTGAAGGAAGAAACCGCCGGCGTGTACGTCACCCAGTGGAGTGACGACCAACCCAACATCCTGCTTGTGGGTCCGATCCCCGGCGACCAGCACCAGGAGATCGTCTTCCCGATCCTCTCCCCGGATCCCGCCAGCGACAGCGCTATCCACTTCGGCAAGTACCAGCTGCATGTGGGCGGCAACCGGGGCCGCGGCCAGGTGTATCCCACCGGTGAGAAGAGCAACAACGGCGTCTTCAACGCCTCCGTGGCCGGCACGGTGGCCTCGATCACCCCGGGTGACAACGGTGCCACCGTGGTGGCCATCACCGCCGCCGATGGCAGCAGCGTCAACGACACGATCCCCGCTGGCCCCACGGTAAAAGTGGCCGTTGGTGAGGCCGTGGCTGCCGGTGCTCCCCTGACCAACGATCCCAATGTGGGTGGGTTCGGCCAGATCGATGCCGAGGTGGTGCTCCAGAACCCCGTGCGCATCTATGGGCTGCTGGCCTTCTTTGCTGCCGTTGCCCTGGCCCAGATCATGCTGGTGCTCAAAAAGCGTCAGATCGAAAAAGTGCAGGCCTTCGAAGGCGTTTGATGCCCCCAGCCCTGGCCCTGGCCGTGTTCACATCCCCCGGGCCTCTGCTGTTTCAGCTGGGGCCCTTTTCCCTACGTTGGTATGGCCTGCTGATTGCCCTGGCCGTGTTGCTGGGGCTGGTGCTCTCCAGCCAGCTTGGCAAGCGCCGCGGCATTGATCCGGCCCTGATTGCCGACCTGCTGCCGATCCTGGTGCTCTCGGCGGTGGTGGGAGCCCGTTTCTACTACGTGCTGTTTGAGTGGCGCCAATACCAGTTCAATTGGTTGGAGGCGATTGCCGTCTGGCGCGGCGGCATTGCCATCCATGGCGCCCTGATCGGCGGCACCCTGGCGGTGCTCTTCTATTGCCGCTGGCGCAAGCTCGCCTTCTGGAACCTGCTCGATGTCTTGCTGCCTTCGGTAGCCCTTGGCCAGGCGATCGGGCGCTGGGGCAATTTCTTTAATTCCGAGGCCTTTGGCCTGCCCACCGACTTGCCCTGGAAGCTGAAGATCCCCGGCTGGATCGCCACGGCCGCCGGCTTCCCCAACGACCAGTATTTCCACCCCACCTTCCTCTACGAATCCCTCTGGGACTTAGGGGTGGTGGCCCTGCTGCTGGTCCTGTTTCGACTCGGCCTTCAGGGCCGCATCGCCCTGCCGGCTGGAGCCCTGAGCTGCACTTACCTGCTCACCTACAGCAGTGGCCGGTTGTGGATCGAAGGGTTGCGCATTGATCCCCTGTGCCTGATCGGCACGCCACCCTTCTGCACCGGCGGTCTGCGCATGGCCCAGCTGATGAGCCTGGCCCTGATGGCCCTGGGTGCCTTCGGCCTGTGGTGGCTCTATGGACGTCATCGGGCCCTGCCCGATCCGGCCGGCCTCGGCCGGCCCAGCTCTGAGAGCCGTTCCTAAGGAGGCCCCGCCTCCCCCCACTCCCGAGACGTCCGTTGCTGGCTCATTGCCATCACGTCCCCTGACCGCTCCGGGGACCTGTGCTCCCTCCCTAGACCACCGTTTCCCCGCAGCCCTGACCTGATGACCGTTGCCAGCCCTGATGCCCTAAATCCAGATGAGGCCGGGGCTGTCGTTGGGGCCCCGGGGCCTGGACCTGGCCAGGTCTGGATTGTGGGGGCAGGTCCTGGCGCTCCCGACCTGTTGACCCTGCGGGCCGCCCGGGCGATCGAGCGGGCTGAGGTGCTGGTCTGGACCGATTCGCTGGTCTCGCCCCAGATCGCCGCCCTGGCCCCGGCGGGCTGCGAATCGATTCGCACCAGCACCCTCACCCTCGAGCAGGTGATGGAGGTGGTGCTCGATCGGGCCCGCTCCGGCCGGCGGGTGGTGCGCCTCCATGACGGTGATCCCTGCCTCTATGGCGCCCTGGCTGAGCAGCTCTGCTGCCTGGCGGATGCGGAGATCCCGGTGGAGGTGGTGCCCGGTCTCAGTGCCTACCAGGCCACGGCTGCGGCCCTGCAGGCCGAACTGACGATCCCAGATCTGGTGCAGACGATCGTGCTCAGCCGCGCCTCAGGCCGCACCGGCACGCCCGAACGGGAATCGATCGAGCGGCTGGCGGCCCTGCGGGCGTCCCTGTGCCTGTATTTGAGCGCCCGCCATGTGGAGGAGGTGCAGGCCCAGCTGCTGCTCCACTATCCCGCCGATACCCCCGTGGCCATTGGCTACCGGGTCAGCTGGCCCGACCAATGGCTCACGGTGGTGCCCCTCAGCGACATGGCCCGGGTGAGCCGCGAGCGCAACCTGATCCGCACCACCCTGTATGTGGTCAGTCCGGCCCTGAAGGCCCCGGGCAACGCCCGCTCCAAGCTTTATTCCGCCAGCCACAACCACCTGTTCCGCGGCGGCGCCGAGTGAGCCCAGGCGCCATGGGCTGGCGGCTTGAAGAGCTATCAGTCAGGCCCTAGGGGCTAGGGCTGGTGGCGCCGTAGAGCTCCTGCTCCAGCCGCTGGCGATCAAAACCGCATCCGAGCCGCTCCACGATCGCTTCGAGGTCGGTCACGGCATTGCCCAGGCAGCAGGTGCCCCCCGGTGAGGGGGTCACATTGAAGGCCAGGCCGGGCATGGCGGCAATGCGGGCTTCGCCCAGCATCAGCCGTTGCTCGCCCTTGTGAATCAACTGGGGCCGCACGCCCCCAAAGCCCTCGGCGAAGCGCAGGTCGGCAAGCTGCAGGCCGGGCACAATTTTGCGGGCATCGTCGAGGAACAGGCGGCGCCGCAGCCAGGGCACCTCAAACAACAAATTCTTGAGGATGTAGTTGCGGATATCGGCAATGCGAAACAGCTGCCAGAACACCAGCAACACCGAAAGATCCAGCCGCAAGACTTTCAGAAATTCAAAGAAAGAGGCTGGCCGATAGCGCTCCAGCATGGGTAGCAGCAAGGCGGTTGGGCCAAAGCGGGTTTGGCCGGGCGAACGCACATCGGGGTCGCCATGGATGGCTGCGAAGGGCAACTTGTCGTTCTGCACGGTATACACCTTGCCGCGCAGAAGGTCGGGGGTGAAGTAGAAACTGCCAGCCACTGGCAGGCAGGAATACTCCAGGCCAAAGCCGAGGTTTTGGGCCATCAAAAGGCTGTGGGCGCCGGCGCTGACCACCACATGGCGGGCGCGGATCCGGTGGGGGGCGGCCGCTGCCTGGGCGTTCGGATCGCCGGGCTGGCTCCGGGCCCCAGGATGATGGGGGCGCACCTCCACCAGGAAGGTGGTGGTGCCATCGGCGGCGGTTTCGGGGGTAATCGCCTCAACGCGGCTGCCGAGCTGCAGGTCCACCTGGCGCGGCGATCCGGCCACGGCGGCGAGGGCCTGGGCCGCGAAGCTTTGGCTCAGGGCCTCGTAATCAACAGCGGTGGCGGCGCGGCGGATGCCGATGGCCACCAGCGGTTCCGGGCGCAGGGGGCTATCGGCCCGCTCCCCATCCAGCCGGGCGACATGGGGTTCCCACTCGGCGATCTCTGCTTTCTCCAGCAGCTCCATCGCCGGGAAATGGGGCGAAAACAGTTCAAAGCGCTGGCGCAGGGCGCTGCACTCCGGCTCGCCCACGGCCAGCACCATCTTGGGGGTGCGGAAGACGCAGCGGTTGCGCTCTGGCTCGCTGAGTAGGGCGGCGTAGCGCTCGATCATCTCGGCCGTGCGCTTCACCTTGAGGGCTTTCTCAAGCGTGTAGTTGGTCTCGATGTCGCCGCAATGGATGGTCTGGCTGTTGCTGCTGGCCTTGGAGTTCACCTGGGCCAGCTGGTCGTAGCGCTCCACCAGGGTGAGGTGGCCCAGGTCGGTGTAGCGGGCCAGTTCAAACAGCAGGGCCGTGCCGCACACCCCGCCGCCGACGATCAAGACATCGGTTTGGGTTTCCGCCCCTGGGACAGGGCCAGCACTTGGGCTGGGGCGCTCAGCCGCAGTGGCGGGGGTGACCATGGCAGCGATAAAAGAACCAGGGGCAGGAGCCAGGCTCCAGATGGGGAAGCAAGCGCCGATCAGGGCGGCCAGCTGACGGCCGGGAAGGGCCGTATCGACAAGCCATCGTGCCTGAGCGCCGTGCCCCCAGTTGTTAGGGCCGGCTCAAACGCTGGATCGGGCCCGGAACGGGGTGCTGGCCACCGGCCGTGGCCTATGCTCCCTCAAGCGCCAGTGGCGCGGCAAAGGGCGATTAGCACAGCGGTAGCGCACTTCCTTCACACGGAAGGGGTCACTGGTTCGAATCCAGTATCGCCCATTTGAGTTTATTAAATAGATTCGCTTTTAAAGCCTAAAAGTGGTTGAAAGAGCGCTCTTTGGGTTCGGTGGACTCCCTATTCGATTGGGGCCCTAATCCATCCAGTTCACCAACCAATCGGCCGCCTGTGGCGCGATGGCGAGAGCAGGCCGTCAGGTAGGCGGCGTTCCTTCCGGTCCTTCCACCACCAGGGCTAAACCGCTGGCTTCGGCCACCGCATCGGCGCAGGAGCGCAGGCTCCAGCATTCCAGGCTGAGATCGGGCTCAGGCTGACCCGCCTCGGCGGCTTGGGGCCGCAGGAGGACACGCACCCCCGTGGCGGCGGCCTTTGGCCCCACCGCCTTCACCTTGAGACTGCCGATCAGGGCCTGGGGGCGCCGGTCTAAGGCCGCCGCCAGGCGCAGCAGCAGGGCCATTTCCGACACCGTGCGCCGCTCCTCCCGACCCTCGATCAACTGCCAGGACTCATGGCGTTTCTTCGGCAGGCCGCGGCGGTGATAGCGGGCAATGGCCGCCACCATCAAATGTTCGATTTCGGAATAACCGAGTAGCTCGCCGTGGCGGATCAGATACCAGGTGTGTTTGTGATAAGCGGCGATGTTGATGTGTTTGCCACAGCCATGCAGCTGGGCCGCGGCCCAGAGCAGCAGGCGGCCCGGGCCCGGATCGTGGTGCAGCAGGCCTCGGGTCTGGTCATAGAGGCTCAGGGCATGGGCGGCGACCCGTTCGGCCTGGGGTTGGTCCACGGCGTAGTTGCGGGCCAGGTGGCGCACCGTGCGCTCCCGGATCGTGCTCTGGAAGGCGAAGCGGTCATCGAGCAGCTGGTTGCGCAGCATCCAGTCCACGATCAGGCCTTCGCGCAGGGCCCGGTCGCAGACCACCAGCTCCTTGGCCTGCAGCATCGTCATGGCGGTCTGCAGGATCAGGGCCCCGGGCACGATGATTTCAGCCCGGCGGTCGTTGATGGCCGTGAGGGCGCGGCGCTGCTCCGGCGTCATCGCCACGAGCCGATCGATGAGCTGGTCGATGCGGGCGCGGCTGAGTCGGTAGCCCTGGAGTTTGAGGGGCGGCTTGGCGTCTTCGGCGGCCGCCAGGGCGGCCAGGGCCATGGCCGTGCCGCTGGTGCCCACCAGCACGGGGCTCTCGCCGGGGCGCAGGGCCTGGCGCACCTGGGCGACGGCGGGATCGAGGGCCCCCTGGATGTAGGCCTCCAGGAACTGGCGCCGGCTCGGAGGTAAGGGCTCTTCCTGGATGAACTCGCGCAGCAGCCGCACGGCGCCGATGCGGGTGCTGGTCAGGGCCCGGGCGTCCCGGCCATCGGCGAGCACCAGTTCGGTGGACCCACCGCCGATGTCGAGGATGAAATGGGGCGCATCGCCAAAGCTCATGCCCGAGAGCACGCCCAGGTAGATCAGGCGCGCCTCCTCCGGGCCGCTGACCAGATCCACCTCCAGGCCCAGCTGCTCCTGCAGAGTTGCCAGGAACTCGCGGCCGTTGGGGGCCTCGCGCACGGCGCTGGTGGCGGCGGTAACGATCTGCTCCACCCCATGGCTGTGGGCCAGGTCGCGGCAGTGGCGCAGGGTCAAGAAGGCGCGCTCCACCGAGGCGGCGCTGAGGTGACCCGTGTCCGGATCCCGTTCGCCCAGGCGGGTGGCGCTTTTTTCGGCCAGCACGACGCTGAAGCTGTGCAACAGCGGATCCACCGCCGCAATCAGCAGGTGAATCGAGTTGGTGCCGATGTCGATGGCGGCGACCCGGCGCAGGGCGGTCCCTGGGGCAGGGCTGGAGGGGGAGACGGTCACGCGTCCAGCCGGGTCGGTTTCGGCGCCACTTTGCCACCGGGGGTCGGGCCAGGGGGGCGGGCCGTCAGGGACGCCGAACGGGGCGCCCAGACCTAGGGTTCGCCCCAGGATTTCAGGGGGGACCTGGGGTGGAGCCAGTTGGATCGCTCCGGTTCATGTCGGCCGCCTTGGCCCTGTTGCGCTGGGACAAGCCCAGCGGCCGATTGATTTTGCTGATCCCCGCCGGTTGGAGCCTCTGGCTGCTGCCAACCAGTCCCCCAGATCCGCTGCTCGTGGCCCTGATTGGGCTGGGTGGCCTGGCGGTCAGCGGCGCCGGCTGCGTCGCCAACGACCTCTGGGACCGGCGCATCGACCCCCTGGTGGAGCGCACCCGCGACAGGCCCCTGGCCAGCGGCCGCATCGGCGTGAAGACGGCATTTGGCTTGCTGCTGCTCTGCCTGGTCCTGGCCCTTGGGGTGGTGCTAGCCCTGCCGGCCGCCAGCCGGGGCCTGTGCCTGCTGCTGGCCATCTCCGCGTTGCCACCGGTATTGCTCTATCCCTCGGCCAAGCGCTGGTTTGCCCTGCCCCAGCTGGTGCTGTCCCTCTGCTGGGGCTTTGCCGTGCTGATCCCCTGGGCTGCCGCCCAGGCCAACCTGGCGGGCGGCTGGCCCCTGGCCCTGGCCTGGCTGGCCACCCTGCTCTGGTGTTTCGGCTTTGACACCGCCTACGCCATGGCCGACCGGCCGGATGACCGGGCCCTGGGCATCCGCAGCAGTGCCCTGACCCTGGGGGCTGCTGCTCCAGCCACGATTGGTCTCTGTTATGTCCTCGCGGCCCTGGCCCTGGCCCTGGCGGCCCGCCTGGCGGGGGTGTCGCCCTGGTTCTGGCCCGCTTGGGCCCTGGCGGCGGCCGGGATGCTTCGCGAGGCCTGGCAGCTGCGCAGGCCCCATTTGCCCCGGTCGGCCTACGGCCGCCACTTCAGCCATCAGGTCTGGCTAGGGGCCCTGCTGCTGCTGGCGTTGGTGGTGGGGCGCTGGCCATGACGGGTGCCTCGCCTGGGGCCACCATCGCCGCCGGCCCGCGCCAACCGGCTCCCCTGGGCCCCGGAGATCGGGTGCGGCTAGTGGCGGCCAGCTCCGCCCTCGACGACTTAGAGCGCCTGCAGAAGGGCATCGCCGTGCTGGAGGGCTGGGGCCTGGAGGTGGATGCCCATCCGGCACCCCTGCGGCGCTGGGGCTATCTGGCCGGAGCGGATCTCGAACGGCGTGGCGATCTGCTGGGCCGCTCTCCTGCTGAAGCCCGCCCTGATCGGCCGCTCAGCGGGGGCGAGCCGGCTGCCTTGCTGGCCTGCATTCGGGGCGGCTGGGGGGCGGCCCGGCTGCTGGAGCAGCCTTTGGAGCTGCCCACCAGCTGGCTGCTGGGCTTCTCCGATGTCACCTCCCTGCTCTGGTCCCAGGCGGCCCGGGGCCTGGGCGGCGCCATCCATGGCCCCCTGGTCACCAGCCTGGCGAGTGAGCCGGAGTGGAGCCGCCAGCGGCTGCGCGACCTGCTCTTTGGCAATCCCCTGGCCGATCTGGAAGGGGTTGTCTGGCGCGGCGGCAGCGCCACAGGTCCCCTGTTGGCCGGCAACCTCACGGTGGCCACCCACCTGCTCGGCACCGGCCATCTGCCCGATTTGCAGGGGGCAATTCTGATCCTCGAAGACGTGGGCGAAGCGCCCTATCGCCTCGATCGCCTGCTCACCCACTGGCGCCTCTGTGGTGCCTTGCAGCAGCTGGCCGGCATCGGCTTGGGCCGCTTCACGGGCTGCGACGACCCCGATGCGGAGCCTGGGGAAGGCAGCCCCGAACCGGCCCGGCGGTTCACAGCCGAGCAGGTGCTGCGCGATCGCACCGCAGACCTCGGCATTCCGGTGGTGGCTGGGCTTCCCGTCGGCCATGAACCAGGTAACGCCGCCCTGCCCCTTGGAGTGCGGGCCCGGCTCGATGGCCAGCGGGGGCTGCTCCAGATCCTGGGTTAACCCCAGTGCCGGGCCGCCAGCACCGCCTCGGCGATGGTGAGGTCAAAGGGGGTGGTGATCTTGAGGTTGGAGGGCGGGGCCTCGATCACC
>CAINZT010000131.1 GCA_903855705.1 uncultured Synechococcus sp.
ATAGCCCTTGCCCTTGGTGGTGGCCACGTGCACCAACACCGGCCCTTCACAGCGGTGGGCGGCCTGGAAGGTGCGCACCATCTCGCCGATGTTGTGGCCATCGATCGGGCCGATGTAGGTGAAGCCCAACTCCTCAAACACCGCGCCCACCTTGGGCACGGCCAGGCGGCGCATGCTGTCCTTGAGGCGCTCCAGTTCGACGGGAAGTTCGCCGTGCAGGAAGGGGAGATGCTTCACCGCCTCTTCAGCGCTGCCAGAGAGGAACTGCACCGGCGGACTGAGCCGCATGCGGTTCAAATAAGTGGAGAGGGCGCCCACCGGCGGTGAGATCGACATGTCGTTGTCGTTCAGCACCACCATCAGCCGGGTCTTGGGCAGGTGGCCGGCGTGGTTGATGGCCTCAAGCGCCATGCCGCCGGTGAGGGCGCCATCGCCGATCACCGCCACCGCCTTGAAGGTTTGACCGAGTTGGTCCCGGGCCAGGGCCATGCCCAGGGCCGCCGAGATGCTGGTGGAGGCGTGGCCGGCGCCGAAGTGGTCGAAAACACTCTCGCTGCGTTTGAGATAACCCGCCACGCCGTCCTTCTGGCGCAGGCTGTCAAAGCTGTTGTAGCGGCCCGTTATCAGCTTGTGGGGATAGGCCTGGTGACCCACGTCCCAGACCACCCGATCGTGGTCGAGGTCGAGGGTTTGATACAGGGCCAGGGTCAGTTCGACCACGCCGAGGCCAGGGCCCAGATGGCCACCACTGGTGGACACCACCTGCAAGTGGCGCTCGCGAATCTGGCGGGCAATCGCTTCAAGCTCGGCAGTGCTGAGGCCATGCAGCTGATTCGGATGATTCAGCTCGCTGAGATGCATGCCCCATGCCTTCATTGGGGTTCAATCTACGCCGCCCGGCTGATGAAGCGGCGTTAACAGTCACGGTTTCAGCCCGGCTGAACGTCCATCGGGTCGCCGCCGGCACTAGGCATTAGCAGGCGCCTGGGCGGTTGCCAGACTGGGCCGATGAGCAGCCTTCCCCAGCACCGTCCCCTTGGCTCCAGCGCCAATGCCGCAGTCCAGGCCTCGGGCACGGACCCCCGGCCGGTGGAACCCTGTGGCGACATGCTGCAGCGGATCCTGCGGGCCCGGGTCTACGACGTGGCGATCGAATCGCCCCTCGATCCTGCCCCGAACCTGTCGCGGCGGCTGGGCAACCGGGTCTTGCTGAAGCGTGAAGACCTCCAGCCGGTGTTCAGCTTCAAGCTGCGTGGCGCCTACAACAAGATGGCGGGCCTCACCGCTTCGGAGCTCGAGCGGGGCGTGATCGCGGCCAGCGCCGGCAACCACGCCCAAGGGGTGGCCCTGGCTGCCCAGCGGCTGGGTTGCAAGGCGGTGATCGTGATGCCGGTCACCACGCCGGAGATGAAGGTGCGGGCAGTGGCCTCCCGGGGCGCCGAGGTGGTTCTCCATGGCGACACCTACGACGCCGCCTATGGCGAAGCCCGGCGCCTGGAGCAGGAGCGCGGCCTCAGCTTCATCCATCCCTTTGATGATCCCGATGTGATCGCCGGCCAGGGCACGATCGGCCTGGAGATCCTGCGCCAGTGTTCGGATCCGCCGGATGTGATCTATGTGGCGGTGGGGGGCGGCGGCCTGATCGCTGGCATCGCCACCTATGTCAAAAGTCTCTGGCCCCAGGTGCGCATCGTCGGGGTGGAGCCCAGCGATGCCGATGCCATGACCCGCTCCCTGGCCGCCGGCCAGCGAGTGCGGCTCGAGGCCGTGGGCCTGTTCGCCGATGGCGTGGCCGTGAAGGAGGTGGGCGAGCAAACCTTTGCCCTGGCCCAGCGCCATGTCGATGCCATGGTCACGGTGGACACGGACGCCATCTGCGCCGCAATCAAGGACGTGTTCGAAGACACCCGCTCGATCCTGGAGCCCGCCGGCGCCCTGGCCGTAGCCGGCATGAAGGCCGACATCGAACGGCGCGGCCTGCGGGACCAGACCCTGGTGGCGGTGGCCTGCGGCGCCAACATGAATTTCGATCGGCTGCGGTTTGTGGCCGAGCGGGCCGAGCTGGGCGAACAGCGCGAATCGATGCTGGCGGTGGAGATTCCCGAGCAGCCGGGCAGCCTGCGGCGCTTCTGCAGCCTGCTGGGCCAACGCAGCCTCACCGAATTCAGCTACCGGCTGGCCGATCCACGGCTGGCCCACATCTTTGTGGGGGTGCAAACCCAGGGCCCCGCTGACAAGGCAGCCCTCATCGCCAGCCTGGAGCAGGCGGGCTTTGGCTGCCTCGATCTCAGTGGCAACGAACTGGCCAAGCTGCACCTGCGCCACATGGTGGGCGGCCGCTTGCCGGCCAGTGCCGGCTCGGCCCTGGTGCTCGGCCAGGAGCTGCTCTATCGCTTCGAATTTCCGGAACGGCCCGGCGCCTTGATGACCTTTGTGGACAGCCTTCAAGCCAGCTGGAATATCAGCATTTTTCACTACCGCAA
>CAINZT010000132.1 GCA_903855705.1 uncultured Synechococcus sp.
AGTTCAGACAAGGTTTTTTAAGGTCGTGTCGATGGCATTGATGCTCTCAATTTTTCAGCATTAAGACTTCAATATGTCAATATCAAAAGCAAACAGTTGCGGTAGCTTAGAACAGACCTGCAAGACTTATTGGCCGGCTGGCAGAGCAATCTAAGCAAGCAAGCAGTCGTGATCTGATCCAATCTCCAATCCTGGGTTCCAAAAAAAATCTCTGTTGAGCTCCTTAGCCAGTCGGCTGCTGTCAACAGGCCAATCTCCTGAATGCTTGCCTACTTCACGTGGGTGATCAAAGTGCTAGATATCATCAGCAACTCGACAGCATTGCTTAAATGCTGGGCTCTTGGCTCATGCCGCTTCCGGCGCCCAACTCTGCGGGCCAGTCGTGTCACCGCTTCAATTGGGTCAACGGCGGGTCAGGTGCTCCCCTTGGCCGAGCAGGCCCTGGTGGACCTGGAAGGTGAGCAGGGAGATCTCGGCTTCACCGAGGTGATCCCGGAAGAAGCTGCAGGTGAGGCAGATCTACTTGCTGCGGCTGGGCGTTGTTTCAGCCTTGGTGCAGAGCGAGGTCTACTTCCTGATTCAAAAGTTCGCTTAATGTCACGAATGTGAATCCCCCCTGCTGCAGCTCTGGCACCACTGCCTGCAGCGTCCGGAGAGTGAACCCAGAACCATCCGGTAGCCACGGGATTGGGACCACTTCACCATCGACGGGTGGTACCAGCCACCACTTGGGCGAAACCAGCGCAGCGGCGCTGTCTGTCCAGCAACGGTTAGCTCGCTCCTGATCTCGGCGGCGGTGTCATCCAGTTGTTTCAGGAATGCATCCCGTCCGAGCGGGAATGACCATTCATCACGCTTCATGTGGTTGCCCAACTCGTGGCCCTCTTCGATGGCTCGGGCGGCCATGCCTGGGTGCTCGAGTACCCGTTCGCCGATCGCAAACAAGGTCGAGGGTATGGCCAGTTCGCGCATGAGATCGAGTAGGGCCATCGTTCCTAATCCGGGCTGATCGGCGCCGGAACTAGGGAAGTCGTCGATGGTGAGGGCCACGGCCGAGCGATCTCTGGGGCCTTTGAAGATGACTTCCATCGGATGCCCTCCGCTTCAAACATAAAGTCTATCTTTAGGTTAGCCTATGCCTGTAACAGGCCAGTGGCTTATCTGTGCTATGCGCCTTTCGGTAGATTATTGAAAGTCAAATTTCCTGTCGCCAGGGAAGGGTAGGCTTCTGAGGAATGAGCCCTTCAATCACCAGTTGATTTGATGGGTTAGGGTGATTTGATGTTATAGCGTGTTGGACTAGCAGCAGGCTTTGGCGAGCTAGGAGGGGGATCAAAAGGGCGGAAGAGCCCTCCGCAACCCCTGTCAACAAGGAGCTGGACATCCATACCGCCAGACTTAGCACCCCTTGCTGATCCTTTCCCAGGGCATATCTAGCAACTATGGCCTTCCCTCCACCTGCACCAAAAACGCCTCAATCCCGTCATTGTGCTGCTTCTGGGTAATCGCAGCCACCACAGAGTCCCCTTCAACCAGGTGGAACCGCTGCCGGAAGCCCGTGACCAGTGCCTTGAACTGGGGCCGGTTCAAGCAGCGGGTGGCGCCATGGAGTTGCTTGATCACGGCAGGAGAGAGGGCCGCCAAGGCGGCATCTTGAGTCTCCGACGGCGATAGGGCAATGGCCTGCATAGTTGGCCCGATTGTCCTCGCCTCCGCCACTTGCTGGGATTGACCGATTTGCTCAGAGACGCCCTGCCTCTGAGGACCCTGCTCCTCCCGCACCGAACTAGTGACTTGCCGCTGCTGCTTGTCATAGAGCGCCAAGCTGAACGGGTTGCCAACGGTCATCAGGGCCCGTTACTGCTTCGCAGGCCTTCGGCTACATCGCATCGGTTTCGGCCTCCTTAAGGGCGGATGCATGGGCCTGGCCGAGCTCAACGTCGTAGCCCATGGTTTCCGCGAAGCGGTTGCCATGGCCGGCGCCGTTGCCCTCGCGCACCACGGTGGCGGAGCCTTTCGCGAGTGTTCCCAGGCGGATGCGCACCCGGGCGATGTAGGTGACGCCCCAGCCTGGCTTCTGGTCGCGGCCAATCGGCGGCTTGCTTTCAGCAACGCAGCTCAGCTCAATCGTTTCCCGCTGCCAGCCGTCAAAGCCAAAGATACGGTTGGCCTCTTGGATAGCCAGCTTGCGCCTTATTGGCGGTAGTGCCCCTTGGCGCGGAGGTGATTGATCAGTTGCCACCGTAGGCGCGGTGTGGTGCCCTGCTCTCTTAGACCCTGGACTAGCTACCTTTCACCGCCTGAGCCAATCCAAGCCTGCCGCCGGATGGCCCCTGCCATGGCGATTGACGCTGTCTCATTTTGGAAGCAACTAAAATGCAGCTCCGTGGATAAGGTATGTCTTTAAATCTGGATGTAGTTTGCTAGCGTAGTCCTCTTACTGCCCATGCGCTGAATTGGGAGGGTCCCAAAGTCAAATCAACGACTCGTTTTGACCTGGGTTGCCGTGCATTAGGGAGAGTTTGTTGGTGCGTGGTGGTTCGCTGTGGCATTTATCAGCGGAGTATTGTCCTGTCGGTCAATTTAATCGCCATCGGCTCAAGATAGGTCGGGATGATCAGGCTGTCGTGGCCCAGTGTTGAATCCATGATCAGCAGCAGCGGGTCCGCAGGCAGGAGGGTTTTATTGCCCCAAATGATTGCTCATTGATGCAGCTGGGCTACGATTTTACCGCGCACATTGCGCTTAGATAGGTGAGTGAGGGCGTCGGGGACTTGGTCCAGTGTGATCACTTCTGTCACCATTGGATTGATGCCCATTTTGGAGGTAAAATCAGCGAATCTTTTGCCTGTCTTGCCTAGATTATCGATCGCTTTTGTGCTTCCTGAGCGATACGCGCCTCCCAGGTTGATGTCGTGCACCGAAAGAGCTTGGCCTAATTGCTTGAATTTTTCAAGATCAGGCAAGCGCGCAACGCAGGCAATGCCACCGTTAAAAGCCAGCATATTAAGCCCTTCTGTGGCTGTTTCTATGCCTACTGTATCAATAATGGCATCGACTCCACTGCCGTTGGTGATTTGATTGATCCTCTCGGTGATTGATTCTGTGGTGTAGTCAATACTCCATGCAGCCCCTAAAGATTTCACCCACTCGGCGTTCCGAGAAGAGGCTGTTGTGATGACTTCTAGGCCGGCTTTTGCAGCAATCTGAATGGCAAAACCGCCCACACCACCAGCGCCACCTTGCACCAAAATCGTTTGGCCTGACTGGATGTTGAGTTTTTCGATCAGTGCTTGAAAAGCAGTGAATCCTGCGCAGGGAAGGGCAGCCGCCTGGATGGCTGAAAGATTTCCAGGAGTGCGCACCAATGTGCGCGTTGTTGTGACTGTGAAGTCTGCAAACCCACCTGGACGCGCATAATTACCATGATAAAAAACTGCATCGCCTTTGTTCCAGCCTTCAACCCCTTCGCCGACTTCATCAATCACCCCTGCCACATCCAGGCCCGGGATAAAAGGATAGCGCCAGCTGGCCACGCCATTGGCCATCATCTTGTAATCGACCGGATTCAGGCCTGCTGCCTGCACTTGTACCCGTACTTCACCTGGACCCGGTTGGGGAATCGCAACGTCGCCAACCCGAAGGGTTTCAGGGGCTCCCGGAGAATCGAGCAGCAGGGCTTTCATCGGCATCCGATCCGCGCGGTCAGTGATCTCTGTAATCATTTTACCCGCTTTGTCGCAATGTAAGGATCTTTGCTGGATCCCCAGGTCAGCGAGAAGAGCCAGGGTCGACTCCTTTGGCACCCTGCTACTTGACTGCTGGTCATTGCTGTCCACCTGGCCCACCCCCACGGACTTAGAACTGTCCCGTTGCCAGGTCGGCCCATGAAAGAAAAATGCTGGGTGTGGTTCAAGGGATCCGCCAGCTGGCGGCCTGGCTTTGTCGCCTCTCCCTCCCCCAAGGCCGACCACGTGCTGGTGGAGGCGATGGAGTTCGTGCCCTGCACCCTGCCCCTGTGGCGGGTGGCGTTCAAGGAACCTGCTGACCTGAGTGAGGGACCTGCGGTTCCCGAGGGAGCACTGTGGAAGGCCTGACTTGCCGGGCCGACCCCCAGCCTGCTGCCGGGGCCGATCAGTCGGCGTAGACCACCCCCACCCCTGGCCAGTCCTCAAAGCCAAAGCTCTCCATCGGGCCCGCGGGTTCGACCCAGTCACTGGGGGCTGGATCGAGGTACTCGAGCTTGCCGATCACGTGGCTGGTGGGCACGCCCAGCACATCGCCCGTATCGACATCCAGGACCGCCAGCCAAATTTGATGGCCCTGGGCATGGATCATCTGGATACGGCCCACCAGCTCAGGCCAGTGGCTGCCGGCCTTAACCGCAACCAGCTCGCCCGGGCGGAAGTCCATGGGGCGAGGGTAGTACAAACGCTCAAGGTGCGGCTGGCCTGCATTGACGCGCCCGAGACGGCCCAAAGCCCCTATGGGATGGCCAGTCGCAACCAGCTCATGGCCCTGCTTCCGCTCGGATCCACAGTGAGCCTGAGGGTTCAGGCGGTGGATCGCTATGCCCGCTCTGTGGCGGAGGTGATCGGCAAGGGCATCGTCAACCTGGCGATGGTCCAGAGCGGCCAGGCCTTTGTCTACCGCCAGTACCTGGGCCGTTGCGATCGAGGGGCTTACCTGGCGGCGGAAGGGCAAGCCCAGGCCCAGCGGCTGGGGGTGTGCGCAGTGCCTGGGGGGATTACACGGCCCTGGGACTTCCGGCATGGGGGAGCGGGATACCACAGCGCGGGGGCGGTCCGAGCCGCGGCATCCTCAAGCGCGCCCGTCTCGAGTCCTCAGACAGCCCAGCCCACTGGGATCAAGACCACCTGCAAGCAGATCGGCTCGTTTGCCCGCGCCCAGGAGCTGCTGCGGAAGGGGCACAGCTCTCTCGATCGCAATGGGGATGGGGTGGCTTGCGAGTCGCTGCGCTAAAAGCCCTTTCTTGCCAGGCTTAGCGGACACCGCCGGAACCCATGGCAGCAGCCCTTCTGATCCTGGTGGTGATGGTGGCGGTGGGGGCTGGCCTCAATCCAAGCCGGGAGCAATTCGCCTGGTTCCTGCGGCTACGGCGCCCCGCCTGGCTGGGGTTTGAGCCATTCATTCCCCTGATCTGGCTGGCGATCTACATCTGCTTTTACGCCTCAGCGTTGCTGGCCTGGATGGCCTCCTGGAGTTGGGGGCTGATGGGGGGCTATCTGGGCCTGTTGCTACTGGTGCAGAGCTACACCTGGTTGATCTGCCGCACCCGCAGCCTGGCCAGTGGCACCGCCATCGGCCTTGCCGGCTGGCTTTGGGGTGGGGCCCTCACGGTCCTGGTGCTGAGTCACTCGCGGGTGTCGGCTTTGCTGCTGCTGCCCTATCTGCTCTGGAGTCCGGTCGGCACGCTGGTGACCTGGCAGATGCAGCGGCTGAACCGCTGAGGAGGTACGGGAACAGGACCTCCGCTTTGATGCCAAGACCTGGAATCAGACCTATTTTGAGGTTGAGGGAAGGCCCGGGAGCCAACCCAAGCCCTGCCCTCCAAAAGAGTCCGGCCAGATCCTTAGAGCCGGTGCCGTGACGGAGGTGCGCCCAAGATGCGTCCAATCGATTGTGAACTTGATGGTGCTGCGCGAGTGCCATCCCGTATCTGCATGCAGCCATCTGCTAGTTCTATGTCCCACCTCTTGAACTCTCGGGCTATCTAACCCGAGCCAAGATCACAACTGGGGAGGTCAAGCCCCGAGCATTTCTTCCCAGAGACGTGATCCCATTGATGGCCTGTCAGGCCCAAGCCGAATGCTTCTGTGCAGCTGTAGACAGGTCGATCCCCAAATAACAGACACCTGACCAGATTCCAGCCCCATTGCCAAGCTGGTGATCTGCAACTGGTGCTAAGGCGCCCCCACACGGGGCGCCTTCTTCCATGGAGTGCGCGCGGGGAGCGAGAATCCGGCATCTGATCACAGCCATCCCCCTGGCTCAGCTGGAATTGCCCCTGCAGATTCGTGCCTTTGAGCCGGGCGACTGGCCCGGGGTCTGGTCCCTGCTGCAGCCTGCCTTTCGCGCGGGGGACACCTTCCCCCACGATCCAGCGATCAGCGAGGCTGAGGCGAGGGCGTTGTGGGTGGAGCAGAGCCAGGCCGTGATGGTGGCTATCGATGCCCACGGGGCGGTGGTGGGCAGTTACTACCTGCGGCCGAATTCCCTGTGCCTCGGTGCCCACGTTGCCAATGCCGGTTATGTGGTGGCGCAGCAGCAGCGGCGCCGTGGAATTGGCGGTCGCCTTTGTCAACACTCGCTTCAGGCCGCCCGGCAGTTGGGGTTCAGGGCCATGCAGTTCAACCTGGTGGTGAGCACCAACACCGCGGCGATCCATTGCTGGCAGAGCAACGGTTTTGAGATCGTAGGCACCTTGCCCGGCGCCTTTTGCCATAGCCAGTTGGGGTTTGTGGATGCCTATGTAATGGTCCAGAGCTTGGTGGAGGCAATCGGAGCGTGAACCTGGTGCCGCTGCGGTTGGGGCCTGGCGATGACCTGCGGCTGGCCTTGGAAACCTGGATGGGCCTGCGGGAGGAGCCGGCGGGTTGGGTGATCAGCGCCATTGGCAGCCTTTCGGTGGCTCGCATCCGCCTGGCCGGCCAGGACGGGATTGCAAGCATCAAAGGTGATCTGGAACTCCTGCACTTGGCCGGCTCCCTTTGCCTAGATGGAGCCCACCTCCATCTCGCCATTGCCGATAGGACGGGCGTGGTGATGGGAGGCCATCTCTGCCCCGGGTCCCTGGTGCGCACCACCGCCGAGGTGCTGCTGGGGGTGTTGCCCGACTGGCAGTTCAACCGGGAGGTAGACCAAGCCACGGGCTACCGGGAACTGCAGATCAGGCCATTCCCTAGTTGAGATCCCCTGAATGGGTTCTGGCCAACTGGGTGGCGCAGACTCGTCTCCAGCCCTCGGGATTAGTCGTTCGGTTTCGGGGCGCCAGGCGTCAGCCGCCGCTCCACCTGCAGAAACACCAGCCAGGCCAGGCCGGCACCGATGCCACCGGTCCAGTCACTGCGTAGCAGCTCCACGATCGAGAGCGTGCTGGCGGCGATGCGCAGGGCCCGGAGGCCAAAACGGCCCAGCGATTGCAGACGGTTGGGCATGGAGGGAAGGGATTGGGGCAAGAACGGATCGCTTGACCCATGGGCAGCATCGCCTCTGGTGCGCCAACTGTCGCCGCGATCTCCCGCCAGGCCTGGGATCGCTGAGCCGATCCCCACCTTTGCGGCTTCTCCACCAGGCTGCAAGGCCCAACATCGGCCTGGTGGTGCGATCGCATCGGTGAGTTGATTTTGTGGAGGTGGGACCTTTTTTGTGGAGCAGGCACCCGTCGTTGGCGTCCAGGGAATCGGTCAGGATTGGTCCATGACCCTGGAAGCCATTCCCCCAGCACCTCGCATGCTCGACGGCCCCGAAGACGCTCCAGCCACCGTGCTGCTGGCCCATGGCGCCGGTGCCCCGATGGATAGCCCCTTCATGGCGGCTATCGCCTCGGGCCTGGGCCTGAAGGGATGGCGGGTGGTGCGCTTTGAATTTGGCTACATGGCCCGCATGCGCCAAACAGGCCGCCGCCAGGGACCTGATCGGATGCCGCTGTTGCAGGAGACGTTCCGGCAGCAGGTGCAGCTTGAGAAGACGGCCTGGCCGCATCGCCCCTTGGTTGTCGGTGGCAAGTCGATGGGTGGTCGGGTGGCCAGCCTGCTGGTTGAGGAGTTGGCTGCTAGCGCTGGAGTGCGCGGCTGCCTCTGCCTGGGCTATCCCTTCCACCCGCCGGGTAAACCCCTCAACCTGCGCACTGAGCACCTGGCTGACATATCGACGCCGACCCTGATCCTGCAGGGGGAGCGGGACAACTTTGGCAAGCGGGAGGAGGTAGAGAGCTATGCCCTCTCGCCCCAGGTTCAAGTGGAGTGGATGGTCAGTGGGGACCACAGTTTTAAGCCCACCAAGGCTTCTGGGCTGAGCGAAGCGGAGAACTGGGCTACGGCGGTGGCTTTCGCCGATTCCTTCATGCGGGAGGTGCTCAGTGCGGCCTAGATGGGAGACACCGGCGGCATTTTCTGTGCAGCTGCTCTCGCCCCTTAGCCATCTCAGGCCTGGTGGATTGAAGTTGCACCAAATGAAACTGAACCATCATTAAGAGTGTTTCCATTTGCGGCAATCATAATCATATTTTAATTGGCCTGAAGGTCAAGGTAGTAAATGTCAAAAAGCATGTTAAATGCTGGCCCGCATTAGACCCCATTATTGTTCAGGCACTGCTTCGTTGTTTGAGTGGAGATCGAGCCATTTGTAGACCAGTAGATATCATTCATGTTTGTTTTCGGCGAGGCTTACTGTCGCAGGCCGTTCTCGGCTATTGCCATGGGCACGCATATTTATCTGATTCGCCAATGCTTGGCGCAGAGCACAAGTATTCTGCGCCAAGCAATGCGATTACCGGTTTTTGAATGAAACCTGGTCACCCTCTGGTCCACCGCACAAAACTTGTCTCTTCAACTCCCCTGGGCACTTAATTCGTATGTCGAACCAGGATTTATGAATGCACTTGTTGGCAACCAATGGACCTCTTGGCAAGGATAGGGAATCATCTCCACTCCCTAGCAGCCAGCTTGCACTTTGGTTCTGGATGGTTGGATAAATCTGCAATTCCATACATAGAATCGCTCCCTCTTGATATAGGTAGGGACTAGGACACGGTCGAGTCTTTTCAAATGGCGGTGTTCCTTCGTGGTCTCTATTTGTCATTCGAGCGATTCCTGCTGATGCTGTGAATACAGCAATCGATTGTGCTGTCGTTAGGACAGTTACGGCCTGAGCCAATTGAATCGATAGGACTGAAGCTCATGTGCGTAAATTAATAAAATCAGGCGAATTAGAATGATGAATATAGCCTTGTGAGCTGATTTGCGGCATGGCCGTTTCTTGGTAAATGACTTTTCTTTGAGCCAAATTTTTTCAAGATTTGACGATCAACAGATTGTGAATCTTGTTCCAAAAATGGCGCGTTATCGCTTTTGAGGTAATGCAATAGAGGTAAAGTGCCAGCATCGGTTCTATGCAATAGTTTTATCTTGCCTTGCCCAAGAAAGTCGTCATCCATGGCTGGGGAAAGAAAGGAATCTGATTTGCCGATGTACCCTTTGGTTTTTGTCTTCAATTCGCGATGATTTGCTTCAGTTGGGCGTGAATATTGCAGCATAACCATTGCATCGGGTGATCGGGCTGCTCAGGTTGCGTAAATTTCAATTGGGCCGAAATTTTCCCAGATTGCGAGAATTTCTGCTGCTTAAATCACAGGTATTTGCCAACAACTACTCAAGGGAATCAAAATGACAGAAGCAAGAACTCAGCTTGATTTTGGATGGCTTAGAGACCTGCCTAGTATTTCTGATTACAATGCAGAAACAGAGCAGGTCAAGAGTCTCCTTTCCAGGGTCGGGGTGAATGGCACTCTCGGGGCGCCACCTAGTTTGCCTGCAACAATTGATTTAAGGCCTTGGTTTTCTCAAGTAGAAGATCAGAAAAGTCTTGGTTCATGTACAGCAAATGCTGGAATCGGGCTTTTGGAATATTACGAACGTAGGGCCTTTGGTAGGCACCTCGACGCATCGCGTCTTTTCCTGTACAAGGCTACACGTAACCTTATGCGCGTAACGGGTGATACTGGAGCCTATCTGCGTACTACCATGGGGGCTTTGGTGCTATTTGGTGCGCCTCCTGAACAGTATTGGCCATATGATATTACAAAATTCGATGTAGAGCCGAGCCCATTCTTGTATTCGTTTGGGGCGAATTTTAAGGCTCTTAGTTACTATAGGCTTGACCCTGCAGGTACAACCCCTGCCAATTTACTTGCTTCAATTAAAGCCAATCTCGCGGCTGGACTGCCGTCCTTCTTCGGATTTACTGTGTACAATTCCTATACCCAGGCTTCCGTTGCCAACCATGGAGCAATTCCTTTCCCCTCCGCCGGCGATAGAATTGTTGGCGGCCACGCAGTCGTTGTTGCTGGCTATAATGATGCCCTGACAATTAGAAATACTGCCCCCGGATCGGCGGCCACTACCGGTGCTTTTATGATTCGGAATTCCTGGGGTACTACCTGGGGCGACGGTGGATACGGGTGGCTTCCCTATGATTATGTATTAAGGGGACTAGCCACTGATTGGTGGTCTTTGATATCTGCCAGTTATGTGGAGACTGGCAAGTTTGGCTGATAGGGATGGTTGGGAAAGTCCTGCTCTTTAGAGGTTGTCCTTTGCAGTAGACTATCTTTTATGAGAGTCTATGCTTTTGGCATTTTAAACTTAGCCAAGCCCCTTGACTATTATTGTGTCCGTTTCCTGTGGAATACGGGGCATCAATTGAGTTTGCTGTGACTTTCTAGGGATGAATTTGACTGGTTGCTGGGTGTTCCTCGACGCACTGATAGGGCCTGTTGGGCGTGCCCTGTCAGTGCATTTTTATGGGAATTTATTGAATCTTTCGTCTTTGTGCCTGGGCCTCGTTCACAATGTGGAATAACTCCGTATTGAGTAGCTCATCCCTAAATCGGCTGTTCTAGGCCCAGTCGAGCGGAACGCTTACGATTCAGCTAAGCGAATTTGTCAAGGAGATCCTGGCTCGAGGCTTGCCGTGCCGTTGCCACTGGTCTCGCTCCGGCTTCGGAGCGCAGGAGCGATGAACTCGGGCCCGCCGCCGCGGTTCTAGGGCTGGCTGGAGCGGAGCTTATGGGAACATCGAGCCAAGAGGGCATGGCGAATGCCCGGCTCCTGCTTTCACCGTGAATGACCGCCGTGCCGGAACTGCCAAGCCAATAGTCCGTCAGGCCTGCTAGGTCACCAATACGAAATTGGTTCTGATTTCAAATCGAGCCTAACGCCTGGGGATCGATACAGCCGATTCATATGTGAGGGCTACCCCTGCCCGGCAATGTTGCTTCCGTTAAGGACAGTGGAGCCCTGGGACTAGCTAGCTAGAAAACTGCCCTCTCAGTAGACGGTCCGGTGGCTGCCAGGAAAGATGACGCCGCTGCCGCTGATCAAGCGGCCACAGCCAAACTAGCGGTTTCAGTGTCCTCTGGATGGGATGGCAGGTTGATCCAGACCACCCCCGGCTGACGCCAGCAGCGCGTGGATCGTGTCCATCGCCTTGGATGGAGTTCCCGGGCCTGCTCATAAACCCGCCCGCGGTGTTCGCAGATTTTTACAGCCTCGCCGTTGTGACGCTGATCGGGTGTCACAAATTTGATGCCGCTGTGGCGATGTCTGTGGTTGTACCAATCCACAAAATCTACAACCCACCAGCAGGCCAGCTCCTTGCTGGTGAATGGCTTGCGCGTATAATCAGGCCGGTATTTAATGGTGCGGAACAACG
>CAINZT010000133.1 GCA_903855705.1 uncultured Synechococcus sp.
ATCAAGCTTGCCGTCTGCGGCCAGCTGGGTGAGGTTGCTGCCAAATTCATCCAGCGTTGGTGTCTTGGTGGATCCCTTACTGCCACCACCGGAAGCCACTTCGGCCGTTTCGCCGAGCATGCGGATCACCTGGGTGCGCACCTTGGCCAGGTCAACGCCGAGGTTTTCCAGCACCCGGGCGGCCACGCCTTCCCCTTCGCGGATCAGACCGAGCAGCAGGTGTTCGGTACCGATGTAATTGTGGCCGAGTTGACGCGCTTCTTCTAGGGACAGCTCCAGGACCCGCTTAGCCCTCGGGGTGAAGGGAATTTCCACGGCGACGAAGCCGGAGCCGCGGCCGATGATCTTTTCGACCTCGACCCGGGCGTCCTTGAGGTTGACCCCCATCGACTTCAACACCTTGGCGGCCACACCCGTGCCCTCGCCGATCAAGCCCAGCAGGATCTGCTCGGTGCCGACGAAGTTGTGGCCAAGGCGGCGGGCCTCCTCCTGGGCCAGCATGATCACCTTGATGGCTTTCTCGGTAAACCGCTCGAACATGGGGCGGTGCCAGTTGCAGGTGTCCCCAACCTATCAGGATTGGCCGGGGATTGGGGTTGGCGCTTATCCAGGGGAAGAAGCCTTGCGCTTACAGGGGATAGGTCCGGTTGGCGCAACAACGTAACCGGGGAAACTTTTGGGCGTTTGCGACAAAAATAGGCGGCAATCCGTACCAGTGCTGACAGTTAGCAGGCGCCGCTCTCAACGACCTGCCAATGCAGCAGTGGTGATCCTTTTCCATTGGATCAGGGCATCCTGGCCGTTGCGGTAGTAACCGCGACGGGTTCCGGCCGTTTGGAAGTCGCAGGCGGCATAGAGAGCCAAGGCCGCCTGGTTGCCTGACGCCACCTCCAAGGTGGCGTGCAGGGCTCCCCGGGCCTGGGCCCCGGCGAGCAGGGCCTCCAGCAGCTGGCGCCCCAGGCCCCGGCGCCGGCCAGCAGGATCGACGGCCAGCACGGTGATGTGGAGTTCATCCACCACCAGCCAGCCGCAGGCCACCGCCACCAGGCCGCCGGGGGCCTCGGGATTGGGCTGGTCGATGCCTAGGCAAAGGCGGCCTGCCCCATCGAGCTCGGCGCGCCATTGGCTTTCACTCCAGAAGCCGCCCAAGGCGGCGCCATCGAGGGCCAGGCAGGCCTGCAGATCACAGGCTTGCAGCAGCCGGGCGGGGTTGGCTCCCGATTCCTGAATGGATCCAGGGGTGGGGGGCTGGCCTGGATCTGGTGCCGCGTCCGTTGGATCGGGCACAGCCCCTCATCCCGTTCTGCCTACGATTGTCACCCCTGCCGGATCCGGGCGCCCTGATGACCATCACCACTGAGTCCGCTGGAGTTGCAGCTGGCCTGACCTCTGATGCGGTGGTGGCGGCCACCCCGGAAGCCGCTGGCCCCTACGAGCTCGAGCGAGACCTTGAAAGTCCCAACCGCAACCTGACGCCGATCAGTAGTGCCCTCGATGCCAAGGGCCGGCTCCAGGTGGGCGGCTGTGACCTGGCCGGCCTCGCCCAGCGCTACGGCACCCCCCTCTATGTGCTCGATGAGGCCACCCTGCGGGCCACCTGCCGGGCCTATCGCCAGGCCCTGGAAGCCCACTACCCGGGCCCGTCGCTGGCCCTCTACGCCTCCAAGGCCAACAGCAGTCTGGCGATCTCCGCCCTGGTGGCCTCCGAAGGCCTGGGCCTCGATGCGGTGTCCTCGGGCGAACTGCTCACCGCCCTAGAGGGCGGCATGCCCGCCGAGCGGATCGTGCTGCACGGCAACAACAAATCCCGCGATGAACTGGCCCTGGCCATTGGAGCCGGCGTGACGGTGGTGCTCGACAACTGGCACGACCTGGAGCTGCTGGCCGAGCTGGCACCGGCGTCCCCCGTGTCCTTGATGCTGCGGCTCACCCCGGGGATCGAGTGCCACACCCACGAGTACATCCAGACCGGCCACCTCGACAGCAAGTTCGGCTTTGACCCCGACCAGTTAGAGGCGGTGCTGCGGGAGCTCACCCGATACCCCTGGGCCGAACTGACCGGCCTCCATGCCCACATCGGCTCCCAGATCTTTGAGCTGCAACCCCACCGGGACCTGGCCGGGGTGCTTGCCGATGCCCTGGCCCTGGCCCGCTCCCTCGGCCATCCCGTGCGCGATCTCAACGTGGGCGGCGGCCTCGGCATTCGCTACATCGTCAGTGACGATCCCCCCTCGATCCAGGAGTGGGTGCGGGGCGTGGCCGAATCGGTGCACCAGGCCTGCCAGCAACGGGGCCTGGAGCTGCCCCGCCTGCTCTGTGAACCGGGCCGCTCCCTGGTGGCCAGCGCCGGCCTCACCCTCTATTGCATCGGCAGCCGTAAAGAAGTGCCCGGCATCCGCACTTACCTGTCGGTGGATGGCGGCATGAGCGACAACCCTCGGCCGATCACCTATCAATCCCAATACACGGCCGTGTTGGTGGAACGGCCCCGGGCCATGGCCAGCGAGCGGGTCACCTTGGCCGGCAAGCATTGCGAATCGGGCGACGTGCTCTTAAAGGATCTGGCCCTGCCACCGGCCCAGAGCGGCGATGTCTTGGCCGTCTTCGCCACCGGGGCCTACAACGCCTCGATGGCCTCCAATTACAACCGCATCCCCAAACCGGCGGCCGTGCTGGTGCACGAGGGATCGGTGGATCTGGTGCAACGGCGCGAACAGCCAGAGGAGCTGCTGCGCTACGACCTGCTGCCAGAACGGTTAACGCCGGTACCCTGAATCCATTCCGGTGGCTTGCTGAGGGGATCGGGTTGGGGTTCGTCGATCTGAGGCTGCTGCTCGATCTGCTGCTAGCGACGGCCCTTGGCATGGTGCTCCTGGCCCGGGTCAAGGAGCCCCGCACCCTTTGGTTGCTGCGGGGCTACCTCTTATTGGTTGCCCTGGCCTGGGTGGTGCAGCGCTACGCCAACCTGCCCCTCACCAGCAAGCTGGTGGATGCGGTAGTGCTGGCCTGCAGCCTGGCCCTAGCGATCCTCTGGCAAGGGGAATTGCGCCGGCTAATGGAGCTGCTCGGCACCGGTCGGCTCGATGTGCTGTTTGGCAATCAGGGGGCTGACAAGCTGGCCTCCGGGGCCGTGGCGGTGCTGTCGGAGGCGGCTGGGAAGCTCTCCCAGCTGCGGCGCGGCGGCCTGATCGTGCTCGACCTCGGCAGTGACCTGCGGCCGGAGGATTTCCTCAATCCCGGCATCGCCCTTGATGCCCAGCTGTCGGTGGACCTGATCTTGAACCTGTTCACCGCCAACACCCCCCTCCACGACGGCGCCCTGCTGGTGAAGGGCAACCGCATCCTCTCGGCCGGTGTGATCCTGCCGATCTCTCGCCAGGGTCTGAACCGCTTTGGCACCCGTCACCTGGCGGCCCTGGGCATCACCGAACGCTTCGATCGCTGCCTCTGCATCGTTGTTTCCGAGGAAACGGGAACGCTGTCGCTAGCCCGGCAGGGCCGACTGGAGCGGCCGATCACCAGTGGCCGCCTGCAGGAGCTGCTCTCGGACGCCATGGCCCAGTCCGCCGCCAAGCCCGGCAGCAAGGCTGCTTCCAGCAAGCCCAAGGCCAAAGGTCCCGCCCCGTCCAGCCCCAAGGACCGAGCCCAGGCCCCCTCCCCCACCAACCCGGCTGCCGCGGCCCGCTCCGGCCCCGGGACCAGCCCGGCTGCTGGCCCCAAGTCCCCTGTCAGCACAGGACGTACCGTGGCCAAGGAAGGCCCAGACCCCCACGCATGAGTCGCTCCCTAGCGACAACGGAGACCCCCCAGGCGAACAGTCCGTTGGTTCAGACCCTTCCTGCCTCGCTCGATCCGGCCCGCCTGCCGGCCCATGTGGCCGTGATCATGGATGGCAACGGCCGTTGGGCGCGCCAACGCAACCTGCCGCGGGTGATGGGCCATCGCGAGGGCGTGGAAGCCCTCAAACGCACCCTGCGCCTCTGCAGCGACTGGGGCATCGGTTCACTCACCGCCTACGCCTTCTCCACCGAGAACTGGAGCCGGCCCGGGGAGGAAGTGAGCTTCTTGATGGCCCTGTTCGAGCGGGTGTTAGCCCGGGAGCTCGAAGCCCTGGAACGGGAGCAGGTGCGGATCCGCTTCCTCGGGGAATTGCAGCAACTGCCAGACGGCCTGCAGCAGCGCATCGCCGATGCCACGGAGCGCACGGCCCACAACACCGGCATCCATTTCAACGTCTGCACCAACTACGGCGGCCGCCGGGAACTGGTGCTGGCAGCCCGGCGCCTGGCCGAGCAGGTGGCCGCCGGCCAGCTCGATCCGGCCGCCATCGATGAGAACAGCTTCGCCGCCGAACTGCACACCGCCGGCGAGGTCGATCCCGACCTGCTGATCCGCACCAGCGGCGAACACCGGATCAGTAACTTCCTGCTCTGGCAGCTGGCCTATGCCGAGCTGCACATCACCGATGTGCTCTGGCCTGACTTCAACGAAGCTGCCCTAACCCGGGCCCTGCTCGACTATCAGAGCCGCCAGCGCCGCTTCGGTGGCGTCCACTCCCCCACCCCCTGACATCGGGCCCTTGACCCTCTCCCCCGCAGCGCTGCCAACCCAGGCCCTGGCCCAGGACGTCCCCCCATTCAGTGCCCAGCCAGGCCAGAACCCCGGCATCGAGCTGCGCCACGACTGGAGCGTGGCCGAGATCGAGGCCCTGTTGGCCCTGCCCCTGGTGGACCTGCTCTGGCGGGCCCAGGCGGTGCATCGCCAGGCCAATCCGGGCTACCGGGTGCAGCTGGCCTCCCTGCTGAGTGTGAAAACCGGCGGCTGCGAGGAGGACTGCGCCTACTGCCCCCAGTCCATGCACAACAGCAGCGACCTCAACGGCCGCCCCGACCTCGCGGTGGCCCCCGTGCTGGAACGGGCCCGGGCCGCCAAAGACGCTGGCGCCCAGCGCTTCTGCATGGGTTGGGCCTGGCGTGAAATCCGCGACGGCGCCCCCTTTGAGGCCATGCTCCAGATGGTGCGGGGCGTGCGCGAGCTGGGCCTGGAGGCCTGCGTTACCGCCGGCATGCTCACCGATCCCCAGGCCCAACGCCTGGCCGAGGCCGGCCTGACGGCCTACAACCACAACCTCGACACCAGCCCCGAGCACTACGACCAGATCATCAGCACCCGCACCTACCAGGAACGGCTCGAAACCCTGGCCCGGGTGCGGGGCGCCGGCATCAGCCTCTGTTGCGGCGGCATCATCGGCCTGGGCGAATCGGGCCGGGATCGGGCCTCCCTGCTGGCCGTGCTTGCCGGCATCAATCCCCACCCGGAAAGCGTGCCGATCAACGCCCTGGTGGCGGTCGAAGGCACGCCCCTAGAGGACCAGGCGCCGGTGGATCCCCTGGAGATGGTGCGGATGGTGGCCGTGGCCCGGATCCTGATGCCCTTCAGCCGCGTGCGGCTGAGCGCCGGCCGGGAGGCCCTCGGCCGCGAAGGCCAGCTGCTCTGCCTACTGGCTGGGGCCGATTCGATTTTTTACGGCGACACCTTGCTAACCACGGCCAATCCCGGAGTGACGGAAGACCAGGAGCTGCTGGCCGCCGCCGGCGTCGTCCCCTGGAACGCCCTGGTGCCCTGATGGATCCGGCCCGGGCCCTGCAGGTGGCGGCCTTTTACGCCTTCGCCCCCATGGAGGGCCTCCCTGAGCTGCGCGGCGAGCTGCTGGCCCTAGCCCAGGCAGGCCAGCTGTTTGGCACGGTTCTGCTGGCCGACGAGGGGGTGAACGGCACGGTCTGCGGACCCGAGACGGCGGTGCAGGGCCTGCTGGCGCTGCTGCGGCACCGGCCTGGCCTGGACGGCCTCACCGCCAAGCTGAGCTGGGCCTCCCAGCAGGCCTTCCATCGGCTCAAGGTGCGGCTCAAGCGCGAGATCGTCACCATGGGCTGCCCCACGGTGTCCCCCCGGA
>CAINZT010000134.1 GCA_903855705.1 uncultured Synechococcus sp.
ACGTCATTGGCCAGGTTTTCCCAGGCGAGCAGCAGCACGGCCGCCACCAGGAAGATCACCAGCTGGTCGAGGCGCACCAGCTGGCCCTGGCTGGCCCGGTAGCCCGCCGCCAGCAGCACCGGCATCACCGCCACCGCATACATGGGCCACTTGATCGCCGCCTGCCAGAGCCGGCGCCGGTCCGGGGCGGGCGCGCCCTCTGCTGAGCCCTTTTGCGACCCCTCTGGGGCGTGAAGGCTTGCGACGACCTGGGGCTCGGACATGGGGGCCGGCTGCATCAGGCAAGGAAAGACCCATACATTTGAGCAGCCGACCCCAAGCCCCCCCGGGTCAGGGCCCCCCTGTGAGGGCGCTCCCGCGAGGTGTCCCTGGGCCAGGCCTCCCCAGCCTTTTGCCGATCGAACCACTGATCGACCTCCCGAGCGCCACCCGAATCGAGCCCCTGGGCTTCGCGGCGCTGTTGGATGCCGCGGCCGAGGGCCACCGCCAGCTCGACGGCGAGGGGGTGCTCAGCCTGGCCCTGCCCCTGGCGGGGCTCGATCCCCTGGCGGTCTTGAGCGCCTTGCCCGAGGGCGGTCGCTTTCGCTGTCTGTGGGACAGCGCGCCGGGCCTGTGTCTGGCCGCCAGCGGCAGCACCAACGTCCTGGAGCTGAGCGGTCCGCGCCGCTTTGAGCTGGCCCAACGGTTCAGCTCCGTGTGCCTCAGCCGCCTGGCCGCCCCCCAGGCCTGTCCGCCCCTGGCCCGGCCGCGGGTGCTGCTGGCCTTTGCCTTTTTTGATAGCCCCCTGCAGGAGGGCAGCGGCGTCGCCGGGGTGCGGGCCGTATTGCCCCGCTGGCAGCTGAGCCGCCAGGGCCGCCACTGCTGGCTGCGGCTGCAGCGCAACCTGGGCGGCGAGGTGACCGCCCGGGCCGTGGCTGAGGAGTTGTGGGAACAGGCCCAACGCCTGCAGGCCCTGGCCTCCGAGGGACCGGCGGGCCAGGCCGGGGACACCGCCGTGGCCAGCCGCTCCGCCTGGCAGGCCGGCTACCGCGCTGCCGCCGAACGGGGGTTGGAGCTGGTGGAGTCGGGCGTGCTGCGCAAATTGGTGCTGGCGGTGCGCCAACAGATCGAGCTGGATGCGCCCCTCGATCCGCTCCAGCTCCTGGCCCAGCTGCGCCTGCGCCAGCCGGGCAGCTGCCGGTTCCTCTGGCAGCAGGGCGATGGCGCCACCTTGGTGGGGGCCTCGCCGGAGCGGCTGCTGAGCGTGCGCCAACAACAGCTGCGCAGCGATGCCCTGGCCGGCACCGCCCCGCTCGGAAGCGCCGCCGACCAACTGCTCGAATCCGCCAAGGACCGCCACGAACACGAGCTGGTGGTGGAGGCGATCACCGCCGAGCTGCGTAATGCGGGCCTGGATCCGCGCCGGCCCCGCCATCCGCGCCTGGCCCGCCACGGCCAATTGGTGCATCTGCACACCCCCATCACCGCCTGCCTGGGCGACTACCACCCCCTGGCCTTGGCCGCCGCCCTGCACCCCACCCCAGCCGTGGCCGGCCTGCCCCGCCGTGAAGCAATGGCGGCCCTGCGCAGCTTGGAGCCGTTTGAACGGGGCCATTACGCCGCCCCGATCGGCTGGATCGACAGCGCCGGTGACGCCGAACTGCGGGTGGCGATCCGCAGCGGCACGGTGTCCGGCAACCGCCTAGAGCTCACCGCCGGGGCCGGCCTGGTGCGGGGCTCCGATGTGGAGAAGGAACTGCAGGAAGTGTCCCTGAAGTTGGACGTGTTGCAGCAGCAGCTCAATCTTCAGGTCCAACCGGCCTAGACCAGGAGCCCCAGGCTGCGGTGGGACAACCGGGGGCAATGACTGGGATTTAGGCGGAGTTCAGAGTGAGGTGCAGGGTGGCTGGAGTGAGCCCCAGCCCAGGGCCCCGGCTCAAGCCGCCAGCAGGCGCTCCATGGTGAGGTCGGCCAGGGGCAGGCGGCCGAGCCATTCGATCTCGCGCACGCCCGTGGGGCTGGTGACGTTGATCTCGCTGAGGCGGCCATCGATCACATCGATGCCGACAAAGAACAGGCCCGCGTCCCGCAGGGCCGGGCCGATCTCGGTGCAGATCAGCCGTTCGGCCGCGCTTAGCTCGGTGGCCTGGGGGGCGCCGCCGACGGCCAGGTTGCTGCGGAACTCGCCCTCGCTGGGCACCCGGTTGATCGCCCCGAGGGCTTCGCCATTCACCAACAAAATGCGCTTATCGCCGGCGGTTACCCCGGGCAGGAAGGCCTGCACCATCACAGGGAGCTGCTGCTGGCTGGTGACCAGTTCCAGCAGGGCCCGCAGGCCCGGGGCACTGGCGCTGCTGCGCACCACCCCCTGGCCGGCCCGGCCCCCCAGGGGCTTGAGCACCACCTCATCGTGGTTGGCGGCAAAGGCGGCCAGCTGGTCGGTGCTGCTGCTCACCAGCGAGGGCGCCATCAGGTGGCTGAAGCGCAACGCGCCAATCTTTTCGTTCCAGGCCCGCAGGGACGCCGGCCGGTTCAGCACCCGCACGCCGGCCCGTTCGCCGAGATCGAGCAGGTGGGTGGCATAGAGGTAGGCCTCGTCCACGGGCGGGTCCTTGCGCATCCACACCCGGGGGAAGTGGTCCAGGGGCAAGAGCTGGGGTTCATCGAGCCAGAACCAGGGCTCGGGCACCTGCCAGCCGGCTTCACTGGGGACGAACTCAGCTAGGCGCACGGGCTGGGCCCGCACCCAGGCGCCATGGCCGGAGCGCTGGGCGGCGGCCCCACCAGCCAGGGGAGCGGCGGCGGAGAGGTCATTCAAGGTGCAGACCCACACCTGCTGGCCGGCCCGTTGGGCCGCCTGCATCAGGGCCACGCTCGAATCCTTGGCGGGCCGCAGCCGCGCGATCGGATCAACGATGAAGAGTTGGGGCTCGTTCAAGACTCAGGCTCCCAGCAGCGCATCGAGCTGGCCGGAGCGCTCGAGGGCATGCAGGTCATCGCAACCGCCCACGTGCTGGCCGTTGATGAAGGTTTGGGGCACGCTGCGGCGGCCGCCGCTCTTGGCGGCCATGGCGGTGCGGGCCGGCTCATCGCCATCGATGGCGAACTCGGTGTAGCTGACGCCCTTGCGATCGAGCAGGGCCTTGGCCCGCACGCAGAAGGGGCAGGCGCGCCAGGTGTAGATCTCAACCTTGGCGGTGGTGGAACTAGCGCTGGCTACGGCCACAGGGACATCGGCTGGG
>CAINZT010000135.1 GCA_903855705.1 uncultured Synechococcus sp.
AACCGGTACGGGTAAAACGGCCGCCTTCGCCCTGCCCCTGCTGACCGCGATCGACCCCAACCAGCGCACCCCCCAGGTGCTGGTGCTCGCCCCCACCCGGGAACTGGCGATCCAGGTGGCCGAAGCCTTCAACACCTTCGCCGCCAAGATGCCCCACCTGAGGGTGTTACCCGTCTATGGCGGCGCCGACTTCCGCGATCAAATCGCCCGGCTCAAGCGCGGCGTCCAAATCGTGGTCGGCACCCCCGGGCGGGTGATGGACCACATGCGCCAGGGCACCCTCGATCTTTCCGGCCTGCGCACCTTGGTGCTCGATGAGGCCGATGAGATGTTGCGCATGGGCTTCATCGACGACGTCGAATGGGTGCTCAGCCAGTTGCCCGAGAAGCGCCAGGTGGTGCTGTTCTCGGCCACCATGCCGCCTGAAATTCGCCGTATCTCCCGCCAATACCTCAACGATCCGGCCGAAATCACCATTCGCCAGAAGGGCGACGATGCCAGCCGCATCCGCCAGCGCTACCTCACGGTGAATGCGCCCCAGAAACTGGAGGCCCTCAGCCGGGTACTGGAAGCCGAAACCAAGGAGGGGGTGATCATTTTTGCCCGCACCAAGGCGATCACCGTGGCGGTGGCCGAATCCTTGGAGGCCAAGGGTTACGACGTGGCCGTGCTCAACGGCGACGTCGCCCAAAGCCAACGCGAACGCACGATTGACCGGCTCAAGAGCGGCCATGTGAACGTGCTTGTGGCCACCGATGTGGCCGCCCGCGGCCTTGATGTGGACCGCATCACCCTGGTGGTGAACTACGACATCCCCTTCGACTCCGAGGCCTACGTCCACCGGATCGGCCGCACCGGCCGGGCCGGCCGCACCGGCGACGCCATCTTGTTCCTCACCCCGCGGGAGCGCCGCTTCCTAGGGGGTCTGGAGCGGGCCGTGGGCCGGCCGATCGAGCCGATGGAGGTGCCGAGCAACGCCACCATCAACCAGCACCGCCTCGACCTGCTGCGCCAGAAACTCACCACTGCCCTCAACCCCACCGAGGACAGCCGCCGTGAGGAACTGGCCCTGCTGGCTGAAATCCTGCAGCGGGTCGCCCAGGAACAGGAAGCCACGCCCGACCAGCTCGCCCTAGCGGCCCTGAGACTGGCCGTGGGTGAAGCCCCCCTGCTCGTCCATGGCGACGAAAACTGGATGCGCCAGCAAGCCTCCATGGGGCGCAATGACCGGGGCAATGACCGGGGCGATCGGGGCTACGACCGTGGTGGCGATCGCCGCGATCGCGGTGGCGACCAACGGGGCCGCCTGGGTCAGCCCGGTGGCGCCCCCGCCCGGGGTGGCTTCCGCTCCGAGGACAGCCAACCGGAAGAGAACATGGAACGCTTCCGCATCGAAGTGGGCTGGCGGGATCGGGTGAAGCCCGGCAACATCGTCGGCGCCATCGCCAATGAGGCTGGGCTAGGCGGACGCAGCATCGGCCGGATCCAAATCTTTGATGGCCACAGCACAATCGACCTGCCCAAGGGCATGCCCGATGAGGTGTTCAATTCGCTCAAACGACTGCGCGTGATGAACAAAGAGCTTCAGATCAGCCGCCATCAGGACTGACGCCAAGCCCCATCAGGGCCAGGGGCAAGTCGTCCCGGCCCTGATGGACTCCTTAAGCCCCTGGGCCTCCCAATCGAGACGCCAGGCAGCCCCCCTCCCGAGATCAGCCCACCCCCTTGGGGCCGGTCGATCCCGGGATTTTTTTGTGGGCAAACCCACGCATCAACGATCCCGGGGATCGGGCAGGCGGCAGGCGCTGGAGCTCCCCGATCTGAGCCCGCTCCTGGGCCCTAGGTCCAGCTTCAGCAGCAGAGGGTTGTGACATCTACGGAGGCCAGCAGGCTGTAGTGCTCCACGGCCAGTTGTTCTACGGCCATGATCAAGCCGTGTTGCACACTGGCGCTTTCACAGGCCACGAGGCATTGGAGCAGGTCAAGCTGGTCTTGGGGGGCGAGGTCGCCGTCGTCGCTCCAGGCGAGACTCCAGGGAACGGGTGCCGTCATCAGCAGGGACCGGTAACGGGTGAGGATTTCCTGACAATGGTCCATTCAAGGGGGGCTAGCGCTGTTCTTCCGCTTCCCTTTGGATCCGCTTTACAGAACTCCATCAAAGCCCTGGGGCCCCGATCCTTAGGGCAAGGCGAGGCTGTAGGGTTGGGCTGATTCAACGCTTTCTGGCTCCCAACGGAACCGCAGCATTCACGAATCAGTTCCAGGTTCCGCTAAAGGAATGACCATTTACGTAGGCAACCTCTCGTTCCAGGCCGAACAGGAGGATCTGCTCGATCTCTTCGGCCAATACGGCGAAGTCAAACAATGCAGCCTGCCCCTCGACCGGGAAACCGGCCGTAAGCGTGGCTTCGCATTTGTCGAAATGAGCAACGACGCCGATGAGCAAAAAGCCATCGACGATCTCCAAGATGTGGAGTGGATGGGTCGCATGATCCGCGTCAACAAAGCAACCCCCCGTGAAGGCGGTGGCGGCGGCGGCGGTGGCCGTGGCGGCTACGGCGGCGGTGGTGGCGGCGGCGGCGGTGGCCGTGGCGGCTACGGCGGCGGCGGTGGTGCCGGTCGTGGTGGCGGCGGTGGCGGTGGCTACGGCGGTGGCGGTGGCGGTGGCGGTCGTAGTGACGACGGCGGCGGCTACGGCGGTGGCGGCGGCAACCGCTGGTGATCCCAATGCGGG
>CAINZT010000136.1 GCA_903855705.1 uncultured Synechococcus sp.
CACGTTCCAGACGAAGCACGGGGGCAGGGCTACAGGCGTGTCCCCATCATCCCCTGAGCGGCAGACTGCAGGGGTGCGGTTGCGGCCAGGGCCATGATCAAGCGACTCGAACAGGTGGCGGCCCTTGTGGTGGCGGCCGGTCTGGCGATCGTCAGCTACTGGCTGTTCTTCAGCTGGGCCCAGGGGAGTGGCGGCGCCCGGCGCCAGCGCTCCGCCCTAGAGGCCCCCGCGGGCCTTCAGCAGCCACTGCTTGCTGCCGGCGTCGTCCAGGGTGCTGATGTGGGCCTTCACCTGCTCAACGTTGACCGGCAGGCCCCAGTCATCGCCAAGACGACAGATCTGCTCGAGCGTGCCTGAAGGGTTTTGCAGGGCCTGGCGGAACAGGGCCTGGGTTAGTTCAGGGTCCTGGCTGATGCGTTCATAGAGGCTGGCGGCGTTGCCAGTGGCGTTGGTAGGGACGTTTCCAGCGGCAGTGCTGCTGGCGTCCCGCTGGGCAGGCGTTGGCTGGGCTTGGGCCATGGCTGGGTTGCACGCCCTCTGACCCTATGCAGGTCGGGATGGGGGCAAACGAATTTGAAACAGCAAGCAGCACGGGATCGGGCCGGGTCGGGCCCTGACGTGGGGATCGGCTCCTTGAAAGCGCCCCGGTCTCAGGCGGCTTGGGGGGCGTCCTCGGGCTGGCCGCTGGCGGAGGCATCTTCCATGGTGCGGGCGTCGAGGCAGAGCACCTTGCGCAGCTGGGCGTAGTTGGCGGCTAGGGCGGCGCGGCCCTCCTGCTGGGCTCCAAACTCGGCGCGCTGCAGCACGTGGTGCAGGTGGGTGAGCAGGTAGGTGCTGATTACCGCTGAAACGAGCACGTCGCTCTGTTCGGCGATCCGGCGGCGCTCGGTCCGGGCCTGGTCGGCGCGGGTTTGGACCGCCTTGGCTGTTTTCAGGCCGCCGCTGGCCCGTTGGGCACCGCCCTTGCTGACCACTGGTTTGCTGGCTTCTTCCTTACTAGCTACTGCGTTATGGGCCATGCCTTGGGCGGTTTCGGTCCCAGCCTTGGTGGCCGCGGTTTTGACAGAGGTGGTTTTGACGGCTGGGGTTTTCCCTGCCACACCAGCCCGCCGGGCGCTGGAGCTTGCGGTCAGGGGCAGGGCGACGGCGGCCTGATCGAGGGCCTGGTTGGTCACCCCTGGACCGGTCAACCCTTGGCTGGCCAGTGCTTGCGCTGTCACGGATTTTCCCATCGGGACCAGGGCTGGGTGGTAGTGACCCAAGCATAGTCCCGGATACTACCCTTGTGCATCTCAGTACACTGTTGGGTACAGCGGGGGATCCGTTCCGCTGGGGTCCAGTTGGAACCCTGGGTTCCAGTCAGATCCATTCCTTGGGTTCAGCTCCGCTCTTCTGCGGTGGGCACTTCTCCGTTCCGCATCACTCCCCATCCCTTGGGGTCCTGTCCTTCGCGCTCTGGGCTGACTCTGTGGCGACCCGTCAGAACTCAACGAGTGGCCGCCCCAAGTCCCCCCGGATTCAGGTGGTGTTGCCGGAAGATCTCTGTGAGCGCCTCGGGGTCGTGGCCGAGGCGGAGGCCCGCACGGTTAGCAACATGGCCCGGGTGTTGATCCAGCAGGGTCTCGAGGTGTATGAGCAGCAACAGGCCGCCCTGCGGGCCGCTGCAGCCCCTGCCCCCGCCGCATCACCCACTCCAGTGGCTCGCCGCACCTCGTCGGTGCGCACTTCGTCGTCCAGGGGCACGGCCTCAGGGGCCACGGCGGCCGAGGAAACCGACAGCTTTCGCCAGGCCCTCGAGCAGCAGGAACAGGCCGAGCCCAAGCGCCTGCGCGGGGCCCCCAGGCGCCTGCGCCTTAATCGGCCGCGCGCCTAAGGCCGGCCTGGGGCCTGGCGCACACCCCCAGCACCGCGGCTTGGCGGGCGCCCGTGACCGACGGCAGGGAGCCGGGATGGCCAAGCCGATGCCACCAGGCCAGCAGGGCAAAGGCCAGGGCTTCCCGTTCGCTGTCGCCGATGCCTAGCTCCGCTAGGGGGCGCACGGCCATCCCACGGCAACGGCGGCGCAGCTCCCCCATCAGCAGCTGATGGCGGGCGCCGCCGCCCGCCACCAGCAGCTCCAGGGGCATGGGGCTCCGGCTGAGGTCCTGGGCCACGGATGCGGCCGTGAAGGCGGTGAGGCTGGCCAGGGCATCGGCGGCCTGCAGGGTTTCGCCCCGGTCCTGGGCCGCATGCTCCAGGGCCTGGAGGCGGCGCTCGAGATCCACGGCGCCAAACAGCTCCCGGCCCGTGGACTTGGGGGGCGCCTGCTGCAGGTAGGGCTCCTGTAGCCACTGCCCAACCAGGGCTTCGTTGATGTGGCCCTGGCTGGCCCAGGCGCCATTGGCATCAAAGCTGAGGCTGCCGCCACTGAACCGGCTGACGGCCAGATCGAGCAGGCTGTTGGCCGGACCGCAATCCCAGCCTTGGATCGGCGACCGGTGCTCGGGCCCCGAGCTGGGCGGCAGCAGGGTGAGATTGGCGATGCCGCCGAGGTTGAGCAGGGCTCGCCAGCCGCCGATCGCCGGCAGCAGGGCCCCATCGGCGGCGGGCACCAGGGGGGCGCCCTGGCCGCCTAGGGCTAGGTCCTGGGCCCGGAAATCGAACACCACGGGGGTTGCTAGCAATTCGGCAAGGAGGGGGCCCTGCAGCAGTTGCCAGCTGGCGCCGCGGTGGGATCCCTGGGGCGGGCGGTGCCAGAGGGTTTGGCCGTGGCAGCCCACCAGGTCGGCCTGGCCTTGGGGATCACAGGCCCGGGCCGCCTCCGCTTGGGCCTCGGTCACGGCCTCGGCCAGATCCAGCAGGGCGGCGGCTGGGCGGCTCTGGCCCTGGCCGACGGCCAGAAGTTGGTCGCGCAGGCCCGCCGGATAGGGAAGGGAGACGCTATGAAGCAGCTGCCAGCGGGGCCGCTGCGGCTGGCCGGAAAAACGGGCCAGCACGGCATCGATCCCATCGGCACTGGTGCCGCTCATCAGCCCGAGAACGCGCATGGCGGTGGGGGCAGGCCAGTAAAAAGCCCTCCCATGATGGGAGGGCAGCTCGGTTAACCAGTTGGGTCATCCAGCCCGGCGGCTTATCGCCCAGCCAGGACCCGCTTCAACTCACTTGTTGGGTTGGGGGGTGAAGCGCAGGTAGGGACGCACTTCGGTGACGCCTTTGGGGAACTTGGTGCGGGCTTCTTCGGTGGGGATCGAAGGCACCACGACGCAGTCCTCGCCGTCCTTCCAGTTCACCGGGGTGGCCACCTGGTGGTAGTCGGTGAGTTGGAGGGAGTCGATCACCCGCAGAATCTCATCGAAGTTGCGGCCCGTGCTGGCGGGGTAGGTGATCTGCAGACGCAGCTTTTTGTTGGGGTCGATGATGAACACCGAACGCACCGTCAGGTTGTTGAGGGCGTTGGGGTGAATCAGGCCGTAGAGGTCGCTGACCTTCTTGTCGCCATCGGCCAGGATCGGATAATCGACCGTGGTGTTCTGGGTTTCGTTGATGTCGGGGATCCAGCCCTTGTGGCTTTCGGCCGAATCCACGCTCAGGGCGATGGTCTTGACGTTGCGCTTCTCCCACTCGGGGCGCAGGCGGGACACTTCACCCAGTTCGGTGGTGCAGACCGGCGTGAAATCGGCGGGGTGGGAGAACAGCACAACCCAGCTATCAGCACCGAAGTCGTAGAGGTTGATCGGACCGAGCTGGGAGTGCTGGGTGTAATCGGGGACGGTATCGCCGAGAAGCAGGGTCATGGCAGGCTGAACTTGGAATGGGCCAACGTCTTTGATCGTGCCACAGGAGCCCAGCGGTGGCTCGTTATTGGTGGGGTTTTGTGTGGCAGCCGCTACAGCGGGCTGGAGGCAAGGGCCCTTAAGACGCCAGGAAGATCCAGTCGCGTAGGTTCTGCAGCCCCAGCCCGGCGGTGGCCGACACGAACAGGGCCTCGGGGTCGCGGATCCGGGCCTGGTCTAGGGCGGTGGCGGGGCAGCGATCAATCTGGTTGGCGACCAGGCGGCGGGGGCTGTGGCTGCCTAGGCCATCGAGGATGGTGTGCACCGTGTCGAGCTGCTCGCCCCAGGCCGGATCGGCCAGGTCCACCACCACCAGCAGCTGGTCCGCCTCCAGGGTTTCCTCCAGCGTGGTGCGGAAGGCTTCGACCAAGGGTGGCGGCAGCTCGCGGATGAAGCCAACCGTGTCGGTGAGCAGCAGGCTTTGGGGCGGTCCACCCTCGGGATCAGCCCGGCTGATGCGCCGGGTGGTGGCATCGAGGGTGGCGAACAGTTTGTTTTCGGCCAGCACCGCGTCGCCGGCCGCCGGTTTGCTGAGGGCATTGAGGAGGGAACTCTTGCCGGCGTTGGTGTAGCCCACCAGGGCCAGGCGCCGCTGGCCCTGGCGCCCCAGGCGCAGGCGGGCCTGGTGGTCGCCCAATTTGCGCACGTCCTCCTGGAGCTTGTCGATGCGGCGGGCGATGGCGCGGCGGTCTTTCTCCAGTTGGGTTTCGCCCGGGCCGCGGGTGCCGATGCCGCCGCCCTGGCGCGAGAGGCTGAGGCCGCGGCCGCTCAGGCGTGGTAGGCGGTAGCGGAGCTGGGCCAGTTCCACCTGCAGGCGACCGGCGGCGCTGGCGGCCCGTTGGGCAAAAATATCGAGGATCAGTTCGCTGCGATCACTGACGGGCAGGTCCAGCACCCGCTCCAGGTTGCGGGCCTGGGAGGGGCCCAGGTCCCGGTCGGTGACCACCAAGGTGGCGCCCAGTTTGCGGGCCTCCAGGGCGGCCTCCATCACCTTGCCTTCGCCCCAGAGGCTGTGGGCGGCCCGCTCGGAGCGGCGCTGTTCCACCACCCCCACCGGATCGGCGCCGGCGCTGCGCACCAGGCCTTCCAGTTCGGCGATCTGGCGCTGGCTGGCCTGGCGATCGCCGCTGCTGAGGGCCAGCAGCAGCACCCGTTCGCGGCCAGAGGGGGTGGCGGCGGGCAAGGCCCCCCGCTCCGTCCCCGGACCGCTGTCCAGGTCCAGGGCGCAGAGATCCTCTAGGTCCCCTTCGGCCAGCACCTGCCAGGGCTGGCTCCGGTCCTCGCCGGCGCTAGTGCGCCCCCGGTTCGCTTCGCCCAGGCCATAGAGGCCGGCGGGCCAGTGGCCGCCCGCCTGGGGCTGCTGGGCGTAGCGGAGCCACTGGCTGGGGGCTAGATCCAGTCCCACCACCGCTTCACTGCCTTGGGGTTCGAGCTGGCGCGCTCGGGTGCTGCAGGTGATCAGGCGCAGGCCGGGGCCATGGCGCCGGGCCGAGCCGGGCAGGCGTTCCAGCAGCCGGCCGGAGTGCTCAAGCGGGCCGATCCAGAGCAGGCGGCAGAGGCCGCGGCCATCGATCACCAGGCTCAGGGGCAGCTCCAGCTCCAGGCTTTCCTGGGCCAGGCGCTGCAGGCTGAGCAGGTCGGCGCCGTGGGATTCGGGATGGCGGCGCTGGGCGATGCGCTCCAGGCGGCGCTCCACCGAGGGGCGCAGGCCGGCGGTGCGCCCCAGCAGGACGGCCTGTTTCAAGGTCGGCGGATCCGTACACAGGCGACACCTGCCGCCTGGGCCCCGAGCTCATCTTCAGGGCTGTCGCCCACATGCCAGACCTGGGCGGGGCTGAGGCCCAGTTGGGCCAGGGCCAGGGCAAAGGGGGTCGGATCGGGTTTGGCGGCCCCGGCTGCACTCGAAACCACCACCACCGAGATCCAGTCGGCCAGCCCCAGATCCCGCAGCAGGCCGATCAGGCGCCCATCGAAATTGCTGACCACCGCCAGCCGTAGGCCGCGGCGGTGCCAGCGCTCCAGGGCTGCGGCCACGTCGCCATAGACCTGCCACAGATCGGCTTGGGCAAAGCGATCAAATAACGCATCGGCCAGGGCCGGCGGCGGGGGCTCCGCCAGGCCGGCCCCAGCCAGGGCAGCGGCGATGCGTTCGGCCCACCACTGCCGCTCGGCGGCCTCTAGGGCCGTGCCAGCGAGGCCCGGGAAGGCCAGGGGCGGCGCCTGGCGATGGATCCGCGGGAACACGGCATCGATGGCCGCGGCGCTCACGGTCAGGCCGTGGTCGGCGGCCAGGGCGGCGTAGGTGTGGCCCACGGACTGGCGCAGCCCGATCAGGGTGCCCATGGCATCGAGCAGCAGGCCCTGGGGCGCCGGCAGGGCCGGGGCCATCTCCCGGGCCGGGGCCATCCCCTGGGCCGGGGCCATCGCCCGGGATCCCGGGTCCCTTGCCAAGGAGGGGGAACTCATCGCCAGTCCGCCAGCCAGCCGGCGGCGACCCGCAGCTGGTGGGACAGCCCCGGCATGCGGGCCAGGTAGGCGAGCTGGCGGATCTGGAAGGCGGCTGGACCGGCCAGGGTGAGGCCCAGGCCCGTGAGGCTCGCCTGGCCGATGCCCAGGCCAATCATTTCGCCTAAGTCATTCCATTGGAACGGTTTGAGCGGTTGATCGGCCAGGGAGAGCAGCAGGTTGGCGGCCAGCTGTTGGGCCTGCTGGTAGGCCACCTGGGCCGTGGCCGGTAGGGGCGGCTGGTCGTCGCCGCAGAGGGCCCCATCCCCCAGCGCAAAAACGTCGCTGAGGCCCTTGACCTGCAGGTCGCCCTGGCAGAGGAGCCGGCCGCGGCGATCGCGCTCGGGGGCGGGGCTGATCGGTGGCAGGTTGGCCGCCATGCCCGCGGTCCAGATCACCGCATCCGCCGGAAGCCGTTCCCGTTGGAGCGGCAGGGCTTGGCTGGCTGGCGCCGCCTCAGCAGGGGTCATGGGGGTGAGTCCGCCGCGCACCAGCTCCAGGCCGGTGGCATCGATGCGCTCCACCCGGGTGCCCGTGCGCAGGTGGATGTCGCGGCGCAGTAGGGCGCTGCGGGCCTGGTCCCGGTTGAAGGAGCGGCCGTTGGGCAGGAGCTCGGTCCCCTGTTCCACCAGCTCCAGGATCGTGCTGCCGTCCAGCAGGTCGGCCAGTTTGCAGATCAGCTCGACCCCGCTCGGGCCCGCCCCCACCACCACCAGCCGTTGCAGGGGCCGTTGGCGCTGCTTGAGCCGCTGGATCAGGGCCTGCAGCCGCTCCACATCGGCCAGGCTGCGGAAGTCGAGGGCGTGCTCGCCCACGCCGGGAATGCCGAAGTCGTCACTGCGGCCGCCGGTGGCCAGCACCAGCCGGCTATAGGCGACCTGGCGGCCAGAGTCGGTCTTAAGGCTGTGGCCGGCGCTATCGATCTGGGCGACCCGATCCCGCAACCAGGCCACGCCCCGGCCGGCCAGCAGGGCGTCGTAGCGGGGGGCTACCTCCCAACGGCGCAATTCACCGCTGAGCAGTTCGTAGAGCAGGGGCAGGAACAGGAACCGTTCCTGGGGCTCGATTAACAGGATCGGCGGATGCTGCTGATGGGCCGCCAGGGCCAGCGCCGTGGTTAGGCCACCGAAACCGCCTCCAGCAATGACCACGGGAGCGGGCTTGGGGGTCGGCACCATCGGCGCAGCCGTCTCCAGGGGGCGGGTTTCGCCAAACCCTAACCAGAGTCGCCGGCGCGAGAAGATAGGACCCATGACAAGCACCCTTGCTGATTTGGAGCGGCGCGGCGAACCGGTCCCAGATCCGGACCAGGTTGGGGACATCGCGGTCGATCCCGCTGCTGATCCCCCCTTTGATCCTCCGCGGATCTGCCAGGAGCTGGCCCATGGCGATGCGGCCAGCCGCCTGCGCTGGGGTCTGGAGACCTTTGGCTCCGGCTTTGTTCTCACCACCAGCTTCGGGATCCAATCGGCGGTGTTGCTGCACCAAATCAGCCGCCTGGATCGGCCCGTGCCTGTGATCTGGGTCGATACGGGTTACCTCCCCCCCGAGACCTATCGCTACGCCGAAACACTCACGGCCCTGCTGGATCTGCGCATGACCGTCGCCCAAGCCGAGCTCAGCCCGGCCCGGATGGAGGCCCTCCATGGCCAGCTCTGGAGTACCGGCAATCTCGAAGACATGGAGCTCTACCTACGCCTGCGCAAGGTGGACCCCCTGGACCGGGCGATGGAGGCCCTGGGCGTGCGCTGCTGGGCCAGTGGTGTGCGGGGCGGCCAGACCGACCACCGCCAGGCCATGGAACCCCTGGAGAAGGTGCGTCAGCGCTGGTCGTTGCGGCCCCTACTTGATTGGACGACCAAGGACGTCTTCTATTACATGCAGGAGCACGACCTGCCCCAACACCCCCTGTTTGAGCAGGGCTATTCCACCGTGGGCGACTGGCATTCCAGCGGTCCCGATGACGGCACCAGCTCGGGACGGGCCACCCGCTTCGGCGGCCTCAAGCAGGAATGTGGCATCCACCTGCCAGGGGTGATGGGAGAGGGCATCTAAGTGGCGGCTGCCCCCGGCGCCGCCTGGACTGGCCCGGGCCCGGGGTCCGTTGTGTTGCTGGGCAATAGCCGCTGGCACTGGGCTGAGCTTGGGGCCTGGGAAGGATCCGCTAGGGCTAGTGCCAGCGATCTGCAGGTTCCCCTGGAAGCGACTGCCTTGCGCTGCTTCCACACCCCTGCCGCGCCCGAACCCCTGCCGATCCCACCGGCCCGGTGGCGGGCCTGGGCGGCGGTGGGGGCGCTGCCTGGGGGGCTGGATCTGCCCGCTGCGCGGCGCCTGACCCTGGAGCAGGTGCCCCTGGGGGGACTGCCCCCCTGGCTGGGCATCGATCGGGCCCTTGTGGGCTGGGGAGCCTGGAGCCGCCAGGCGCGCCTCAGCCCTGGAACGTCGGTGTTGGTGGCCGATGCGGGCACCGCCTTGAGCCTCACCCTGGTGGATCGGGATGGCCGCTTTTGTGGTGGACGGTTGGCGGCGGGGGTGACCCTCCAGCTACGGGCCCTAGCTGGAGGCACGGCCCTGCTGCCCCAGCTCGATCAAGCCTGGTGGCAGGACCCCATTCCAGGGCCCTGGCCGCTGGAGACCCGCGACGCCATGGTGCGGGGCTGCCTGGAGGCTGGGGCCGCGGCGATCGCCCAGGCCTGGCGGCAGGCCTGCGGCCAAGGAGGTTCGGGAGGGACCTGCCAGCTCTGGCTCACCGGGGGCGATGGGGAGGCCTTGGCGCCCCTGCTGGCGGACCAGGGGGTGCCGTTCACGGCGGCACCGAACCTGGCGCTGGAGAGCCTGGCGGCCCTGGCCTGGGGCGGGCTCAACCCAGCTTGAGGTCCTTGAGGATCTGGTCGGCCATGGTTTCGGCTTTCACCTTGAGGTAAATCAGTTCCAGGTTGCCGATGGGATCCACCACAAAGGTGTGGCGCATCATGCCCAGGTATTCCTTGCCCATGAACTTTTTAAGCCCATAGCTTTCGTAGGACGCGGCCACCGGGCAGGGTTCGGCGTCGCTCAGCAGACTAAAGGGAAGGTTGTATTTCTTGATGAATTTGCTGTGGCTGGTGGCGCCATCTTTGCTGATGCCAAGCACAACCATGCTCTTGTCTTCGATGGCAGCCCATTGGTCGCGAAAGTTGCAGGCTTCCTTGGTGCAACCAGGCGTGTCGTCTTTGGGATAGAAATAGATCACCACCCGCTGGCCCCGAAGTGACGAGAGGCTGACCGAATTGCCGTCCTGGTCGGGCAGGGTGAAATCGGGGGCTGGATCGCCGATCTGGAGGGCCATGGCGTAAGCGCTGAACGGCCTTGGAGCCTAGGTGAATTGGCCTGGTCGCTGGCTTTGCCGGCAAGTGCTCATGCCCCCCCTCAAGGCCAAGGCCGGCTCGGCTCAACAGCGTCAATTTTGACGCCGATCGGCACCATCGCCTTGGGGGTGAGCCTGCAGGCCCGCGGCTGGGATCCCTTGTTGGGGCTTGTCTTTGGAAGGCGGGTCCCTGGCAGGCCGCTGGAGTTCCAGAGCTCTAGGGCTGGCGCCCGGCACCCCCTGGCCGGGGCGGGCTGGCCAATCGCCCTAGCGTCGTTTGCGTGGCGGAAACCTCCCTGCTGAACTCCTCTTCCGCGGCCCTGGCCTTGCGCTTGGGCGTGATCGCGCTGTTGACGGGGCTCGGGCTGGCAGGGCTGGCCCAATTGCCCCTGGAACCGCCCCTTTCAAGCCTGTCCGCCAGCCCACCTGGCGCCTCCGCCGCCGCATCAGCCCCGCCAGCTGGTGAGGCCGATCTGCTGGCTGACCTCGGTCGCCTGGAGGCGCTTCAGGAGGCTCGGCAGCGGGCCACTGAGCTGTTGAGCAGCTTTGTAGGCGCTGAAATGACCCGCTTTTTTTGGGGCGGTTTCACTGGCACTCTCGATGGGCTCGGCCTGGAGCCGCCCGAGGACATGGCCGTGCGGCTGACGCTGCCGGCCGCCCCTGCTGGCGGCGTGCAACTAGAGCTCACGCCCCGCCTGGGCGGCGAGCGCTATCTGGCCCGGGTGGTGGTCGCCGGCAGCGGTCCCCATGGGGTCGCCTGCCGTGGCGACGGACCGGTGGGGGCCTTTGTGCTCCGGGGCGCCCACCTGCTCTGCCCGCGGGGTTGGCAGGAGTTGCCCTTCCAGCTGGCGCGCCGCTGAGCCTGAGTTGTCGACCCCAACCGGTTCGCGGCTGGATCCATCGGCCGCCCACCTTGCTGCTGGGGCCCGATCCCTGGGGACGGGCTGGGAATGGGGGCTTGGAGCGGCTTCGTTCGACCTGGCCAGCGATGATCAGGCCCATGCAGATGCCCGGCTCAGCGATGGTGCCCGCCTTCAAGGCAACGCTTCCAGGCCGTTTTGGCTCCAGGTTCACTTCGGTGCTCCTGGCGGGGCTGGCCTGCATGGTTGGCCCGGGGGGCCTGATCGCTTTGGCGCCCCTAGGGGCCCGCGCCCAGGCGGTTGCCCCCGGGCTGGCGCCCCAGGCTGGCGCGCCGTTCAGCATTGCTGATGGTGACCAAAACGGCCGCCAGGTGATCCCCGTGCGCTGGACC
>CAINZT010000137.1 GCA_903855705.1 uncultured Synechococcus sp.
ATCTGCGGGAGTTACTCGATGAGCTCGACGAAGGCGCCTGGACTCCAGCAGCCTTATTGCAATCTTTGCTGCCCCAACGGGCCAAGCCTTCCCTGCCTGGGCTGAGTCCGTTCGCCCTATTAGCCCTGCCAAGTAGCTGATGCCTTTTTATCAATCGCCCTAGCCGGGGCGGGTTGGGCCGAAGGTGGGGCAGTTAGATACTGCCGACCCATCAAGGATTGGGCTTCTTCGATGTTGCAAGCCATATCGCCAGGTCGATTGGGTCAAGGGGGATTATGCCCTGGCCTGAATCCGCCAACTCAATCAAGGGCAGGGGCGTATCTGGTTAAAGCGGGAGAGGTTGATCCGCCGCTGTTGCTGGCTGGTATCAAGCATGTCCACAAAGCAATAGCCCGTCGCCAGTTGGCTGGCCTGGTAGCTGGTGCGGGCATGGATCGGCCGCTCCAAGGTGGCATCAATGCCACTGAAGGCCACCACAATCTCGGCATGGGCCGCATCGAGGGTGTCACGGTCTAGGCCCTGCAACGGACTATGGGCATCAATCGGATGCATGGCTGTCCAGGTGAGGAGCAAGGCAATCCCTTCCTCGCGCATCAACGGCAAGGGCAACAATCGGCGCAGGCTGTGGCCTTCGCTGCTGCATTCATCAATGGCCAAAAAGACCTTCAGCCGGGCAGCCAAGATCGTATTGCGACGCTCATTGGCTAGTCGAAAGGCCAGCGTCGGCACGCCGTTATAGGCATGCACCACCGCCCGCTCGGAAAAACGAATCCGGGCCCGGCTGCTCGAAAAGCGGGCAAACACCAATCCCGTACTAATCGCCACAAAGATCAAACCCGTGAGGGATTCGGCCGTGACCAGCAGGTTGACGAGCCCACTGGCCGGGTAGAGAACCCCATAGCCAATCGAACCCAGGGTTTGCACACTGAAGAAGAAGGCCTCGCCCACCCCGGCGCGTCCGCTGGTGGTGCCGCCAATCCCGCCCGGATCAAGCAGATACAAGCCGGTGAACAGGCCATTGATCGCGAGGTAGGCCAGGCACAGCAGCACAAAGAACAGGGGCCAAGGCACGGCCAACATCAGGTGCTGGGGCTCACGCCAGAGGCGCAGCCAGCTGGCCGCCTCGGTCGCTACCAGAATGCCGTTCTGGGGATGGACCGGCTCGCCTGCGCTGGGATCGGCCTGGGTAGATCGGGGCCCTGCCGGCCCCCCCGGGGCTGAACGGCCTCTGCCAGGGCCCCCTTGGCTCGGATTGCCGCGGCCGGAGTGATGATCGATTGGGCGCCGCCCCTTGCCTTGACCCACCGGCACGCTCCAGGACGCTGGAGCCAACCTAGGCCGGCATGCGTTTATTGGCATGAAGCGATAAGCCTAATGTCGGACATTGGCACCGGGTGCACAAAGGCGAACCCCACGAAGGCCCCTACCCCAAACCCTTGGCGCCCCTGGTGCACCTGTTAGGCCTGGATTAGCGCCCAGCCGCCGATCTGGAGGAATGGCGCCAGGGGGGCAGGAAAGGCTGCAGCTGAAGGCTGGGGATCGGGGTAGACAAACAGTCGCCTCACTAGCTCTATCCCAATCCTGTATGTGCTGGCTCCCCAGGGCGCTTGCTTCACCTCAGTGGGCCATCGCATTGCGGAACATCAATCCCGCAATCAGCACCAGATAGAGACCAAAGGAGCGTTTCAACAGTGCCGTCGGCAGGCTGTGGGCTGCGGCCACACCGAGCGGCGCGGTTAGTAGCGACATGCTGGCCACAGCCAAAGCCGCAGGACCATTGACGTAGCCAAGTGATCCCCAGGGCAAGCCCCCTTCATGGAAGCCGACAAAGGCGAAACCGATGGCGCTGGGGATGGCGATCAGGGTGCCAATCCCTGAGGCGGTGGCCACCGCTTTGTGGATCGGCCGCCCACACAGGGTCATCACAATGATGGCGATGGTGCCTCCACCGATCCCGAGAACGGATGAAAAGGCACCCAGCCCACTGGCGATCCCTGCCCGCACCACACCTTGAGGCATGGCATCAGCGATCACACGCTTCGAGAGTGAGGGCACCAGGAAGTTAATCGACATCAACAGGACACCGATTGAGAAAATCAAGGTCAGCACCCGGCTATCCACATGCCCCGCTAACAGCACCCCCACGACATCGCCTAGGACAACCCAGGGCGCCCAGCTTTTCAAAATGTCGAAATCCACAGCGCCGCGTTTAGCATGGGAGCGGGCCGAGCGAATTGAGGTGACGATGATGGTGGCGGCCGATGTGCCGATTGCCACGTGGGCATATTGGCCCGGATCGCCCCCCATGAGGGGCAGCACCGCAAACAGGGCCGGTACCACCACAAAGCCGCCGCCGATGCCAAAGAGACCGGCAGCAAAACCAGCCAGCAGACCGGCCACAAGCATGGCCGCCAAGGCCTTGATCCAGGTGAACGATTCTGCCGGCGCTGCCCCAGGTGCAATCGGACTCGGCCAAGATTGGGCAAGGACCGCAGGGGAGGAGGCCTGAAAGGACCGACTGGGGCCACCGACGATCTCCCCGGCTGCGCCTATTGGGGCGACTGGATGGGCCTGGGCCCAAGCCTGAGTCCCCATCAAATTAGACACACAAAAAACAATGCCTCCCAACAAGAAGGCAAGGAACCGCGAAGAGTTTCTCACTTTAAAAAGATTATTTAGAAAATCAATGGCAGCCCCGATCGAGGATGGGAATCAGGTCTCCGGCGCTAATGCATATGCATCACCAGAAGAGACTTCCAATCAAAGAAGGGGCATCTGCATACTGTTTTTGAATGAAATCGTTTTTTGCCCAGGAGAGCCTATTGGATGGTCCACAGCGAACGCTTCAGGTGAATAGCTCAGTGAAGCCCCCTCAATCCCAGTCAGGAGACTTTTGGAGATCCAAAGACTTGGCTTCCCCAAAGACTGCTCCTCGCCAAGCCAAAACGGCAACTAGCTCTCAGTTTTTACGGTGTACCAGAATTAAAATGACAAAATTTGCAATAAAAATAGCAGGGCATCACGACTTTGTCGCCCCTATCCCCGCTACGCCTGCTCGTAACCCACATAACCGCTGGAACGGATGGGCATTAGCGCCTCTCTCGGGCGTTTCCCCAAGCGCTCCTCCCCCTTAGCCCCGGCCTCGCTGGGAGCAGGGGCTAAGGGGGAGGGGCGAGATGGGCCCAGCTCAGACGGACTGGAGCTGCTTGAGCTGCTCTTCCAAGCGCTGCCGCAGCCGGTTCTGCACCAGGGAGCAGAGGTCGTTCACCAGGTCGTTGTCGGCGCTGTAGATCATGCGCACACCATCACGCACGCAGCTGACTAGGCCGGCCCGTTGCAGCTGGCCCAGCTGGCGGCTGACATGGGACTGGCTAAACCCCGTGGCTTCGATCATCGAGGCCACATCGCGGGGGCCCTGGGCCAGCAGGCAGAGCAGCTGCAACCGGGCCGGCTCGCTCAGCAGCCGGAAAAACTGGCTGTACTCCTCCAGCAGCTGGGGGCTGGGCATGGAGCCGGGGGCAGCCATGGCAACTCAGTATGACGATCAAGCCATTATGCAGCCAGCCACCTGGCCTGCCCGGCCTGGCGGGCAGGCACTGCTGGGGCGAGCTGAACTGCCGAGCTGAACTGCCGCCCTGACCTCGAGGCCTGTCCTGGAGGCCTGTCCTGGAGGCCTGACGTTGAACGCCCAAGGCCCACCCGGCAGAAGGCCCTTGCTCAACCCCTTCTATGCGTGTACGCTCATAGCAGCCATAAAGGCATTGACCATGTCTGTCGCCTCTTCCGCCCCGGCCCCGCTGGCCACGCCCCTGCTCAGGGCCGCCGCCGGCGGGGCCTCCGTCCTGCTGCGCCAACTCTTCGATGCCGACACCGGCACCTTCACCTACCTGCTAGCCGATGGGGGCACGGGCGAAGGGGTGCTCATTGATCCCGTGTTTGAGCAGCACAACCGCGACCTAGCCCTGATCCGGGAACTGGGCATTGAGCTGGTGGCCAGCCTCGACAGCCATGCCCACGCCGACCATGTGACCGGCAGCTGGCTGATGCACCAGGCCACGGGCTGCGCCATTGGCCTGGCCGCCGCCGCCCGGGCCGACAACGTCACGCGCCCCCTCGTCGGTGGCGATCGCATCCGCTTTGGCAGCCGGGAGCTGGAGGTGCGCGCCACCCCAGGCCACACCGATGGCTGCCTCACCTTTGTGCTCGACGACCACTCGGCGGCCTTCACCGGCGACGCCCTGCTGGTGCGGGGCTGCGGCCGCTGTGACTTCCAGCAGGGCAATGCCCGCACCCTCTATCGCTCGATCACCGAACAGATCCTCTGCCTGCCCGACAGCTGCCTGCTCTACCCCGGCCACGACTATGTGGGCCGCACGGTGAGCTCGGTGGCCGAGGAGAAGGTCTTCAATGCCCGCCTCGGCGGCGGCGCCAATGAGCGCGACTTCGTGATCTTTATGGAGACCATGAAACTGCCCCACCCCGGCCGCCTCGCCGAGGCCCTGCCTGCCAACCTGCGTTGCGGCAAGCCCCGGGAGGGCCAGGCTGGAGCGGCGGCGGCGCAGCCGAGCTGGGCGCCGGTGCAACGCAGCTATGCCGGCCTGCCCGAGCTGGGCCCCGCCTGGGTGGCGGAGCACGTCCAGCAGCTCACCCTGCTCGACGTGCGCACGGCCGAGGAGTTCCACGGGCCCGATGGCCACGTGCCCGGTAGCCAGTTGGTTCCCCTGCCGGAGCTGGAGGCCCGCATCGGTGAGATCCCCCCAGGCCGGCCCGTGGTGGTGGTCTGCCATTCCGGTAGCCGCTCGGCCCTGGCCACCCTGCAACTCCAAAAAGCCGGCCTGAGCCAGGTGGCCAACCTCCACGGCGGCCTGCGGGCCTGGGAAGCGGAAGGCTTCCCAATCGAGCGGGCCACGCCCAGCGCCGCCTGAGCCGCCACCGACCCCGACCCCGACCCCGACCCCGACCCCGACCCGCTCCAACCCTTTCAGCCTTCCCCTTGAAAGTCCCTGCCATGACACCGTCCCTGCGCCTTAGCCCCCACGAACTGGCCGACCAACAGCGCAGCGGCCGGGTCAACATCGTCGATGTGCGCGAGCCGATGGAATTCGTCGGCGGCCACATCCCCGGCAGCCGCAACATCCCCCTAGGCCAGATCGGCAAGGTGCCCTTGCCCGAAGCCCCGCTGGTGCTGGTCTGCCAGAGCGGCGCCCGCAGCGAGCGGGCCGTGGCGACCCTGCGCAAGCGCGGCCACCATGAAGCCCTGGCCGATCTGGAGGGGGGCCTGCTCGCCTGGCAGGCGGCCGCCCTGCCCCTGGAGAAGCGCAAGGGGGCTCCCCTGCCGCTGATGCGTCAAGTGCAGATCAGTGCCGGGGCCCTGGTACTTATCGGCGTGGTGCTCAGCCAAACCGTGGCCCCCGGCTGGATCTGGCTGAGTGGTTTTGTCGGTGCTGGGCTGATGTTCGCCGGCATCTCCGGCTTCTGTGGCCTGGCCCGCCTGCTGGCCCTGCTCCCCTGGAACCGGGTGAGGGTGTGACCATCAACGTGCTGCTGTTGTTACTGGGCGGCGGCGGCCTGATCGGCTTCCTGCTCGCCGTGCTCGGGGCCGGCGGCGGGATCCTGCTGCTGCCCTTGCTCGTGAGTGGCGCCGCCCTTTCCACCCGGGAGGCCGTGCCCCTTTCCCTGCTGGTGGTGACCCTGATGGCCTTAGGCAACCTGGGCCCCTACCTGCGGCGGCGCCAGGTGGCGCCCAAACCGGCCCTGATCCTGGGGGTACCGGCCCTGGCCGGCAGCTGGATCGGCGGCAGCTTGGTCAAGGCCGGCCTCGTAGCCGAACCGATCCAACTGGGTCTGTTTGCAGCCGCGGCCCTGCTGGCCTCCTGGCTGCTCAGCCGCGGCCAGGCCGTCAACGCCGCAGCCAAGCTGAGCGGCAGCGGCTCGCCCCTGGCCCTGGCCGTTCAGGGGTTGCTGGTGGGCCTGCTCACCGGCATCGCCGGGGTGGGGGGAGGCTTTGCGATCGTGCCAGCCCTGGTGTTGCTGGCGGGGCTGCCAATGCCGCTCGCCAGTGGCACCAGCCTGCTGCTGATTGCCGTGAACAGCCTGGTAGCCCTGGCGGCCCTGGGACACTGGCCCTCCGCCAGCCTGCCCCTGATGCTGCCCCTGGTGGGCGGCGGCTTTGCCGGGGCCCTGGTCGGCCAGCGCCTGGCCCCCCACCTGGGCGACCACCTGCTGCGCCGGGGCTTTGCCGCCTTGCTGGTGGGCTCGGCCCTGCTCAGCGGCGCCGAGGCCTGGCGCCGCCAGGAGCCAGCCGCCAGCCGAACCCACCCAGGCCAGGGCTCAGCCATCAACCAGACGCCCGCCAGCAAGCCAGACCTCCTCGCCTGGCGCCCATCAGCCTTCACCACAACCCGATCAATCCCATGAACCCCTTTTTCCAGCTCGACACATCCCGCCCCTTTGAAGAGGCCTGCGCAGCCCTGCAGATCTCTGTGCCAGCCCATGGTTTCGGGGTATTGGCGGTGCATGATCTAGGGGCGACCCTGCGCTCTAAAGGCATTGCATTCCCCGAGCAATGCCGCGTCTTTGAGGTCTGCAATCCCCAGCAGGCCGCCCAGGTGCTCGCAGCCAACATGGCCCTCAACATGGCGCTGCCCTACCGCATCTCCGTCTATACCCAGAACGGCACGACCCGCATCGGCATGATTCGACCCGAAGCGATGCTCAGCGCCCTCTCCAGCGACCCCGAGCTGGCCGAGGTGGCCCGCCAGGTTGAGGCCAGCACGATGGCGATCATCAGGGCTTCAGCAGCGGTGGCAGGAGATCTTTAGGGACCGCAGCCGGGGGGATAAGGACGTTGGCCGTGGAGGCCCTGGGGTGAGAAGGGGCCTCCCCCCAACTGGCTACGGCCGTATCGCCAAATTCAGTTCAAATCATGGCCTCCTGTGTCCTTTGCGATGAGAAGACTTTGATTAGTCAGGGGCCTGTCAAGGTTGCAAAAGTCCCAGATCGCCAACCCAACCGCAACCCATCGACAGCAAATCTGCGTTATTTGCACGATTTGCATTTTAATCCCGAGGATTTCTGCCAGAGTTTGGGGCGACACAAAGGAGTGGCGATGATTTCCACTTCCCCAACCAATCTTGTGCCACCACCATGACGATCAACCGCCGACTATTGGAGATTATTGGGCGACGGTTCCCGGCCTACTACGACGTGTTCCCTAGGGGCCCGCAAGCAGCCGGAGCCCTGGATAGGCATGCGTCTGCGTACCTCAATCCCCAGCCCTTGCCACCCTTGGAGCTTGGGGCTGCCGTGGCTGGCGAATTCATTCACTTGACCTGGCTAGCGACCCGACTCGGCCACAACCCTTCCACCTTTCTCGATGACCTAGATGACTGGTGCGGAACGGTTCCCAGGTATCCACGGCTGCCGATCTGGTGGCCCCATTGGTGGCCTCCGGTGCCCGAGCCCGAGCCCCATCCCGACTGGCTGGGCGCCTACCAGCTGGGTCTGGCCTCCCGGCTCGCCGTCACCTTGCCCCTGGCGACGGATCAGAAGCTGGCAGGACTTCTCAATAAGGCCCTAGATCACACCTTGGCTTCGCTCGATAAGACCCTCGGCTAGGGAAGCGATTGGCCCCCTTTTGGGGGCCATGGAAGCGCCCAAACAAAACCGACCGACCAAGATCCAGCCATCCTATTTGCCCTAGAAAATCCACTACTAAGGCAGCAATAGCGCACAAGCCAAGCCCCCTGCGCGAGGTTTCCCTAGGCCGTTGGAATTGCAACCACCAACGCCAAGATGGGATTGGCAAAGATCTTTAAGGGAAAACCCCTATTCAAAAACTAGAAGCGGGCGGCGGGAATCGAACCCGCATCATCAGCTTGGAAGGCTGAGGTTTTACCACTAAACTACGCCCGCAGCAGTACTGGTGTACCGAGGCTCTCCGGGCATCCAGGGTCCGCCAGGCAGGCGACATCTGGAGCCAGGGAAGCTGCCCCATTATGGCTTGCGTCAGGACAGGCAGCTTTGGCCTCAGACAGGGACGTGGGCAACGACTCAAGCTGGGTAGGGGGCCATCCCGCAGCCAAACACAGTTCGGCAGGGGTGGACCCTGGCGATTGCCCTGGAGGTGGCCCTGGAGGCGCCCCTGCGGGTGGCCCAGGCCCGCAGGATCACGCTGGTCCGGGCCAGGAGCCGGCTTCCGCTCCCCTCGTTACCGATGCGGCTGACCTGCGCGGGGGCGCCCGGGCCCGGCTGCTCTGGTCCTACGGCATGGGCGATGTGGGTACCGGCATGGGCGCGGCCCTGATCGGCTTTTATCTGATGCTCTTTTACACAGCGGCGGGATTGCCGCCCTGGCAGGCAGGCCTGGCCTATGGCTGCGGCCGCCTCTGGGATGCGATTAACGATCCGATCGTCGGCTGGTTAAGCGACAAGACCAGAAGCCCCCGCTGGGGGCCGCGCCTGCCCTGGATCCTCTGGAGCGCCCTGCCCCTGGGCTTTGCCATGGCGGCCATGTGGTGGCTGCCCCCCTGGTCCGATAGCTGGGTGAAATTCTGGATTTTCGTGCTGATTTCGGTTGTTGCCAACAGCTTTTACACCTGCGTCAACCTGCCCTATTCGGCCCTGGCGGCCGAACTGACCACCGATGTGTCCCTGCGCACCCGGCTGAACACGGCCCGGTTCACCGGCTCGATCCTCGCCACCCTGGTGGCCTCAGTGCTGGCAGGGGTTCTGGTCAAGAACCTGCACGACCCCGCCTCCTACCTGCCCGTGGGGCTGGTGTCAGGCCTGATCATCACGGTCACCACCTTAATTTGCGGCTGGGGCCTGGTGCCTACCGCCCGCCACTGCCAGCGGCCAGAAAGCCAGCCGGGCACCACCCGCCGCCTGCTGGGCCGGGTGATCCACAACGGTCGCTTCGTGCGGGTGATGGGGCTTTACCTGCTGCTCTGGTGCGCCCTGCAACTGATGCAGGCCGTGGCCCTCTTTTATCTGCCCATGGTGCTGCAGGTGCCGGAGGGCTGGAGCCGCTGGATCCTGCTGCCGTTCCTGGTCAGCACCCTGCTGGGGCTCTGGCTCTGGAACCGCCTCTCCCATCGCCGCGGCCGCCTGGTCGCCCTGCGCCTGGGCAGTGGCCTCTGGGTGGCCGGCTGCCTGGCGGTGCTGGTGTTGCCACCCTTAGATCCCGCCTTCGGCCCCACCGGCTCCTGGGCCAACCTGGTCAAGCTGGTGGCCCTGCTCACCACGATCACCACGGCGGGCGTTGGGGCCTCCACGGCCTACCTGATTCCCTGGTCGTTGCTGCCGGATGCGATTGATGCCGACCCGGAGAAACCGGCCGGCCAATACAGCGCCTGGATGGTGCTGGCCCAGAAGGTGTGCATCAGTGTGGTGATGGTGGGCTATGGCGGCCTGCTCAGCCTCAGTGGCTATGAGCAGAACCTGGGCATCCACCAACCCGCCAGCGCCCTGATCACGATCCGCCTTTGCATGGGCCTGCTTCCGGCCGTGCTTGTCGTCTTGGGCCTGGTGGTGATGCGCCACTGGCCCCAGAAGGGCCATCAGCCGATGGTCCAACCCACCCCCCTCTGACGTCCGAACGGATGCCCCCCGAACCCCCCAGCTCGAGCCGCTTGGCCAAGGCCCCAGCCAGCCGGCCACCACGGCTGCCCCGCTGGTTGCGGCCGCGCTGGCTGAGGCGGCTGGGCAGCAGCCTGATGATCGGCGGCCAAGCCCTCGCCGCGATCGCCCGGGGCCGGATCAGTCCCAACGACTTACTGGAGCAGCTCTTCGAGGCTGGCCCAGGCAGCATCCTGATCGTGGTGATCACGGGCCTAGCCTCCGGCACCGTCTTCAACATCCAGGTGGCGGCCGAACTGGTGAAACAGGGGGCCGGCTCCACCGTCGGCGGCATTTTGGCGATCGGCCTGGCCCGGGAAATCGCGCCGATCCTCACCGCCACCTTGATCACGGGCAAGGTGGCCACGGCCTACGCCGCCCAGCTGGGCACCATGAAGGTCACCGAGCAGATCGATGCAATCACGATGCTGCGCACCGACCCGGTCGAATACCTGGTGGTGCCCCGGGTGGTGGCGATGGTGGTGATGGCGCCGGTGCAGTGCCTGCTGTTCTTCGCCGTGGCCGTGTGGTCGGGCCAGCTGAGCAGCACCGCCCTTTATGCGATCCCGCCGTCGGTGTTCTGGAATTCGGTGCGCACCTGGATGGAGCCCTCCGACCTGCCCTCGATGCTGATCAAGGCGGTGGTGTTCGGCTTGATCATCGCCGTGATCGCCTGTGGCTGGGGTCTCACCACCCGGGGCGGCCCCAAGGAAGTGGGCAGCAGCACCACCGGCGCCGTGGTGATGATCCTGGTGAGCGTGTCCCTGGTGGACGTGGTGCTCACCCAGCTGCTGTTTGGCGAATAGATCCCTTCCGGGGGAGCCTGGCGGCCGGCAACGCGTGGCCAGGGACTACCCCGCTCCGCCCCTCCCCAGAATGGAGCCCCTGGACACACCGGCGCCGATGGATCCCCTGCAACCGGATCAACCCAGCCCAGCCGATCCGGCAGCTGGCTCGGGTGCCCAGGCCGCCCAACCGGCCCAAGCCGCCCAGACGGGCCCCGACCCCGAGGCGGGCGTGATCCTGGCGCCCCGCCCCTGGGTCCCCCTGGGGGTGGTAGCCCTGGGCCTGGCCTGTCTACTGCTGCTGCCCCTCTGGGGCGGCGCCACCTGGCTGGCCCTGGCCGTGGGGCTGTTCGGCCTGTTCCTACTGCTGCAAAGCCAGCTGCTAAGGCTCCAGTTCACCGCCGACGCCCTGCTGGTCTGGAATCGCCAGAGCCTGCTGCGCCGCTTCCCCTACGAGGCCTGGCTGGGCTGGCGCCTGTTCTGGGGGCCCCTGCCCGTGCTGTTCTATTTCCGTGAACAGCGCAGCATCCACCTCTTGCCAGTGCTGTTCGATGCCACAACCTTGCGTCAACAGCTCCACCAGCACCTCAGCGCCCTGCCATGAGCGACTCCGCCCCCGACGCCCCCGTGCCCATCCCATCGGAAGGGCCCCGGGCTGACGCCAGCGAAGCCTGGAAGGGGCCGGAAGCGGCCCCAGCCGAGCCCCTGGAGCCGCACCACGACCTCACCCAGGCCCCCGAGGCCGGCCAGACGGACGCTGCCCCTGGGCCCGAAGCGAACCCGCTGACCAAACCGGACCCCCTGTCCAAGGCGAGCCAGGGCGGCGGCGACCTCCAGGACCCGGGGGCCGGAGAAGCCCTGCTGCAACTTGTCCTAGGGGACCTCCAACAAAAACGCCAGGTCCTCGAGCAGGAGGTGGCCGAGCTGGAGGGTCGCCGCGACCAGGTGCAACGGGAGATCCAAAGCAGCTTCGCCGGCCAGTCCGATGGGATGGCCCGGCGGGTGAAGGGTTTCCAGGACTACCTGGTGGGGGCCCTCCAAGAGCTGGCCGTGGCCGCCGAGCAGGTGGAACTGGTGGTGCAGCCCTTGGTGGTGCAGCCCTCCCCCCTCGACCTAGAGCAGGCCGCCGCTGGCCCAGCCGCCGGCGCCCCGGCCCAGGCCCCGGCAGCGGCTGGCCTGTTCAGCCAGGACGAACCCCTGATCCGCCAGCGGCTGGAGCAATTCCTCGGCCAGCCCGATTTCTACGCCGACCCCTGGAAACTGCGCCGCAGCCTGGACGCGCCCACGGCCGGCCTGCTGGAGGACTGGTTCCTGTTCCAGGGGGGGCGCGGCGCCCAGCCCAGCACCGGCAGCCGCAACCGCAATGCCCTGGTGGGGGCCGCCGCCATCGCCATCCTCGGCGACCTCTACGGCGAACGCTTCCAGACCCTGGTGCTGGCCGGCCAGCCGGAACGGCTGGGCGAATGGCGGCGGGGCCTACAGGATTGCCTGGGCCTGGGCCGGGAAGATTTCGGCCCCAACAGCGGCATCGTGCTGTTTGAGCGGCCCGATGCCCTGATCGAGCGGGCCGACCGGCTGGAGGAGCGGGGCGAGCTGCCCTTCATCCTGGTGGACGCCGCCGAACAGGTGGTCGATGTGGCGATCCTGCAGTTCCCGCTCTGGCTCGCCTTCGCCCCTGGCCCAAGCGAACTCTCTCTGGAGGACGACCTGCTGTGACCACGCCCCTGCCCATCCTTTTGGCCCTGGCGGCCGGCTACCTGCTCGGCTCGATTCCCAGTGGCTACCTGGCGGGTCGCTGGATCCAGGGCGTGGACATCCGATCCTTGGGCTCGGGCTCCACCGGCGCCACCAACGTGCTGCGGGTGTTCGGCAAGGGGCCAGCTCTGGCCGTGTTCCTGGTGGATGTGCTCAAAGGCACCGTGGCGGTGCTGCTGGCCAAGGCCCTACTCCAACCCCAAGGCATCGCCGCCGCCAGTGGCTGGGGGACTGACTGGTGGGTGGTGGCAGCGGGCCTGGCGGCCCTGGCCGGCCATAGCTGGTCGCTCTGGCTGGGCGGCAAGGGCGGCAAGGCGGTGGCCACGGGCCTGGGCATGCTGCTGGGCCTGGTGCCCGCCGTGGGCCTGGCCTGCTTCGGCATCTTCTTGACCACCCTCAGCGCCAGCCGGATCGTGTCCCTCTCCAGCGTGGTGGCGGCCCTGAGCCTGCCCCTGTTGATGCTGGGCTCCTTCGCCGCGGCCGGCAGCGGTCTACGGCCCGCCTACCTGGTGCTGGCCCTGCTCACCACCCTCCTAGTGGTGTGGCGCCATCGCAGCAACCTGCAACGGCTGCTGGCGGGCACCGAACCGAAACTGGGCCAAAGCAAGGGCTAATCCAACCCTCTGCCAGCCCAGGCATCCGGGGCTGGGGGCTTAGGCCAGCTGACGGCTGCGCTCAGCTGCAGCCACCACGGCCTCGATCAGGGCGGAGCGGACGCCGGCACGCTCCAGCTGGCGCAGGCCGGCGATGGTGGTGCCGCCAGGGCTGGCCACCATGTCCTTGAGCTGGGCTGGATGGAGCTCCTGCTCCTGGAGCAGGGCGGCCGTGCCGGCCAAGGTGCGGTGGGCCAGGCGCAGGGCCAGGGCCCGGGGCAGGCCTGCAGCCACGGCCCCATCGGCCAGGGCCTCGGCCACCAGGGCCACGTAGGCCGGCCCGGAGGACGTGAGGGCCAGGAAGGCATCGAGCTGGCTTTCGGGCAGGTCGAGCACCTCACCCACCTGGGCGAACAGCTGGCGCACCCAAAGCTGCTGCTCGGGGGCAATCCCCTCGCCCCAGGCCAGGCCGGTGAGCCCCTGGCGCACCAGGGCCGGCGTATTGGGCACGGCCCGCACGATGCGATGGCCCGGGAACAGGGCCTGGAGCCGGGCCAGGGTCACCCCGGCCAAGACCGAAATCAACAGGGGCTGGTCGCCAGCGCCAGGGCCGGACCCCGCCGGGGTGGCCGGGGCAGCACCAGCGGGGGCGCTTCCCCGGGCGGCTTCGGCCGCCGCGGCCAGCAGCTGGGGTTTGACGGCCAACAGCAGCACCGGCGCCTGCCAGGCCTCCGCGGGATCGGTGCTCACCGCCAGGCCGTGCTGGGCGGCCAAGCGGGCCGCTGAGGCCCCACTGCCCACCACCGCCCGCACGGCCGCAGCCGGCACCAGGCCGCCGTCGATCAAGGGCAACAACAGGGCCTGGGCCATGCGGCCAAAGCCCACCACGCCGAAGCGCTCCGGAGCGAACCCGCCTAGCCCGGGGGATGGGGCAATGCCGGCTGCAGGCGTGGTGGTGGGGAGCGCCATGGGCTGGGCCAGACCCGGTTCGGGGGTGTGCAAAGCAGGGGTGGACGGCTCAGGGCAAGGCCGTCAGGCCAGGTCTGGATAGGCCAGACCGGCCCGCCCCGCCCCGCTCCACTAGCCGCAAAAGGATCCCTGCTCAGCCGAGGCCGAAGCCCGACTCGGAGCGGCCCCAGGCGGGGCTGGGAGCGGCCTGCTGCTCCTGACCGGCGTCCCGGGACACGATCGTGGGGGAGGAGGCTTCCTCGCTGGCTGCGGTGGTGACGGTGACGCAGCTAGGGGCGAACAGGAAGATGCTTTCGCCGACCCGTTCCTGGTGGCCGTCGATGGCGAAGGTGCCGCCGGCGACGAAATCCACGGCCCGCTGGGCCTGGTCCGGCTCCATCATCGTGAGGTTGAGGATCACGGTCTTGCGTTCGCGCAGGGCCTGGATGGCGCGGGGCATCTCATCGAAGCTGCGCGGTTCCATCAGGGTGACCTCCGCCGTGGTGGTGGAGATGCCAGGCATGCCGATCACATTGGTGCCGGCAAACGGGTCGTCGCTGCTGAAATCGGAGCTGAGCGCCAGGGAGCTGCTGCGACTCATCGGACTGGTCGGCTCGGGCTCGTCATTGTGCTCGTAGTCGAGCTCATCGTCGTAATCACCGTCGAGGTAGTCATCGCCGGAGACGACAGCACGAAGGCGGGAGAACAACGACACTGATTTTTCTTGTGGCTTGGACCTGAATAGCGTCCCACGTCAGCGCTGGCAAGGTTTGGGGCCAAACAAACCCGAGCCAATCCGCACCCAGGTGCTGCCCGCCGCCGCCGCCTCGGGCCAGTCGCCACTCATGCCCATCGACAGCTCCGCCAGGTCCAGCTCCCGGGCCAGGGCGGCGCACTCGCCAAACAGGGCCTGGCTTTCGGCCCTTGAGAGGCCCTGGGGCGCCAGGGTCATCAGGCCGACAATCCGCAGGGGAGCGAGGCCCTGGAGCCGCGGCCACAGCTGACGGATTGCATCGGCACTTAATCCGGTTTTGCTGGGATCAACGCGCAGCTTCACCTGCAGAAACACGGCGGGAGCCAGGCCCTCCTCCGCGGCGATGCGGGCCAGGCGCTCGGCCAGCTCCAGGCTGTCGACAGAATGGATCGTGCCGAACTGGCGCAGCACGGCCCGGGCCTTGTTGGCCTGGAGCCGGCCGATGAAATGCCAATCAAGCTCGCCTAGGTCGACCAGCTCCGCCTGCTTGGCGATCGCCTCCTGCAATCGGCTTTCGCCAAAGCTGCGCTGGCCCAGGGCCGCCAGCTGGCGCAGGCTGGCGGCGGGATGGCCCTTGCTCACCGCCAGCAGCCGGGTGCCGGCGGGCAAAGCCGCCCGCAGGGCAGCGAGCTGCTGCCCCAGGCTCCAGGGCCCAGGGGCGGGATCGGGCGCGCTGAACGCTCCAGCTGCCATGGGGAGACCGGGATCGGTGGGCCGAGGGGGCTGGCCTCAGGGGTTAGGCCCCGTTGGCACGCCGAAGTGGAGGGGCTCGAGGGGGCGGCCCCCAGGGCTGCCAGGAGCCCGACCTAGATGAAAGTCTGGTCGAAGAGCAGGCGCCAGGGGGCATGGGCCTCGGCGCCCTCGCGGCGGGTGCGGGCCAAGTTTTGCTCGGCCAGGTGCCGAGCATCCATCAGCGGGATCACCTCAAACTGGGCGCCCCGGGGCTGGAGCGTCACCAGAAAAAACATCCGCTGGGCATACAAGGTGGCGTACAGGTCCCGACCTTCCCCCGCCAGGGCCACCCGATAGAGCAGCCCGAACAGGGGATGGTTGAGGTAACGCTCTGCGCTCACGTTGTCTGTCAGGTTCGACACAACTTAGAGGGCACCGTACCGCCAGCGCAGCCCGATTAACAGCACCAATGCGGCCCCGCCCGCCAACTGCAACAGCCCCCATCCCGGCTGGGGCTGGCGCAACTCCGCCGGCGAGATCCAGCTGCCGCCGCGGGCGAGCAGGGCTTCGGCCCCCTGTTCCGAGCGCAACAACACATTGGCCAGCAGCCTTTCGGCCACGGCCAACAGCAATCCAAACCCACCCTTCACTCCAAGCTGGCGCAGATTCAGCGAACGGGTCGCCAGGGAGCGCAGCAGGTTCTGGAACTCTTCTTGCACAAGGGGCAAAAAACGCAACGACAACAGCAGGGTGAATCCGAGCCGATCCACCGGCAGACCCAGGCGCCCCAGGGGAGCAATCAACCAGGCCAGGGCCCACACCAAGTCCTCGGGCGGGGTGGTGAGCAGCAACAGGTTGGCGCTGTGGATCACGGTGAAGAGCAGGGTGGCGCTGCTGATGCCCAATTCGCCCGAGCGGCGGGTCACCACAAGGGGCCCCAAGGCAACGGGACCGACTTTTAGGGGGCCCCAATGCACCAGCTCCCAGCTCAGGCCCGTGTGGCTGGGCGGGCGGCCATCGGCACCGGCCGGCGCTAAGCGCAGTTCCGTCGGCGGACGGCTGGGGCTGGCGGCACTGCCGCTGCCCGCTGGCAGCAGGGCCGAGAGACAACCCACAAACAGGGCCAGGGCCAGCAGCAGGGGCAGACTGCGGCGCCACAGGCGCCAGGAGAGGCCACTGAGGGCGGTCACCAGCAGCAGCAGGCCTACCAGGGCCAGGCGCCAGAGGGGCCCGGCCAGGATCGGCGTTAGCAGGAAGGCCAGGGTCCAGGCCAGCTTCTGGCGCGCATCAAGCTGGCGCAACCAGCTGCCGCTGCCCGGCACGTACTGGCCGATCGGAATCTGCCGCAGCCAATCCATCAGCCGCTACTCCCCAGCACTTGGGGGCCCATCCTCCAGCCCGCCCGAGCCATCAACCGATCCTTAGTGGGATTTGGCCTGTTGGCGCGCCAGATCCTTTTCCGCATCGCGCTGCTGCTTGCCCCGCCAGAACAGTTTCAAAGGCGAGCCTTCAAAGCCCAGGCCCTCGCGGATTTGCCGCTCCACATAACGGCGGTAGGTATCCCCAAACAACTTGGGATCATTCACAAACAGGGTGAAGCTGGGCGGCCGGGTGGCCACCTGGGTGCCGTAGTAAATCCGGCCCTGGCGGCCGCCGCGGCTGGTGGGGGGCGAACGCCAGCTCACCGCCTCCTGGAGCACCTCATTCACCACCGAGGTGCTGACGCGGCGGCGGTGTTGCTCCACGGCCACGGCCGCAATCGCGAAGATGCTCTCCACCCGCTGGCCCGAGAGGGCCGAGGTGAACAACATCGGCGCCCAATCGAGGAAATAAAGCTTGGCGCGCAGCTCCTTCTCCATGGCCGCCATGGTGTGGCTGTCCTTCTCCACCGCGTCCCATTTATTGACGACGATCACGCAGGCGCGGCCGTCTTCTTCGATGCGGCCGGCCAGGCGCTGGTCCTGTTCGGTGACGCCATCGAGCACATCGATCACTAGGGCACAGACATCGCAGCGCTCGATCGCCTTGAAGCTGCGGTTGATGCCGAAATATTCCGGTCCGTAATCGACGCTGCGGCGGCGGCGGATGCCGGCGGTGTCGAGCAGTTTCCAGCGCTTGCCTTCCCGCTCGATCGTGGTGTCGATCGTGTCGCGGGTGGTGCCCCGGATCGGGCTAACGATTGCCCGTTTCTCGCCGCAGACGGCATTGAGCAGGCTGGATTTGCCGACGTTGGGCCGGCCAATGATCGCCAGCTGGATCGGCTCCTCCTCCTCCACCTCGGGGGTGGGGGGCAGGTGGGTGAGCAGGGCATCAAGCAGCTCGGCGGTGCCGGCGCCGTGGATGGCCGACACCGGGTAGGGCTCGCCCAGGCCCAGGCTCCAGAACTCGGCCGCCATCGCCAGGCCCTGGTCGGGGGATTCGCATTTGTTCACCGCCAGCAGCACCGGACACTTCTGGCCCCGCAACCACTCGGCGATCGATTGGTCGGCGGCGGTGAGCCCCTGCTGGCCATCGGCGATCACCACGGCCACGGCCGCCTCGGCCAGGGCCAGGTTGGCCTGTTCGCGGATCTCCGGCAGAAATTCGCTGTCGTCATCGAACACCAGGCCGCCGGTATCGACGACCCGGAAGGTGCGATCGCCCCAGAACCCCTCCTGGTAGGTGCGGTCCCGGGTCACCCCGGGCTGGTCATGCACGATCGCTTCCCGGCTCCGGCAGAGCCGGTTCACCAAGGTTGATTTGCCCACATTGGGGCGGCCAATGATGGCGACGACTGGAAGAGCCACGACGCCTTATTCCTACAACGCAAGTCCCGTCTTGACCCTACAGAGGGACAAGACGGCCGACCGTACCGAGCCCCACCTAGGGCTAACCCAGGCGCCGCGGCCTGCCCGGCCCCAGCTCCTCAAACAGGGCAACCCCCAGGCCAGCCGCCGAACTGGGTAAAGCGAAGCCGGTGGGCTCAGGCCACGGGCCGATCGCCCGGATGGCCCGCCACCGGATCCGCGGGTTGATCGAGCAGGGACGGCAGGGGGCCGGTTTCCGCAAGGGGCTCACCCCGCTCGGCCAGGTGGGCCAGCAACCAGTTCACGGCCACGGCCCGGCGGGTGCGACGCGGATAGAGCTCGCCGATGCGGTAGCCACCAAAACCCAGCTGCTCTTTGAGCAGTTGCTTGAAGGGCACTGGG
>CAINZT010000138.1 GCA_903855705.1 uncultured Synechococcus sp.
CCGGGTGGATTTTGAGGAAGACTTGCCTTTGCTCGATGGCGCCTCGGTGGCGGCCGAGCTGGCGGCGGTGCGGTTCGAGCTGGAGGAATTGGTGGCTGGAGCCGTCCAAGGCCAGTTGCTGCGCGAGGGCCTGCGGGTGGCGATCGTGGGCCGCCCCAACGTGGGGAAATCGAGCCTGCTCAACCGGCTCAGCCGCAGCGAGCGGGCGATTGTGACCGACCTGCCCGGCACCACCCGCGATTTGGTCGAAAGCGAGCTGGTGCTCCAGGGCGTGCCCCTCACCCTGCTGGACACCGCCGGGATCCGATCCACCGACGACCGGATCGAGCAACTCGGCATCGAGCGCAGCCGCTCCGCCCTGGCCTCGGCTGACCTGGTGCTGTTGCTCTTCGACCTGAGCGCCGGCTGGACCGGCGAGGACCAGGCCCTGCGGGCCCTAGTGCCGCAGGGGGTGGCTTGTCTGGTGGTGGGCAACAAGTTGGACCAGGGGCCCCAGGGTTTGGGTCCCAGCCCGGAGCCACGGCCCGGGCCGCCAGATCCTCCGGCGGCACTCCCCCAGGCTGGTGGCCCTGGCGCAGGCGATCGGACGGCTCCAGGGGCCCCGGCTGAGGTGGACCCGGTTCAAGCGGATCCGGCGGACGTCCGCATCAGCGCTGCCACCGGTGCCGGCATCGACCAGCTGGTGGGCACGCTCTTGGCCCGCTGCGGCTCCAGCGGCGACCAGGGGATCGCGGTGGCCCTCAACCGCCGCCAGGCGGACCTGGCCGCCAGCGCCGCAGCCAGCCTGGGGCGCAGCCTCGAAGCCGCCGAGCAGCAGCTGCCCTGGGATTTCTGGACGATCGACCTGCGTGCCGCCGCCCTCTGCCTCGGCGAGATCACCGGCGAGGAGGTGAGTGAGACGGTGCTGGATCGGATTTTCTCGCGCTTTTGTATTGGCAAATAGGGAAAGGTCTTCCGCGGGCCACCCCAGCTGCGGCGACACTGCCCTGGTCCCTGCTTGCCGCTTTGGTGCCCTCCCCCCTGCTGTCGATCACCCCAGCGCTGGAGGCCCAGCTCTCCGCCTGGCTGGCTGAAGACCTGGGGCGCGGTGACCTCACGGCCCCGGCCCTGGTGGGCCAGGCCGCTCGCGCCTACTGGATCGCCAAGCAGGCCGGCGTCTTTTGCGGGGGCGTGCTGGTGGAGCCGTTGTTTCGGCTGCTGGATCCCCAGGTGCAGGTGCGGTTGCTGGTGGCCGATGGCGAGCAGGTGCAGCCGGGCCAGCGCCTGCTGGAGCTCGACGGGGCGGCGACGGCCCTGGTGGCGGGCGAACGCACCGCCTTGAACCTGGCCATGGGCCTGTCCGGCGTCGCCACCGCCACCGCTGCCCTCGTGGCCCAGTTGGCGGGTTCAGGCGTGGGCCTGGCCGACACCCGCAAGACCACGCCGGGGCTGCGGGTGCTGCAGAAATACGCCGGGCGCTGCGGCGGCGGCCTCAACCATCGCCTCGGCCTTGATGACGCGGCCATGCTCAAGGAAAACCACCTGGCCTGGGCCGGTGGGGTCGAGGCGGCCGTTGCCGCGGTGCGCTCTGGGGCCCCCTGGCCGGCGCGGCTGATCGTGGAGGCAGAAACGGCGGCCGAGGCCGAGGCGGCGATCGCGGCCGGGGCTGATGGGGTGTTGCTGGATGAATTCAGTCCCGCCGCCCTGGCTGAGCTGGTGCCGCGCCTGCGGGCCCAGGCCGCCGCCCGCGGATCGGCGGTGGTGCTGGAGGCTTCGGGGGTGCAGCCGGAGCAGTTGGCTGCCTACGCCGCCACCGGCATCGACCTGATCTCCACCAGTGCTCCGGTGACCCGCAGCCGCTGGCTCGATCTGAGCATGCGTTTTGAGCCCTGAGCCGGGGGCGTGGATCGGGCCGCCGCCCGTTCCTTCCGGGTCCATGAAGAAACCTCCACGCTCGGGGCCTGTTCCTGGCCGGATCGGGCCCTGGTCGCCACAGTGCGGGGGATCTTTGGGCCCAGGCCTGCCCGGTTCCCAGCCCTGCCCGGTTCCCAGCCCCATGCCGCCCTTCACTCCATCTCCCTTGCCGCGATTCGCCTTGGCTCTTGTTTCGCAGCTGCGCCTGCCGCTTCGCTTTGGCCTAACCCGGCTGGTGCCCGCGGGCTTGAGCCTGCTGGCGGCCCTGGCGCCCATGGCCCAGGCCCGGGCCGAAAGCGTGGTGGATCGGGTCGCCCGCAGCGGCGAGCTGGTGCTGGTGGGCTCCCCCGACACGCCGCCCCTGCTCAGCCTCGATGGCCAGGGCAAGCCCCAGGGTTATGGGGTGGAGGTGGCGCGCCGCATTGCTGCTGAGCTCGCCGTGGCCGTGGGCCGGCCCGTGGCCCTGCGCTTTGAGCCCCTCACCGATCCTGGCGCCCTGGGCCAGCGCCTGGCCGAGGGCAAGGCCGACCTGGCCTGCGGGATTCCCTTCTCCTGGGATCGGGAGATGACCGTGGATTACTCCCTGCCGATCGGCCTCTCCGGCCTGCGCTTGCTGGCACCGGCAGGTCGCTTTGATGGTTCGCCCGCGGGCCTGGCCCGCCACCGCATCGCCGTGGTTAAGGATTCCCTGGCGGAGAGCGAACTGCGGGGCCTGCAGCCGGCCGCCGTGGTGGTGGCCGTTCCCACCCTGGCGGCGGCCCTTGAGGCCCTGCGCTCCGGCCAGGCGGAGGGCGTGATCGGCGACAGCCTGCTCTTGGCCCAGCGGGCCCGCAGTGGTGGGGTGCGGGGCTTGGCCCTGACGCCGGCGCTCCCCTATGAGCGCTACGCCGTGGCCTGCGTGCTGCCGGAAAACGATTCCGGCTTCCGCAACCTGGCGAACCTGGCCATTGCCCGGTTGCTGCAGGGCTATCTCGATGGCCAGCCCGCCGCCGTGGCCGCCATCGACCGCTGGGTGGGTCCCTCCTCAGCCTTGAGGCTCAGCCAGCAGCAGATCCGCGCCTACTTCGAAACCGTGTTGCTGGGCGTGGAGGCGATTCGGCCCCTGCCCGCTGCCCCGGCTAGCGCCAAGGCCCCCTAGGCGCCAGTGCGGCTGCTGGGGGTTCCGGGCCCTCCAGCGCAAGCGCCGCCAGATCCAGCCACCCCCGCCGCCTGCGGCCCCCCGCGTTCCTGTTCCGACCCGTTCCCCTTCTCGGCTCCGCTTCGATGGCCTTTTATTCCCGCTCCCGCCTGTTTGGCCTGCTGCTGATCGTGGCCGCCTTGCCTTTGGACCTCGGCGGCGCCATGGCCACCGGCCTGGCTACCCAGGCGGTCCTGCCCGGTGAAGGCTCCAGCGGGGCTGATCCAGAGTCGGCCACGGGCCTGGATCACCAGCTGGGCACGGTGGAGTCGCGGCTGCAGCGCATCGCCACCACCCTGCGTGAACGCCAGCTGGCCGGCGAGGGCTCCAGCCATGCCGTTGCCGAGGACGCCCTGGCCGTGGTGTTCGTCAATGGCCCTGGGCTGGGCTGGGCCAATGGCGGCTTCCGCAACGGCGGTTTCTATAACGGTGGCTTCCGCAATGGCGGCTTCTACAACGGCGGTTTCCGCAACGGTGGTTTTTATAACGGGGGCTTCCGTAATGGTGGCTTCCGCAATGGCTGGTGACCCCGGTTGAGGGCAGCCTGGTGACGGAAAAGCTGCCCATGGAAAACCTGGTCACGGGAAACCTGGTCTCGGAAAACTCGGTGACGGAAAACTGGGTGATCGAAACCCTGGTTCAGGCCCAGACCGTGACGCCAACGCCAACGCCAACGCCAGCCCAGGCCTATGGCCCGGTGCGCTTGCTGGTGGTGCAGCCCACCCCCTACTGCAACCTCGATTGCGACTACTGCTACCTGCCCAGCCGAGACGATCGCAGCCGTTTGTCGTTGGAGATCCTGGAAGCGGCGATTGAACGGGTGCTGGAGAGTCCTTACCTGGAAGGAGGTTTCACCTTGCTCTGGCATGCGGGCGAACCGCTCACCATGCCGATCGCCTTCTACGACGCGGCCACGGCCCGCATCCAGGCGGTGCTAGATCGCCATGGCCTGCCGCCCGAAACGATCCGCCAGTCGCTACAAACCAACGCCACCGTGATCGATGGGGCCTGGTGTGATTGCTTCGCGCGCAATGACATCCATGTGGGCGTGAGCATGGATGGGCCGGCGGACCTGCACGACCAGCACCGCCGCACCCGCACAGGGCTCGGTAGCCACGCCGCCGTGATGCGCGGCATTGGCTGGTTGCAGCGGCGCCAGATTCCCTTCCAGGTGATCTGCGTGCTCACTGCGGATGCCCTGGCCCAGGCCGATGGCCTCTACGACTTTTTTGTGGACCACGGCATCGCGGACGTGGGCTTCAACATGGAGGAAACCGAGGGGGCCAATGCCACCTCCAGCCTGGAAGGCGCTGGCGTTGAGCAGCGTTACCGATCCTTCCTGGAGCGCTTCTGGCAGCGCTGCCGCGAGCAGCCCGAGCGCCTGCGCCTGCGCGAATTCGAGGGGATCATCAGCCACGCCTGCAGTGATCTGCGGCTGGACATCAGCGACATGAACAGTCCCTTTTCGATCGTGAATGTGGATGCCCGCGGCAACCTCTCCACCTTTGATCCGGAACTGCTTTCGGTGGCCACGGCGGAGTATGGCGATTTCTCTTTTGGCAACGTGCTTACCGGCAGCCTCGAAGCGGTGCTGAATCACGAGACATTCCAGCGGGTGCATCAGGCGATCCGCTCCGGGGTGAAGCAGTGCCAGCAGGGCTGTGAGTATTTCGGCCTCTGCGGCGGCGGCGCCGGCAGCAATAAATACTGGGAGCACGGCACCTTCGATTGCGCCGAAACCCAGGCCTGTCGCTATCGCATCAAGCTGGTGGCCGAGGTGGTGCTGGCGGGGATGGAGCGGGAGCTGGAGCTCACGGCCTGAGTGGGCCCGGGCCCTGGTCGCTGGCACCCGGATGGCTCCGGGCGTTGGCCGGGGAGGGATGATCGAGGCACTGCCTGCCGCTCCGCCGCGGTTCACCGCCGTCCATGCTGACCGTTCTCCACGCCCTTGAAGGCCAGCTGCGCGCCGCCACCGGGCGGGCCTTCCCCGAGGCGGCGGCGGCGGCCCAGGCCAGCGGCAAGCCCCTCGACCCGGCCTTAGGGCCCGCCAGTAAGCCCGAATTCGGCGATTTCCAGGCCAATGGGGCCCTGGCCCTGGCCAAACCCCTGGGCCAGCCGCCCCGCAAGATTGCTGAGGCGATTGTGGCCCAGCTGGCCGCCGATCCCGCCTTCCTGGCCGCCTTTGAAGTCCCCCAGATCGCCGGTCCCGGATTCATCAACCTCACGCTGCGGCCCGAGCGCCTGGCCGCCGAAGTGCAACGGCGCCTGGGGGACCCGCGCCTAGGGGTGCCGACGGTGCTGGACTCCACCCGGTCTGTCAGGGCTTTGGCTGGCTTTGACGAGGCCGAAGGCGTAGGGGGCGGGGACGACTCCCCTGGGGCGCCAGGCGCGCTGCCCTCCCCGCCGGTGATTGTGGATTTCTCCAGCCCCAACATCGCCAAGGAGATGCATGTGGGGCACCTGCGCTCCACGATCATTGGCGACTCCCTGGCGCGGGTGCTGGAGTTCCGCGGCCATCCGGTGCTGCGCCTCAACCACGTGGGCGATTGGGGCACCCAGTTCGGCATGCTGATCACCCACCTCAAGCAGGTGGCGCCCGAGGCCCTCGACACCGCCGATGCGGTGGACC
>CAINZT010000139.1 GCA_903855705.1 uncultured Synechococcus sp.
GGGGATTTCTCCTGCACGTCCACCTCCACCGGCTTGGTATCCACCACCTGGACCTGCACGGGGGTCAGGTTCGTGACCTGCACCTGCATCGGCTTGCGCTCCTCCACCCTCACGCCGATGGGGCGGTCCTGGTGAACGGCAACGGTGAGTGGCAGGGGGCCCTGGGCCCGCAGCAGCGCTTGCACAGGCGCCTGCACGGCCAGACGGTGGTTGACGCTGCCGCTGAGCTGCAGGGGTACTGAAAAGGCATGCAGCACATGCACCTCGATCGGATGGCTGGTGAGGCGCATCAGCCCGTAGGTGGCCATGCCCCCAAAGGCCAAGGCCGTCAGGGGCCACCGCCAGGGCAGCCAGGACGAAGACTCCATGGGGAGGGGAGACGGTGGCGCCCACAAACCCTAAAGGGGGCTCTTTCCCCAAACCGGAACGAGGGCAATCGTCGTCCCTAGGAGAGGATGGAAACCTAGCGCTGCTCAAGAAGCGGATCTAGGTCGGCACTGCAGCCCAGGCAAGCCATCACAACATGGTGCTGCCGACGAGAAGACGTTGGCCCAGCCAGCACTAGAACAAACCCGGTTATTTCAAGAAGATATCTTAAGAAGGACCACGCCATCGCCCATCGACGGCTTTAATAATTCGGCTTCCAATGCTATTGGCCACTCGTTGCTTCTTGCTGACCCCAAGTCAAAGGCCAAGATCCTGGTCGTCGACGATGAGCCAAACGTCTGCCATATTCTCGAAACCCGCTTAAGAATGGTCGGCTATGAAGTGGCCACTGCCGCTGATGGAATCGCAGGATTAAGGACATTTGGGGAAGTCAACCCTGATTTAGTAATCCTTGATTTAATGCTGCCGCAGCTGGATGGCTACGGGGTCTGCGAAAAATTGCGTAGCCGCACCAGCATCCCAATCCTGATGCTTTCGGCCATTGATGAGGTGTCCCAGAAAATTGCCTGCTTGCAACTGGGCGCCGACGATTACATGGTGAAACCCTTCAGCCCCAAGGAATTGATTGCCCGCATTGGTTGCCTGCTGCGCAGGCGGGCCGGCAAGGGCCAAGGACGCACCCAGGAGATTCCGGCAAACAACCTCTTGGTGGCCGGCGATTTGCGTATCGATAGCAACAGGCGAAAGGTCTACCGGGGGGATGAACAGATTCGCCTCACTGAACTGGAATTAAGCTTGCTGGAAGTACTAGTGGAGAATGCTGGGAAGGCCATCGACCGCATCGAAATCCTCAGGCACATTTGGGGGTATTCACCCGAACGGCTCTCGGAAACCCGAGTTGTAGATGTACACGTGTCCCGATTGCGCTGCAAGATCGAGACCGATCCTGAAAACCCAGAACTCATTTTGACCTGCCGGGGCACAGGATACATGTTTCAACGCCTAAACGGCTAGCCATTAAACGCAGCAGTGACCTGCAGAATGACAACACGAGAACGCAAAGAATAAAGCAGATAAAAGGCGCAGCCGTAAAACACCTTGTGGACAGAATCCCATGCAAAGCGGCACGATACCCAATGGGGCAAGAAAGCCTGGGAAGGCCCTTAAGCGACGACTTCACTAACCGCACGATATGGCAACAAAGAGCCAAAGAGATTCACAAAACGAAAACCTAAAGCACGATTGTATCTGTTTTGCACAGGTTGAGCAGGTCCAAAGATGGGTGCTTTAGCCTATTGATGAACGTCCATTCAAAGCCATGTCCCTAAGCTTGCAATCCCACCCCTTGGTGTCTCAAAACGCCCGTGTCAACGGCATGCTAGTGGGAGGTGATGAAACCAGCCACCTGCCTACGGCTGATAAAAAACTCAGTCGTGGGCAGGTGGACCGTCTGATCGAGGGGGCCTACCGGCAACTCTTCTTCCATACCTTTAAGGCCGATCGCAATCTCACCCTGGAGTCTCAGTTGCGCAGCGGCCAGATCACTGTCAAGGAATTTGTTAAGGGCCTAGTCCTCTCGAATCGATTTCTTGATGGGGTTTACGGCTGCAACGGCAACAAGCAAGTGGCACGCCACTTGGTGGAACGGGTGCTGGGCCGCCAGATCCATGGTGAAGCTGAGGCGATTGCCTGGTCAATCGTGATTGGTGAGCAAGGTGTGGAGGCCATGGTGGATCAACTCCTGGCATCAGAGGACTACACCAGCAACTTTGGCGAGGACACCGTTCCCTTCCAGCGTCAGCGGGTGCTACCCGGTCGCCGCCTGGGTGAGAAACCACTCAACATCACGTTGCCGAGGTACGACGATTATCACCGCCAAGTGCTGGCCAGCTTCCCTCCCAGCCAGACCGGAGGCTTCCGCACGAGCGGCAGCCTGCCCCCGGAAACGGTGCAGAAGATCTGGTATGGCCTGATCCTGGTGGGTGGATTTGAACTGGTGCGGGTACTAGCCAGCATCGTGGCTGCCATGCTCGCCACTGGCAGCAACTAAGCAGTCGCCCTTAGAAACAAAAATGGGGAGCTTTTGGCTCCCCTTTATGGCCCAACATCCACAGGGTCCACCATCGATCGGGACAAAGAAGATGCGGGCTCAACCAAGCTGAGGCTATCTTCCTTGGCGCTCTCACCCCCCGGAAATTGGTAGAACTACATCAATGGCATCACCATCGTGGAGTGGCTGGACCGGCAAGGGATTCAAGGCAACCTGTACGCCATTGACGAACAGCTGCAGATAATCAACAAAACGTCCATCGGCCTGGCGCCAATGGGTGCGAATTAGGGGATAGCTACGCTCCAGCTCGCTGAGAATTTGATCCAGGGAACCCGGTTCCTGGATCAAATGGCTGGAACCCAAACCATGGCGGCGCCAGCTGCCGGGCAGGTAGAGATCAATTGCCATGGCAGCTGGCTCGTTCCGGCGCACAGGTTTCGGTGGTGCTGAAGGATTTACCGCAGCCGCAGGTGGAGGTGGCGGAAGGGTTGGAAAAACGGAAACCACTTTCCATCACACCCTCAACAAAATCAAGTTGGACCCCGCGCAAGGAAGCCAGGCTGGCCGGTTCAACGAAGAGGGCGACACCGCCACTTTCAAAACTGCGGTCCTCAGGTTCGGCCTGGGCCACCAGTTTCATGTCGTAACTAAGGCCGGCGCAGCCGCCATCGTCGATGCGGATCCGCACGCCGGCGCTCGGCCCCAGATTCTGGGAGCGCAGCAGGCTCCTGAGTCTCAGAACGGCAGGTTCAGTCAGTTGGATGCACATGGGGATGGACCAAAATGAAGGAATGGGAAGTCCAAAGGGGGGGCTGGGGGAAGCCAAGCAAGGATTGAAAATCGGAGCCTTGCTCTTAGGGCGCGAGGGCGCCACAGCAGGGACAATCGCTCTGACGCAAGAGGGGCAACTTGCGCAGCGTTAACTCAGCCAGGTCGAAGCGGGCCAAGGTGCCACTGAGGATCGGCCCGCAGCCGGTGATCAGCTTGATCACCTCTAGGGCGGTCAGACAAGCTAGGGCCCCTGAAACAGCACCTAGTACTCCGAAGTTACGGCGATCCCAAGGGGGAGGAGTGGCGCTGCGGCATCGCAAACAGGCTGTAGTGCCAGGCAGGATGGTGGTCAACTGGGCTTCCATGCCATCCATGGCCGACTCCACCATGGGGATGCGGGCCTGTACACAGGCATCGTTGAGCCAATACCGCTCTTCGAAATTGTGGGTGGCATCAACAACCACCGTGGCACCAGCCACCAGGCCAGCCACATTGTCAGCGGTGACATACTCGGCAATGGGTTCGACCAGGGTGTCTGGATTGAAGCGCCGTAAGCTTTCAGCGGCCTGCAGAACCCGCAATTCACCAACCCCGTCATGGCGCATTAACACCTGGCGGTTGAGATCATCGAGTCGCAGGGTGCCGCCCCGTGCCAACACAAGCTTGCCCACTCCTGCGGCGGCAAGGTAGAGGGCGACGGTGCCACCGAGACCACCCACGCCGGTGATCAGCACTGTGGATTGGGCTAGTTTCTGCTGGCCAAACTCGCCAAAATCCGGTAATTGGATCTGGCGGCTGTAGCGTTCGCGTTGGTCGTCTGTTAAGGCGAACACTGCATCCAAACCGCTGGGCTCAACCTGAACCACTGGCCTGATGATTGGAGGGTCAAGATCGAGCAGGGGGATCGTCACGGCGTTAGCTCCGATAGGGTAACGATGTGACCAGGGCGCTGCTTAAAGACAGCAAACAGTTTTTGCTCAAGTGGTGAGGAGGTAACGAACAGCTGATAGGCCTTCAGCAGGGCTTGCCGATAGGAGCCATAGCGTTCGTCAAGGGAGGGAATGGAGGAATCAATGGCTTGCAGTTGGAGCGAAAAATCCCGCAGGATATGGAGTCGATTAACGGAGAGCACGTGGGGATCATAGGGAATCTCAAAAAATTCAAAATAATCCTCCGCATCCGTTAAACGGCTAAACCCTTTGAGGGATTGCTTGGCTGGGGTCATGGTTGGGAGTCCTGTTGTTCACGGACGCGAAGATGGCTGCGCAGATGGTCAAGCAAGGCAAACAGACTGTGGGTTTCCGTGGCCAGAGCCGGAAGCTTGTCAAAATCAGCAGGCAACCCCTCTGCTAGATCATGGAGATCCATTTTCATCTGCCCTGCCTTACTGTTAAGGGCCCGGATGCGTTGGCGCAAGGCATCTAGATCAAGGGACTCATAATCCTGGTTGAGTTGCCAGGCAGTGGCAGAATGGGTCATGCCTTGCCAACCTCCTGAAAACGATTAGCAAGGCTGATACCCTGGGCCGTTAGTTTGTCGGATTCAGCGATGAGATCTTCGCTAGTCAAGAACCCAAAGCGATGGGCATCGCGTAAACTGCGATTAACCAATAGCAATTTTCCGGCGAACACTAGCGCGTAGCCAAAACCCTCATCATTGAGGTCGAGGGCAACCTGGGCCATGAGGCCACTGCCGGCCTCGATGCGATAGGCAATCGAGCGAAAAAAGGCTTGAATGCGTCCGCGGGTGATCGGTTCGACGGGGCCCTCGGTGCTGATCGTGCGCTTCTGTTCTCGGGTAACGATGAAAGGCTTTAAGAGCAGATCATCACTCCAGCGGGCGTAGGTGCCAAACACATCATTGATGCGGATTTGCAGGGCTAGGGCCTTGACCGCCTCGGCCGGTGCGGTGGGGCTATCTGCGATCACAGCAGCAGGTTGGCTGCCATTGGGTGATTGGGACGTCATCGAAATGCTGAAATGGATGGGATAGCAAGGAGGTTGGTCAGGGCGCAAGCCAGCTTCGATCAACTTTGAGCGAGCAAGACCTTGCGCAGCCAGGGGGGAGGCGTGCCCCGCAGCATGATCACAAGACGATCAAGCAAATCGGTGATCGGTTCCTCCCCATTAGACGAGCGAATCGGGGTGATTTTGTGGTTGATCAGCTTGGAAGCAGCGCTCCCACCAATGGCACTGACGTACACCAAGGTGCAAGCCCGAACGGCGTTGATGCGTGGTGTCAGTTTATCTTCGTCGCCGTCTTCCTGGGCCGGCGGAAAGCTGATCGATTGGTGCAGGCTATAACCGTCTTGATCAACCTTGTAGATCTCAAGAAACGGAGTCCAGCCGAAGTGGGCATTGATGATCTGTTGGTCCGTACTTGCAAAAGCAACGAACATGGCCATGGCGTCGAGAATAAAGGACAGGGAGTCGGTTAGGGCTGCCGCAGTCGCGGAGGGCTTTCCTCAGGCACTACTGAAATCATTCACCGCCAATTCATCAATCAACAACTGATTGCCGATGCCGATCAACAAATTCAAGAGTCCGCCATAGCCAACCGAAACCCGCAAACCGTTGCCAAGGCGATCCACAATCGGAAAACCAAGCCTGTACAGGGACACACCCATGCGGCCTGCCAGATCGGAGGCCTGGGAACTTGAAATCAGCAGATCAACGTCGCCGCAAGCCTGCTCAAGTTGATGCAGATCACCCATTTGGGGAGTGAGGCCAATAGCAATTGAGGCGCCACAGGAGCGCAGGAAGGCCTCAACGCCGGTCAGCAAATCCCGCTCCAGGGCCAGGGCTACCTGCTTATGGCCAAAGTAGAAATGGGTGTCGAGCAGGGCATCCTGCACCTGGCGCCTTTGGCGGCGATAGCGCTCCGGCACCGCCCGGCCACTCCATTGCATCAGCAGCCGGATCAAGTCATCCACGGCCTCCAGGGTCATCAAGTGATCGAAGCTCACCAGGGGGCGCTCGCAGCGCTCCGCCAATAAACGCGCCGCTGGCAAGACGCTGGCGCCGATGGCCACAATCTGCTCTGAACGGCCCGCCAGGCGCAGGCGTTCCACCGTGACGCCGCCCTGGGCCACGGCCGTGGAGGCGGAAGCCGCAAAGTGGCCATCGAGGGAATCGGCAAGATCAGGCACTAGCAAGGCATCAAGGCCAAAGGCCTCAACTAGGTCCTTAATCTCCTGAACATCACCAGGCGCCAGGCTGGCACCCACAACGATGGTGATCTGGCCGGCAATGATCGCGCCTGGTTCAGCAAAGGTTTGGAGCAGGGAAGCCACTGCAGCGGCGAAACCCTCCTGCATGCCCCCCATGAAATCGGGAGACTCAATCACGCAGATCGGCAGGGCCGCCAGTTGGGGCTGCTGCTTCCGCAGCAAGCGCACCGCACCAGCGAGGTCATCGCCGCGGGTGGCGGTTAAGGCGGTGGAGCAAACGCCAACAAGCTCTGGCTGGCTTTTCTTAGCAAGAGCCAAAACCGCCTGGATGATGTTCTCCTCACCGCCCAAGACAGTGCTGACCTCATCCATGGCCGTAGTGGCCAGGGGGATCGCCTCAAGGAAATGGTTCACCAGTTTGACCTTGGCGGCAGCCGTGCAGCCCTGGGCCCCATGGAGCAGGGGGATCGAACCCTTGACTCCCAAAAGGGCCAAGGCGGCTCCCAGGGCAGGGCTGTGCTTGAAGGTGTCAGTGCTGACGATGGCCCGGGCAGTCGGGGCTAGGGACTGGCTGAGTTGGGTGGCACTCATGCTGTTACCTCCCAGGGGGCAGGCCGGCGCACCTGCTCCCAAACGGGGCTGTGCATGGATTCATCAATTTCCTTGGCCATCTCCACAATTCCCTGGTAGCCGGCATAGGGATGGTGCCGTTCCTGGTTGATATGCAGAAAGGGGATGCCGGCCTTGAGGGCGGTGTATTGGTTGCGGCCACCAGCAATCAACATGTCAGCACCGGTCGCATCAATCACCCGCAGAATTTCGGAAGCGCCGCCCTTCTCCATCAGAATCCCTTCGGGTCCAAGCAGATCGCGCATGCGCGCCTGATCGTCAGCTGTGCTTTTGCGCACGCTGGTGGCCACTATTTGCATGCCGAGGTCTTGGGCAGCAGCGATGATTGACCAGCTCTTGACTCCACCGGTGTAGAGCACAATCTTTTTGCCCTCCAACCTGGCCCGATAGGGAGCCAATCGTCGTTTCATGCGGGCGGTTTGGCTTTCAATCAGGGCCTCACAATCGTCGATCAAGGAAAGGGGCACGACCTGGGCATCAACCAGATAATCAACGATCTGGCGTAGGCATTGGCTGACATTTGCAGAGCCATAAAATGATGCTTCAATGAAGGGGATGCCATAGCGTTGCTCCATGGTTCGGGCCACATTTAAGAGGGCCTTGGAGCAAATCACCACGTTGAGATCGGCGCAGTGGGCAGCGGCAATGTCGACGTAGCGCCCATCCCCGGTAATTTTTGCCTGGATCTTGATTCCCAATACCCGCAAAAGCAATTCAATCGACCAAAGCTCACCGGCAATGTTGTATTCGCCAATGATGTTAATCGAAGGAGTCAAATCATCATCGGCGTCACGGGTACCGATGACGTGATCGAGTAGGGCCTGGCCGCCGAGGCGATTGCCAAAATTCTTGCTGCCCCGGTAGCCGGCGCTATGGACGGGGATCACCGGCAAGGAGAGCTCCTGGGCCATGGCTCTGCAAACGGCCTCGATGTCTTCGCCAATTAGGGCCGTAACGCAGGTGGCGTAGACAAAAATGGCCGCAGGAGCATGTTCCAGGGCGATCGCGCTGATGGCCTGACGCAGCTTGGTTTCCGCGCCAAAGATGATGTCGTGCTCACTGAGGTCGGTGGTGAACCCGTGGCGGTGCAGGGTTGGCCCCGAGCTGAGGCTGCCCCTGGTGCCCCAGGAATGGCCCCCACAGGCGATCGGCCCATGGACTAGGTGCGCCACATCCGTGATCGGCACCAGGGTGATCAGGGAGCCATCAAAGGCACAGCCGCCCTGGGCTTCGCCAGGCAGGGCTTTTTGCTTGCAGCCATTGGCCGCCTTCTTGCGGCCCTGGCCAGCGGCTTGCGAACCAGCATCGGCCCCGTGGCCATGGACAGCGTGGTTGTGGGGGCAAGCGGGCTCGTTGAGCAGCTCCCGGTTGCTGGGGGCATGAACCATGGGTAGGGGCCGCCGCGGAGTGGTTGCTGCCAACCTAAACATCATGTTTTGAGCTTTTCTTGACGGCCAGCCATAGGCAATGGCCGTGCAACGAACAGCATCAAGCAACAAAGGCAGATGAGCACTCAAAACCCGATTCGGGTGTTGCGTGATCGCCAGGATCAGGCGGGGAAGGGGGCTTGCGTTCTTAGTACTCACCCAGGCGGGGCAGCACTTCCTGGCCTTAGATACGGTATTAAATACGACACAACTTTCCAGGGCAAAGCTGCACTCAAAAAGCCTCGAATAAAAACAGTAACATTGGATACATGCAATGGTCAAAACCCTGGCAGTGCAGCAGAACTACCTAGACACCAAATGGTGGCAAAAAACACTTTTTGCAGTCGTGGACAAGAAAACAGCGCAGCGGGCCCGTTGATCAATACCGGTGCCACACCCCGTAAATACCTGCACCCCGACCCGAAGCAAATCTATAGCCCAGTGATAGCAAGGCAATTGGCCCCCGAGTACAGCCCTAAGTATTCAGAAAGGGCCCGGGGATTGGCCAGGGCCATGCCGCTAGGACATGGTCATTCGCAACCGACCCATGTCGTCATTGCCCGTTCTGCCTGCAGGCCACCAGGGGACCGCCAAAGCCAGCCAAGGCAACTGCAAATGTCCCTCGGCGGACGCCCCCAAGCCAGCAGCCAGCATCGATGCCCGCACCCTGGCCCGGATCGAGAAGCACCCTTGCTACAGCGAGGAGGCCCATCACTTTTACGCCCGCATGCACGTGGCCGTGGCACCGGCCTGCAATATCCAATGCAATTTCTGTAACCGTAAATACGATTGCGCCAATGAGAGCCGGCCCGGGGTGGTGAGCGAATTGCTCACGCCCCAAGAAGCGGCCCACAAGGTCCTGGTCGTCGCCGAACGCATCCCCCAAATGACCGTGGTGGGCATTGCCGGCCCTGGTGATCCGCTCGCCAACCCGGAGCATACCTTTGAAACCTTTGAGCGGATCGCAGCACAAGCACCGGATCTCAAGCTCTGCCTCTCCAGCAATGGCCTAGCAGTGCCGGAGCACATCGAGCGGATCAAGGCCCTAAACGTTGACCATGTGACCTTGACGATCAACATGATCGATCCCGATATCGGCATGGAAATCTATCCCTGGGTCCATTTTGAGCGGCGCCGCTATCGCGGACGCGAAGCCTCCGAGCTGCTGCACCAGCGCCAAATGGAAAGCCTGGATCTCCTGCGCAAAGCCGACATTCTGGTCAAGGTGAATTCGGTGCTGATCCCGGGCATCAACGACAAGCACCTGGTTGAGGTCAACCGCACGATCCGCGAAAAGGGTGCCTTCCTACACAACATCATGCCGCTGATTTCAGCGCCCGAACATGGCACGGTCTTTGGTCTGCGCGGCCAACGGGGACCCACCCAAGCGGAATTAACAGCGGTGCAGGATGCCTGTGGCGAGGGCTCGGTGAAGATGATGCGCCATTGCCGCCAGTGCCGCGCCGATGCCGTTGGCCTGTTGGGTGAGGATCGCTCCCAGGAATTCAGCAAGGAGAAGGTTCTCGCCAGCGTGCCCTCCCTCGATGCCAGCAAGCGGCTGCAGGAGCGCGAATCCATTGAACTGTTCCGCGAACAGATTCGTAAGGCCGAGCGGCTCGTTGATTCCCCTGACGGGATCGAGGATGGCATTGGCGAACCAATCCTCTCTGGCGACCAGCCTGGACCGCTGTTGCTGGCCGTAGCCAGCAAGGGTGGGGGCCTGGTTAACCAACATTTTGGCCACGCCAAGGAATTCCAGATCTATGCAGTGGATGCGGTTGGCAGTCGCTTTGTGGGCCACCGCAAAGTGGATCACTACTGCCAGGGCGGCTATGGCGAAGAGGCCGCTTTTAGCGGCATAGCCGAGATCTTGAGAGACTGCGCCGCCGTGCTCGTCAGCCGCATTGGCGCCTCGCCCCGCCAGAAACTCGAAAAACTGGGTCTCCCCGTGATCGAAAGCAACAACCTGATCAAGGTCGCCCTGCGCGAGGCCTTTGGGGAGCTGAGCAAGCCCCAAGCAGCGGCCGAAGCAAGCGAAGGCAAAGCCGAAGATCCAGTTCTCGCCAGAGCCCGTGCGGTTCGTCCCAGAACCTGAAGCCGTTGCTGGATCCAGGCGGGATCCAGCAGAACTCGATCACGGCCCATGCCAGCGCAAGCCTTTCAATAACGGCCCAGTCGTTCCCATCCACGAAGCCATGACCATCAAGCCAATCACCTACTTCGACAACAACGCCACAACCCAGGTTAGCCAAGGCGTGTTGGAGGCCATGCTCCCCTTCTACCGGGAAAGCTATGGCAACCCCTCCTCCATGCACCACTTCGGCGGCAACCTCAGCCTCCAAATTGCCCAGGCACGCGAACAGGTTGCCGCCCTGATTGGTGCTGAATCAACCGAAGTGGTGTTTACCAGTTGCGGCAGTGAAGGCAACAACAGTGCCATTCGCTCCGCCCTAAGCAACAAGTCCAGCCGCCGCCGCATCATCACTACTGCCGTTGAGCACCCCTGCGTGCTCAATGTGGCCAAACAGTTGCAAAGCGAGGGCTACGACCTTGTTGTGATCGGGGTCGATGGCGATGGCCAACTGGATCTGGGCCAGCTGGAAGAGGCCCTGAAGGTGCCTACGGCCCTGGTTTCCACCATGGCAGCCAACAACGAAACCGGTGTGGTCTTCCCGCTAGAAGCGATCGGGCAGCTGGTGAAGACGGCCGGGGCCCTCTGGCACGTGGATGCGGTGCAACTGGCGGGCAAAGCTCCGATTGATCTGCGCAGCCTCCCGGTTGACCTGTTGACGCTCTCGGCCCACAAAATTCACGGTCCCAAAGGGGTTGGCGCCCTTTATGTGCGCCGTGCCACCCGCTTCCAGCCCTGGTTGCTCGGCGGTCACCAGGAACGGGGACGCCGCGCCGGCACCGAAAACGTGGCCGGCCTAGTGGGATTTGGCCAGGCAGCGAAAGAAGCGAAGGAAGCGATTGAGAGAGGTGTGATCGCCCAGGTCGCCAAACTGCGGAATCGGCTAGAGCAGGGATTGCTGGCGCGCATCCCCGATTGTGTGGTCAATGGCGGCGGCACCACGCGCCTTGGCAACACCAGCAACATCGGTTTCAAATACATCGAAGGCGAAGCGATTCTATTTTCGCTTGATAGCCACGGCATCTGCGCCTCCTCCGGATCAGCCTGCACCTCAGGCTCCCTCGAGGCCTCCCATGTGCTGCGGGCCATGGCAATCCCCTACTCGGTTTTGCACGGCTCCATCCGCTTTTCACTCTCACGCTTCAGCACCGAGGAGCAGGTGGACCTCACCTTGCAGGTGATGCCAGAGATCGTTGACCGGCTACGCCAACTCTCACCCTTCAGTGATGACGATGTGTCCTGGCTACAGCAGATGGAGTTAGCACCAAACCCATGAGCCAAAACCGATAACAACTGCATTCAGTCCCCCTCCTCAAACCAGGAGGCTCTCCTTCTTCCTAAAACTCGACACCCTCGCCAACAACCGCCATGTGGAACTACTCCGAAAAGGTACTTCAGCTCTTTCACAATCCGATCAACCAAGGCAGCTTCAAACCCAGCGACGATCCCACCACCGCCATTGCGGTGGGCGAAGTGGGCAGCATTGCCTGTGGTGACGCCCTGCGCCTCCATCTCCAGATCGAGGTGGCTGAAGATCGCATCCTCGATGCCCGCTTCCAAACCTTCGGATGCACCAGTGCCATTGCCTCCTCCTCCGCCCTCACCGAGCTGGTTAAGGGCCTGACGCTCGATCAAGCCCTGCAGGTGACCAATGGGGAAATTGCCGACTACCTCGGTGGCCTACCCGAGGCCAAGATGCATTGTTCGGTGATGGGCCAGGAGGCTCTTGAAGCCGCCATCTTCAACTATCGCGGTATCGAAAGAGAAGAGCTTCAAGGCGATGAAGGGACCCTGATCTGCAAATGCTTTGCGATCACCGATTCGAAGATTCGCAAGGTGATCGCCGAAAACGGCCTGCGCAGCGCTGAACAGGTAACGGCCTACCTCAAGGCTGGTGGTGGCTGCGGCAGTTGCCTGGTGGCGATCGACAAGATCCTGGAAGAATCGAATCCCAAAAGTGATGGTCCGCCCCAGGCCCCCCTGGTGGTTCGACTTCAACAGATCGATGCAGTGATCGAGCAGGACATCCGGCCTTACCTCAAGGCGGATGGCGGCGACATCCAGGTCTGCGGACTGGTTGGCGATGAACTGCATGTGCAACTGCGCGGTAATTGCAGCACCTGCAGCTCCAGCAGTGACACGCTCCGCTATGCGGTTGAGGCCCGTTTACGCGAACGGCTCGAATCCAACCTGCGCGTGGTTCAGGTTCCCTGATCCCAGTCACCCAATCCTTGCCATGACAACCCCCATCGCCCAGACCCAGGCAGCCCGTTCTCCTCCGGCAAGGGGCTGCCCAAGACCATTGCTGAACGCTTCAATCCAAGCCTGAAACGGCTGAACGCCAATCCCCCCATTCTTCAACCCGCAAAAGCCATGACCGACCCTTCCATCCGCCAGATTGCGTTCTACGGCAAAGGTGGTATTGGTAAATCCACCACCTCCCAGAACACCATTGCCGGTCTTGCCGAATTCGGCGACCGCATCATGATCGTTGGCTGCGATCCCAAGGCTGACTCCACCCGGTTGATGCTGCACAGCAAGGCCCAGACCACCGTTCTCCACCTGGCTGCCGAACGCGGTGCCGTGGAAGATGTGGAACTGGAAGAAGTGCTGCTGGAAGGCTACAAAGGGGTCAAGTGTGTCGAATCCGGTGGTCCCGAGCCCGGCGTTGGCTGCGCCGGTCGCGGCATCATCACCGCCATTAACTTCCTGGAAGAAAATGGTGCCTACGAAGACCTCGATTTCGTCTCCTATGACGTGCTGGGTGACGTGGTCTGTGGTGGCTTCGCCATGCCAATTCGCGAAGGCAAGGCCCAGGAGATCTACATCGTTACCTCCGGTGAGATGATGGCCATGTATGCGGCCAACAACATCGCCCGCGGCATTCTCAAATATGCCCACTCCGGCGGTGTGCGTCTCGGCGGCCTGATCTGCAACAGCCGCCAGTGTGACCGGGAACTCGAACTGATCGAAACCCTGGCCAAGCGCCTCAACACCCAGATGATCCACTTTGTCCCCCGGGACAACATCGTGCAGCACGCCGAACTGCGCCGCATGACCGTGATCGAGTATGCGCCTGAAAGCAACCAGGCCCAGGAATACCGCAGCCTTGCTCGCAAGATCAAGGACAACACCAACCTGACGGTCCCCACCCCGATCACCATGGATGAACTGGAAGACCTGCTGGTCGAATTCGGCATCCTTGGCGATGACTCTGCCGTTCAACATCTGATCGGTAAAACAGCAGCCGAAGTGGCTGTCGTCTGATCAACCGCTAGTGCTCCATAGCTCCCCTACCTAGGGGAGCTCCCCTGAATTGAGTTCAGTTCTGCGTCGACCATTCACTGCGCCCGTTCCCCCCATGACCACTACCGAACCCCGACCGGTCGCCCCGGTCGATGTCAAATCTCTGATTGAAGAGGTTCTTGAGCCCTATCCCGAGAAAGCCAAGAAAAAGCGCGCCAAGCATCTCAACGTCTACGACCACGCCAAGGCCGACTGTGGCGTTAAGTCCAACGTCAAGTCCGTACCGGGCTCGATGACCACCCGGGGCTGCGCCTATGCCGGCTCCAAGGGTGTGGTCTGGGGGCCGATCAAGGACATGGTGCACATCAGCCACGGCCCCGTGGGTTGCGGCTACTATTCCTGGTCCGGGCGCCGGAACTATTACATCGGCACCACCGGCATCGACAGCTACGGCACGATGCAGTTCACCTCCGATTTCCAGGAGCGTGATGTGGTGTTTGGTGGGGACAAAAAGCTCACCAAACTGATCGAGGAGGTCGAAGAGCTCTTCCCGCTCAACCGCGGCCAATCGATCCAATCGGAGTGCCCGATCGGCCTGATCGGTGATGATATTGAGGCGGTGGCCCGTAAGGCAGCCAAGGAGATTGGTAAAACAATCGTGCCGGTGCGTTGCGAAGGCTTCCGCGGCGTGTCCCAATCCCTGGGTCACCACATCGCCAACGACACGATTCGCGACTGGGTCTTCCCCAATTCCGAAAAGGTGGCCGAGGAACAAAACCACCAGGTTGGTCCCTACGATGTGGCCATCATCGGTGACTACAACATCGGTGGTGATGCCTGGTCGAGCCGCATCCTGCTCGAAGAGATCGGCCTCCGGGTCGTGGCCCAGTGGTCTGGCGATGGCACCCTCAACGAGATGTTCCTCACCCCCAAGGTGAAGCTGAACTTGGTGCACTGCTACCGCTCGATGAACTACATCGCGCGCCACATGGAGGAGACCTACCAGATCCCCTGGATGGAGTACAACTTCTTCGGCCCCACCCAGATTGCCGAATCCCTGCGCACGATCGCTGCCCGCTTTGATGCCACGATCCAGGCCAATGCCGAGGCCGTAATCGCCAAGTATGAGGCCCAGATCAAGGCCGTGCTCGATAAGTTCCGCCCCCGCCTGGAAGGCAAAACCGTCGCCCTGATGGTGGGCGGCCTGCGGCCCCGTCACGTGGTGCCCGCCTTCACCGACCTGGGAATGCAACTGATCGCCACCGGCTATGAGTTCGGCCATAACGACGACTACAAGCGCACTACCCACTACATCGAGAACGGCACCCTCATCTATGACGATGTGAGCGCCAGTGAGTTTGAGCACTTCGTCAAGGAACTCAACCCTGACCTGGTTGCCTCCGGCATTAAGGAGAAATACGTGTTCCAGAAGATGGCCCTGCCCTTCCGGCAGATGCACTCCTGGGATTATTCCGGCCCTTACCACGGCTACGACGGTTTCGCCATCTTCGCCCGGGACATGGACCTGGCCCTGAACAGCCCCACCTGGAGCCTGATCCCCACCCCCTGGGGCAAGGACAAAGCCCTGGCCGCTGCTGCCCACTGACCCTGTCAAGTCCCTGGCTAAGGAACTGACAGAACACCAGGCTGAAATCCAGCCCCAAGTCAGTCCAACCGCCCAACCACCACCAGCAAGGACTGGAGCCTGACGAAGCGTCGCTCCAGTCCGTTTCTGGCCCCCATCCACCTCTTCCGTTCGAACCATGGCCCAGAACGACATCAACAAGATCAAGGACCACGCCGAGCTCTTCCACCAAAGCGAATACCAGGAGCTCTTCGCCGAGAAAAAGCAATTTGAGGGAGGCCATTCCCCTGAAGAGGTGGAACGGGTCGCCGAATGGACCAAGGGCTGGGAGTATCGCGAAAAGAACTTCAACCGCGAAGCGCTCACGGTGAATCCCGCCAAGGCCTGCCAGCCCCTCGGCGCCATCCTGGCCGCCAGCGGTTTTGAAGGCACCCTGCCCTTTGTGCACGGGTCCCAGGGTTGTGTGGCCTATTTCCGCTCCCACTTCACCCGCCACTTCAAGGAGCCCTTCTCAACCGTGTCGTCGTCGATGACGGAAGACGCGGCGGTGTTTGGCGGCCAGAACAACATGATCGAAGGCCTGGCCAACAGCTACAAGCTGTACCAGCCCAAGATGATTGCCGTGTCCACCACCTGCATGGCAGAGGTGATTGGCGATGACCTCCAGGCCTTCATCACCAATGCCAAGCATGCCGATGCGGTGCCCCATGATTTCCCGGTTCCCTACGCCCACACCCCCAGCTTCGTCGGCTCCCACATCACGGGCTACGACGAAATGCTCAAGAACATCCTGACCACCCTCAATCCCACCAAGCCCACCGGCTCTTGGCGCAACGGCAAGATCAACATCATCCCCGGATTTGAAACCTATGTGGGCAACCTGCGGGAGGTGAAGCGCATTGCTAAGGCCATGGATGTGGAGATCAACCTGCTGGCGGACAACTCCGATGTGTTGGATTCTCCCAACACCGGCACCTACCAGATGTATCCCGGTGGCACCCCGCTTGCCGATGCGGCCGACACCATCCACGGCGAAGCCACGATCGCCCTGCAGGCTTACAGCACGGTGCGCACTCGCAAGATGATCACCGGATGGGGCCAACCCAACCAGGTGGTGCGTCCCATCGGCATCCGCGGCACCGATGAGTTCCTGATGAAGCTCTCCGCCCTCAGTGGCAAGCCGATTCCAGCCGAACTCGAGGCCGAACGTGGCCGGGCCGTGGATGCCCTTACCGATTCCCAGGCCTGGCTCCATGGCAAGCGGGTGGCCCTCTATGGCGATCCCGATCTGGTGATTGGCCTGGTGCAATTCCTGCTGGAAGTGGGTGCCGAACCAGTCCACATCGTGGTGTCGAACAGCAACGATGACTTTGAGACCGAACTGCGGGCCCTGCTCGACAGCAGCCCCGCCGGTTCCGGCGCCACCATCTGGGGCGGCAAGGACCTCTGGCACATGCGCTCGCTGCTGTTCACCGAGCCAGTTGATCTGCTGATTGGCAACTCCTACGGCAAATACCTGTGGCGGGACACCAAAACCCCGTTGGTGCGCATCGGCTACCCGATCTTCGATCGGCACCACCTGCACCGCTACAGCACCTATGGCTACCAGGGCGCCATCAACCTGCTCAATTGGATCGTCAACGCCCTACTTGACGAACTGGATCGCAACACGATCGTGCCCGCCAAGACCGACATCTCCTACGACCTGATTCGCTAGTTGCCATGGCCCCCGTGCTGATCCACGACACCACCCTGCGCGACGGCGAACAGGCCGCCGGCGTGGCCTTCCGAGCCGATCTCAAATTGCGCATTGCCCGGGAGTTGGCAGCCCTGGGAGTGCCGGAACTGGAAATCGCCATCCCCGCCATGGGTGGGGATGAGGCGGAGGCGATCCGGGCCATCGTGGCCGCCGATCTGGGGGTCACCCTGGTCGGCTGGAACCGGGCCCGCCGGGACGATGTGGCCGCCAGCCTGGCCTGCGGCCTCAAGCGGGTTCACATCTCCCTGCCGGTGTCCCGCCTGCAGCTGGAGGCCAAGTTCGGCGGCGACACCGCCACGCTGCATCGCCAGCTGGCGGACGCCGTCCACTTCGCCCTCGACCAGGGAGCAAGCGTGAGTGTGGGCGGGGAGGATGCGTCCCGCTCGGACCGCCAGGAATTGGAGGATCTGGTCAGCTGGATTCGCAGCCTGGGCGCCGATCGCTTCCGCTTCTGCGACACCGTGGGGATCCTCGATCCCTTCAGCACCCACGCATGGATTAGCGCTCTGGCCGCCACTGGCCTGCCCCTGGAGATGCACACCCACAACGACCTCGGCATGGCGACCGCCAACGCGATCGCCGGCCTGCGGGCCGGGGCCCTGGCCGTGAACACCACGGTGAACGGCCTGGGGGAGCGGGCCGGCAATGCGGCCCTGGAGGAGGTGGTGATGGCGGCCCAATTCAGCCTGGGCCTAACCACCGGCATCCACACCCAATCCCTGGGCCAGGTCTCAGCCCTGGTGGCCGACTGCGCCGGGGCACCGCTCCCCCCCTGGAAACCGGTGGTGGGGCGTAATGCCTTTCGGCATGAATCGGGCATCCATGGGGCGGGCGTACTTAAGGATCAACGCACCTACGAGCCCTTTGATCCGGCCTGCCTGGGCCGCAAACATGAATTAGCCGTGGGCAAACATTCTGGCCGCCATGCCCTGGCAGCGGTGCTCCGCAGCCACGGCATCGATTTAGCGGCTGAACGGCTTGCCGGCCTACTGCAACGGGTGCGCGCCCAGGCCTCGGCCCTGGGTCGGGGGCTGCTGCCTGAAGAATTGATCGCCCTAATCCCCCAAGAGGTCACGCCATGATCAATGATGAGATGGAGCTCGATGATCCACCCCTCTTTGAGATCGGCGAAAAGGTGATGCTGCGCAAGGTGATCCGCAATGACGGCACCTTTGCCGGCGTTGCCATTGGCGCCCGCCTGGCCAACAAGGGCGAATCCGGATACGTGATAAGCATCGGCACCTTTCTGCAGACGTCCTACATCTACGCCGTCCATTTTCTCGATACCGGCCGGGTCGTCGGCTGCCGCAGACGCGAACTGATCAGCTGTGAATACGACGATTCAGAGGAGCTCAGCAAGGACGAGAGTCCCACAGATGATCCCAGCAAGACTGATCTCGATCAGCAAGCCCTAGGCAATTCCCAATCCCTAGCAGGCCCAAGTCTCCCCAGCACCAATCCCCTAATCCCAACCCCAGTCTGATGAAGGTGATGTTCCGCCACGGCCCCAGCGCCCAGCTCCTGGCCTATATCGCCAAAAAAGACCTCGAAGAAGAGATCACCGAACAACGGCTGAATGGCGACGGCAACACGATTCTCACCCTGGCCAATGGCTGGGAGCTGGAACTGGCCAGCACCTTCGACTCGCTAAAGGTTCCCTGCACGGTGGAGGCCCGCAAGCTATGAACCAATAGAATGGATTTCAATCGCAGCGAATGCAGGCGAGCAATGAATCTGGTAGTCAGGCCAGCTCTAACCCCAAACGCTTGAATGTGATGCCAACTCACACTAACCCCAAACGCTTGAATGTGATGCCAACCCACACTAACCCCAAACGCTTGAATGTGATGCCAACCCACACTAACCCCAAACGCTTGAATGTGATGCCAACCCATCCGCCATCTCGACCCTTGGGCCCTTCTGGGGTTGCCAATGGGGGGATGGCTTGCATTGCTTACCTCTGCTTCCTGGCGGTAGCGGCTGTCCCGGCCGAAGCCAAGCCCCTGTTGGTGGGGGCAGCCGTCAGCTTGACCGAACCGCTCCAGGCCCTGGCCCCAAGCTTCGCCGCCGCCTTGAAGGTGCCAGCGCCCAGCTTCAACTTCGCCGCCTCAGGCGTGTTGCAGCAGCAGATCCAAAAAGGCGCCCCGATCGATGTGTTCGTGTCGGCTGGCGACAAGCAGATGGACCGGCTGGAGAAGGCTGGCTTGCTGGTGGCCGGCAGTCGCCGCGTGATCGCTGGCAACCAGCTGGTGCTGGTGGTGCCCTCACGCTCGCCCCTGCACTCCCTGCGGTTCCAGGGACTGGACAGCATGGCCATCCGTCGCATCGCCATCGGCGATAGCAGCGTGCCCGCCGGCGACTATGGCCGCCAGACCCTCGCCTACTACGGGCTCAGTGAGGCGGTGAAGGCCAAGCTGGTGCCCCTAGGTTCGGTGAGGGCCGTGGCCAATGCGGTGGCCGCCGGTGATGTCGATGCCGGGATTGTTTACAAAAGCGATGCCCAGACTGTGCCCAATCTGCGCATCGTCGCTGGTGCCCCCGAAGCCAGCCACACGCCGATTCGCTACAGCGCCGCCGTGATCGCCGCCAGCCGCCAACCGAACGTGGCCAGCGCCTACCTGGGCAGCCTCACCACGGCCCAAGCGAGCCAGGTGTTCCGCCGCTATGGCCTGCTGCCCCTGCCAGCGGCGGCGAAGCGATGAACGGGGCCAGCCCTGAGCTTGCACCCCTGTGGCTGTCGCTGCGCAGCGCCAGCCTGGCGGTGCTGCTGGTGGCGCCCCTGGGCTTTGCCTGTGCCAGGCGTTTGCGTCAGTTGCGGGGCTGGCAGCGGGGCCTGGCCGAACTCGCTGTGCTCTCGCCCCTGGTGCTGCCGCCCACGGTGGTGGGCTTCATTCTGTTGCAACTGTTGGGCCGCTATGGGCCGATCGGCGGCCTACTCAACCGCTTTGGCTTTGAGATCGTGTTCAGCTGGCAGGCCACGGTGTTGAGCTCGGTGGTGGCGGCTTTCCCGCTGATGGTGCGCTCCGCCCTGGCGTCCCTGGAGCAGATCGATGAGTCCCTGCCCCAGGTGGCCCGCAGCCTGGGGGCGAGTGAGGGGCGAATTCTGCGCCAGATCATCCTGCCCCTGGCCATGCCGGGCCTGGTGGCCGGGGTGAGCCTCAGTTTTGCCCGGGCCCTAGGGGAATTCGGTACCACCTTGATGCTGGCCGGCAACATCCCCGGCCAAACCCAAACCTTGCCCCTGGCGATCTTCGCCGCGGTGGACGGGGGCGAGACAGGCCAGGCCTGGTTTTTCACCAGTGTTGTCTTGCTGCTCAATGGCTGTTGCCTGCTGTTGATGCAGCTGTTTGAAACTCGGGCGAATCGGCGTCAGCCCGGCCGCAACCTGCTCTGGGGCCTGAACCGCCGCCTGAGCCGCTGGGCCTGGGCGTGGCGGAGCCGGAGCAAGGCCCAGCCCCCCCATCGCGCCAACACCTACGGCGGCGAAGCAACCCAGGCGACTCCGTTTCTGCTCAAGGTGGACCTGGATCACCAGCTAGGCCCGTTTGCCCTGCAGCTGGCCTTCAGCAGCTCCAGCCGCAGGCTCGGGATCCTCGGCGCTTCCGGGGCTGGCAAAAGCCAGTTGCTGCGCTGCCTGGCCGGGCTCGAAACCCCAGAGCGGGGGCGAATTGAGCTCAATGGCCGGCTGCTGCTCGACAGCCAACGCCAGATCAACCTGCCCCTGCAACGGCGACGCATCGGCCTGGTGTTCCAGCACTACGCCCTCTTTCCCCACCTGAGTGTGGCGGAGAACGTTGGCTTTGCCCTGGCCCAGCTGCCACCAGGGCAGCGGCGGGACCTGGTGAACCACCAGCTAGAGCGGGTAGGACTGCGGGAGCTAGCCGATCGCTATCCCGGCCAACTCTCCGGCGGCCAGCAACAACGGATCGCCCTGGCCCGGGCCCTGGCCAGCGAACCCGATTTACTCCTGCTCGATGAACCCTTCTCCGCCCAGGACACCTACCTGCGCCGCCAATTGCAGCAACAACTGGCCGACCTACTTCAAGATTGCCAGGTGCCGGCCTTGCTGGTGACCCACGACCTGGAGGAGGCCTACCGGCTCAGCGACGATCTGCTGGTGATTGACCAGGGAAAACTGCTAGCCCATGGGCCCAACCATGAGGTGTTTGACCAACCCCGGGACCTGGTGGTGGCTCGCCTGAGCGGCTGCAAGAACTTTTCCCGGATTCGCCAGCTCTCACCCACCCGGCTCTGGGCCCTGGATTGGCAGCTCGAGATCCAGCGCCAGGAGCCGGTTGATGCCGCAATCAGCCATGTGGGCATCCGCGCCAACCATTTGAAACTGGTTGCTGCAGAGCAGATCCCCAAGCCCCTAGCCAGCAATCAATGGCTGTGCGAATTGGTCAAGGTGAGTGAGGGGCCCTTCCAGGTGAGTGCCTATGTGGTGCCCATCGACCATCCCGGCCGCAGCCTGCAACCGATCCAGGTGGAGGTGCGCCGGGCCGATTGGCAGCAGCTCTCCGATCGGCCCCAACCCTGGGTGCTAAACATGCCCGCAGAACGCCTTATGTTCCTGCGCCAAAACCAGGGCAAACTGGTTCCATCAACCACCAGGCCCGACCTGTCGAATGCCCTGGCGGCACGGCCGGACAGGGACCCCGACCCGGAGCTCTAGCGCCCAGGCGATGCAATGGCCCCTGTCACCATCCCCGTGAGGGGCGGCTGGCAACGACCTGCCTTGATCCGAAAAACGTCAAGGGCCTCCCCCTTGCCAGCCAGATCCTCATATAACGCTTTCGCAATCCCGTTTGACGCAATCGGTAGCTGTTGATACGTTTGGTCCATCCATCGGGCGAGTTGCCATGGGAGAGATCGAACGGGCCTTGCTGGCCTCCGCCTTTCGCCTCCTCGATGGACAGCTCCCCAACCAGCCGGTGGATCCCGCCCTGGACTGCATGACCCAGGCCCTCCAAGACACCTGCCGTCTTTATGGCGTGAGCCAGCGGGATCTGCCCAAATTCCTGATGAGCCTGGCCGTCAAGGTGCGGCGTATGGATTCAGAACTGGCGGATCGGGCCAGACTGCGGCAGGTGGAAGCCCAGATGGCAGCGGCCTGCGGCCTGGCCCGTCCCCATTAAGCCGATCGCCGCTGAGGCAAGGGCCCCGCAGCACAAACGGGCGCCCCCATCGCCATCCCGGCTCAGAGCGAGAGGGCCAGGTGGCTCAGACAATTTTTCGGGCAGGCGCGGGAACAGGCCTGGCAGCCAATGCAGTTCTGTTGGCCACTGATGGTCATCACCTTGCGTTCGTATTCATCGTCCTCGTCGTCATCAATGAGATTGCCTTCGTCATCGAGGCCGCGCAGGGTAAGCACCGACCGACCACAGGATTTAAAGCAGCGGCCGCAGCCAATACAAAGAGCCTGGTCGATGGTTTGAACAAACTGGGGAATCCAATCAAGGCCGCCAAAGGTTTGATTAGTCAGTACTGCCGTGGTCATGGGTGAATGTCCTGAAAGGGGGAGCGGGAATAATGGAAATGGAAATGGAAATGGAAATGGGAGGGGAGGGGAGGGGGAATCCGATCAGAGGGCCAGGATCTCTCTCAGCCGCTGTTGATCCCCCTGGGAGGGTTTGCAGCGGCCGCTCTCGAGATCGCGGACCCAGCTCTGGCTCCGTTGCATCCGTTCGGCCAGGGTCCGCTGGCTGAGGCCAACGCTGCGGCGAGCGGACTTGATCCGATCGGGTTCCATGGACTCCGCAACGATGGGGGGTGGAGCCTCTGGGTCCTTACGGGCTGGCTTGTCTCCGCGTCCCAGGCGCCAGGGGGGGGCCAGCTCAAAGCCCTGGATGCGGGCATCCAGCAACCGTTTGAATTTATGGCGCGTGCCCCGCATGCCCAACTGCTGGTCGCTGGCACCGTTGTTCGTCCAAAAAGCGAGGGCCTCATCGGGATCATCGGGAATCACCTCCATGGCATGCCAGAGGGGACGGATCTCCTGGGGATAGAGCTCGGGATGGAAACGGGGCCGCAGACCCTCCTCCAGCAGCACAAGTAAATCCGACTCATAGGTCCGCACCAGCCGTTTGCGTTGTTCGCGATCGTGGCTGGCCTCAGCCAGGCGCTCGCTGCCGTAGGCGATACGCATCAAGGTGGACACCAGCAGGGTGTGTTGCTGACCAAGCCGCAACTTGAACAGCAACCAAACCATCAGGCGCACGGCGCCAGGATGCTGCTGCCAGTGGCGCATCACCGCATGGGGCAGGGTGTCCGGCAGGATCCCGTATTGCAACAGGGCCTGGTGTTTCTGCTGGCCGGCCGCATTGAGAAAATAGCGACTCCAGCCGCCGGCACGTAGATGGAAGGTGAGCCCAGCGAGATGCACCTGGCCGGCCTCATCGGCCTGGAAATGGTGATCGATGCCATCGAGACGCCAGAGCGGATCGTTACTGAGGTTGATATCGGGTAACTGGCCCGTGGCCTTACAACGCAGATCGAGCACCAGGCGCAAGACTTGCAGCAGCAACGATTTAATTAAGCCCAGCCGTTGGGGGCGATTGAGGTCGCGGCGACGATCCAGGCCCAGCAAATCCTCCAGGTAGCGGTCATCGAGCACGATCGGCTGACTCCAGGGCTCCTGCAGGGCGGCAGCCCGGGCTGCCAGCACCAGATGCAGGGCCACGGCCCGAGGGTCAAAGCCGGCCAGGGCCCCTAGGGCTGACTGGCGCGGGAGCGGCTGACAGCTGGTCGGCGAACGCCACAGGCCCTCAGGGTCGGCCCGCAGCTCCGGGGCCAGGCCCAGTCCTAGCCAGACTTGCTGGGAATGGCGCTCGATCAAATGGCGGGGATGGTCCCCCTGGCAGCCATCGATGCCCTGGGAGAGCAGGCTTGCCGCCTCCCACACAGGCAAGGAGGAGGCAAAGCGCTCCTGCTGCTGGGGCGAATTGGTCTCCACCACCAAGTGGTCCCGCGCCAACAATTTGGAGCGGCCCAGGCGCGCCTTAATGGCCTGGGGCAGGCTCTGGGGACAACTGATCACGCAGAGGGGCTGGCTGCCCTTGTCATCGCAATCGCGGCAGATGGCCGGATCGATCACGATGCGACCATCGCGCCGCTTCACCGCGCCGTAGGGGCAGCTCTCCAGGCAGAGACCACAGACCTTGCAGGCTGGCGAGGAGATGCGGCGACTCATGCGGGTTCCTTGCCCAATGGGAGGTGAAGTGACGGGACTGGATGGCGCTCCTGGAACCGCGCCCTGAGCCCAACCCTGGCGAACCAGGGGTAAACCAGACCAGCAGCAGGACCAGGCTGGGGAGAGGCGGAGGTCGCAGCTTCCAGTTCAGACCAGATAGGCCTCCTGGTGGGTGCGGATACGGCAATCGCTGAGGGGCTTGGCCGTGCAGAGCAACACATACCCATGGGCAAGCTGCTCATCGGTGAGGAACTTCTGGTGGTCGTGCTCAACCGTGCCCGACTCCAGCTTGCCCGTGCAACTGGAACAGTTGCCCGTGCCGCAGCTATAGGGCAACTCCACACCGGCATCGAGACTGGCGTCATAGATCGTCTGTTCGGCAGGAACGGAGATCGAAACATCGAGGCCCTTGCGCTTGTTGACGAGCTGAACGGTGAAGGTCGCCATAGCTGAGATCTGCAGACCTCACCAGTTTCAGCACGCCTGAACGACAGCCCAAGCCGGAAGTGGCCAAGGCGGCAGCGCCAGAGGGGCAAGCGAAGCGTCCATTGTGAACATTGATCTCCGACATCGACCTGAATAGGAAATAGGCAATCGGCACTTGTTGGTGAACCATGACTCGAAACTCGGATCTAGGTGGCAAAACGGGATGGGGGACTTGGCTTTTAAGTGCATCGGAGCACAGCCCAAGCGCATGGATCAACAGCAAACCGGCCAGCAGTTCAGCCCAGCGTTCGCTGGATGCAACTCCCCAACCAAGACCTTCGAAACAAGTCGACCTAAACAATCCAGAAGCCCCTCAGCAGGCTCGCAACGAATGGCGGTAGGACTGACTCAGTGCAAGCCAGTGGCCCGGGGCCGAGCCAAGAATGCGGGCCAGGGCCCCATCCAGCCTGGGGGTGATCCCCTGACGGTTGTTCATCACCCGGGCAACGCAGTTGGGGGTAATGCCACAGCGCAGGGCCAAGCCTGCCTGGCTCCAGCCGCGGCGCTCGAGCTCGGCCGCCAACAGGGCACCAGGAGTCCGGGGGCTGCTCATTGAAAACGCTAAAACGCTATCGGCATATTAGGAGCGCTTTTGCTTCCTGCGGAAAGGGGCCAAGCTTGGCTGCTGGGACCTGGCCAGCTCAGCAGCCCCGTCCCCGTTGGCCCATGGGCACCAAGGCCTGGGCCTGGCGCAAGCGAGGCAGCTCAAACCAAGCCAGTTGGGGGTTGCTGTGGTGCTCAAGGTGGTAACCAAAGTGGAAGCAGGCCAGCAGGGACAGCCATTCAGGCCAGTCCAGGCTGCGGCAGCAATGCTCAGGAGTGCCCCAACTGGGGCCGCGATGGGGCCAATAGGTGCCCACGCTGAACAACTGCAAGGAACTCAGCAGCAGGGGCAAGACCACAAACAGGAGCAAATTGGTGAA
>CAINZT010000140.1 GCA_903855705.1 uncultured Synechococcus sp.
AGCGCAAACGCCAAAGCGAGGGCCGCTCCTTCTGGCTGAGCCTCAGCGAAAAGTTCCACCGCACCTTTGCCGTTACCACGGTGGCTGGACCAGCCCGCCCCCGCGGCTCGAGCACCAGTAAGGCCAAGGCCAAAGCAACGGGTGCTGCCAGCGAAGAGGCGGGCCGAGAGGGTGTTGGCGCGGACGCGAATGGCTCGGGCCCAGCCGGCGCGGGAGCCGCCGCCGCCCCAGATCACCAACCAGGGGACTTGGGCGCTGGGGACAGCGCCTGGGAAACGCCTGATTAAGCCCCTCCCCCTCCAACGGCTAGCTCCCTTGCCAGATGGCGAATCGACCCGCCCCGGCTGACTGCATAGAGTCGAGCAACCGTTCCAATTCCCCTTCCCCATGGATGCCGTGAGCCTGTTGCTGAGCGTTCTTGGCCGCACCCTGGAGATCTATTCGCTGATCCTGCTGGTGCGGGTCCTGCTGAGCTGGTTCCCCAACCTCGATTGGAGCAACCCCCTGCTCTCCACCGTGAGCTCGATCACCGACCCCTATCTCAATGCCTTCCGCGGCCTGATTCCACCACTGGGGGGCCTCGATCTGTCCGCGATCGTTGCCTTTCTGGCCCTGAGCCTGGCCCAGCAACTGCTCGGCAGCCTGAGCATGAGCCTGATGGGCAGCGGCTACGCCCTCTAACAGTCGCAAAGCCCCCAAGCTGTCTCGGCTCCGGGGGCTCAGTTCGCCGCCAGGGCCTGCTCTAGGGGCAGCAATTCATCATCCGCGCCGGCCCGGGTCCGCACCGGCGCGCTGAAGCCGCGGGCTTTGGCGTGGCTCACCTGCAGCGGTCCGGGGGTGCCGGCCGGTACGGACAACCGCAGGGCAAAGGGAGAGATGCCGGGAGGCACATCCCCAATCGACCCCACCCGCGACCGGTTCTGGAGCACGGGCTCGCCGCTGGAATCGAGGATCTGGGCAAACACATCGGTATCCACCACCGGCCGCTTGCCGGGGTTAACCACCTCGCCCCTCAGGGCGTAGCAACTGGCGCCACTGGGGCGCCTTTGCTCGGGCTGGGCGCCCACATCGGCTTCGGGGCAGGGCTCGAGCCGGATCTCCCGCACCACTAGGTCACTGGCCCAGGCTCCGGTGGGGACCAAAAACAAGGCGGCCAAAACGGCAGCGCTCAGCCCTAAGGCGGCCTGAAGGGGTAGCGCCTGCAGCAGCTGTCCCAGGGCAACGCCTGCCGCCACCCACGCCCTTGCAACCCGCTGCGCCGCCTGAGTCACCGCTGATCGCCACTGCCTGCGATCACGTTACGGGCGGCGCGGCTGGCCAGCTTCTCCAAATTGGCGCGGGCAATGGAGTCGAGGTCAAAGCCCAATTCACTGGCCAGCTGGGCCACGTACCAGAGCACATCGCCCAGTTCCAGCTTGAGGCTTTCGCGCACCGACTCACTGAAAACGCCGTCGTCGTCGCGGATCACCTTTTTGACCTTGTCGGCCACTTCGCCCGCCTCACCGCAGAGTCCCAGGGTCGGATAGATGGGGTTGGAGCCCACCTGGGGGTAGCGGGCCGTGGCCCTGGCCCCCTGCTGATACTGGTTGAGGTCCATGGTGGGGCCGGGGCGGAGGTGCTGGATGGTAGTTTCCGACTTGACTTTGGCCCCGCCAATGGCCCTCCCCGATCTGACGCGTCGCACCAAGATCGTGGCCACCATCGGCCCCGCCACCGAATCGCCCGAACGGCTGCGCGAGTTGGTGCTGGCTGGTGCCACCACCTTCCGGTTGAATTTTTCCCACGGCGACCACTCCGAGCACGCCGCCCGCATCGAAACGATCCGGGCCGTGGCCAAGGAACTGGGCACCCACATCGGCATCCTCCAAGACCTCCAAGGCCCCAAAATCCGCCTGGGTCGCTTTGCCGAGGGACCGATCACCCTGGCCAATGGCGATCCCTTTGCCCTCACCGCCCGGGAGGTGAGCTGCAACAAAACCATCGCCACGGTCACCTACGACAACCTGGCCCAGGAGGTGACACCCGGCAGCCGCATCCTGCTCGATGACGGCCGGGTTGAAATGGTGGTCGAATCGGTCGACACGGTGGAGCAGACCCTGCACTGCCGCGTCACCGTGGGCGGGGTGCTCTCCAATAACAAGGGGGTGAATTTCCCCGATGTGCAGCTCTCGATCCGGGCCCTCACCGATAAGGACCGGGAAGACCTGATCTTCGGCCTGGCCCATGACGTCGATTGGGTGGCCCTGAGCTTTGTGCGCAATCCCTCCGACATGGAGGAGATCAAGGCCCTAATCAAGAGCCATGGCCACAACACTCCGGTGGTGGCCAAAATCGAGAAGTTCGAGGCCATCGAGCAAATCGACGCGATCTTGCCCCTCTGCGATGGCGTGATGGTGGCCCGCGGCGACCTCGGCGTGGAAATGCCGGCCGAAGAAGTGCCATTGCTGCAAAAGGAACTGATCCGCAAGGCCAACAGCCTCGGCATTCCGATCATCACGGCCACCCAGATGCTCGATTCGATGGCCTCCTGCCCCCGGCCCACCCGGGCTGAGGTCAGCGATGTGGCCAACGCCATCCTCGATGGCACCGATGCGGTGATGCTCTCCAATGAAACCGCCGTGGGCGATTACCCGGTGGAGGCCGTGGCCACGATGAGCACGATCGCCCGCCGCATCGAGCGCGATTACCCCCTGCGTTCGGTGGACAGCCGCATGGCCTCCACGATCCCCAACGCCATCAGCCAGGCGGTGAGCACGATCGCCCGCCAGCTGGAAGCCGCCGCGATTTTCACCCTCACCAAGAGCGGAGCCACGGCCCGCAACGTCAGCAAATTCCGCCCCTCCACCCCGATTCTGGCCGTCACCAGCGATGGGGCCGTCGCCCGCCAGTTGCAACTGGTTTGGGGGGTCAGCCCCCTGGTCGTTGCTGAGCAAGCTGACGATGGCAGCACCTTCGAAGTGGCCATGGATGTGGCCCGCGCTATGGGCGTGCTGCGCAGCGGCGATCTGGTGGTCGAGACGGCTGGCACCTTGAGCGGCGTTAGTGGCTCCACCGATCTGATCAAGGTCGGCATCGTCGCCTAAGGGGGGTAAACCCCAACCCTCCCTAGACGTCTGCCCCTAGACGGCTCCGCCCGACCAGGGCCAATCCCCCGGGGGTGCAGCCCACGATCACGCCTTCCGCAAGCCATGGTGGTGACGGACCAGCCTCCGCACCCCCCCAACCCAGCCTCCTCGACTGATGGCCTCGAAGCTGCCCCTGGCCGAAACGGTGGCGATGGCCCTTACCACCCTGCGGGCCAACAGGCTGCGCAGCCTGTTGACCATGCTGGGCATCGTTATCGGCAACGCCTCGGTGATCACCCTGGTGGGGATTGGCAAGGGGGCCCAGAACCTGGCCGAGGGCCAGCTCAACACCCTGGGCGCCAACGTGCTGTTCGTGGTGCCCGGCAACAACGACACCCGGCGCCAGGGGATTGATTTCCCGAAAACCCTGGTGCTCGAAGACGCCAAGGCGATCGCCCAGCAGGTGCCCAGCGTGCGCCGGGTCGTCCCCCAGATCAGCCTCAATGAGGTGGTGCAGTCGGGTGCCCGCAGTTCCAGCAGTTCTGTCTCGGGAATCACGCCCGATTTCCTAACAGTGCGCCGCTTTGAGGTCGCCCAGGGCCGTTTCCTCAGCCAGCAAGACCTCGAATCGGCCCGCAATGTGGTGGTGATTGGCCCGGACCTGCGCACTAAATTGATGCCGGTGGGCTCTGCCCTGGGCCGCAGCCTGCGCATCCGCGACCAGGCCTTCACGGTGATCGGGGTGCTGGCCCCCAAGGGGGCCGTGTTCGGCTCCAACCAGGACGAGAACGCCTACATCCCGATCACCACGATGGTGAGCAAGCTCAGTGGCCGGGACCCCACCTACGGGGTCAGCCTCAGCTTCATCAGTGTGGAAGCTCGTGATGACAACAGCACCGGCGCCGCCAAGTTCCAGATCAGCAACCTGCTGCGCCAGCGTCACCACATCCTGCGGGACGACGACTTTTCGGTGCGCTCCCAAAAAGATGCCCTTTCAATCGTGGGCACCATTACCGGCGGGCTCACCTTGATGCTGGCGGCGATCGGCTCGATCTCCCTGCTGGTGGGCGGGATCGGCATCATGAACATCATGTTGGTATCGGTGAGTGAACGCACAGCCGAGATCGGCCTACGCAAGGCGGTCGGAGCCCGCAGCAGCGATGTGATGGCCCAGTTCCTGGTGGAATCGCTGGTGCTCTCCAGCCTGGGCGGGATCATCGGCAGCACCGTGGGTCTGGCAGCGATCACGGCCGTGGCCAGCTTCACGGCCCTGCCGGCGGCCATCGGGATGTCCAGCGTGCTGGTGACGGTGGCGGTGTCTGGCTCGATTGGCCTCTTCTTCGGGGTGGTGCCGGCCCGGCGGGCGGCCCAGCTGGATCCGATCACGGCCCTGCGCAGCCTCTGAGGCCGGCGAGGAGACAGCTGGAGCAGGGCCCGCGAACAAAGAAATCATTAAGAAGCCCAAAGAGTGTCGAATGGCACACAAGCCATGGCAACGCAATGGCTTGATGGGTCATCGATTTGAGGGTCATTCCTTGGGCCAGCTCTCCTGTGGCTACCGCAATGCCAGCGATCGCATGGTGATCCTGCGTTGTATTGGTCCCCAGGAGTTTTTTCTGGAACGGGTGGTGTTCCCCTTTGAACTGCTCAGTTTTTGCGCCCCCGCCCGCGCCTCGGTACAAATCTGGACCCATGGCCTGGGCGGTCCTGAATTGATGGAATCAATCGATGTGGGGGAACTGAGCATCGACATCGAGCCCCTGGTGGCGAGCGAAGCCGTTGAAGCCAATCCCATGCTCGTTGCGGGCGGCGTTGAGGACTGGTGCAAGGCCTAAGGCCCAGGCGCCCTGGGTCGTGAACGGACCCTGGTTCGAAAGGCCCACTGCAGACCGGCAAGCGCTTTACACTTGTTCAAATTCAAGTCGCGAGTCCGCACGGCCATGAACCAACGCTGGCGCCTCATCGCTCTTTGGCTTCTGCCCGTTGGGGTGGCCCTGTTCTTCGGCTGGCAAATCCTCGGCAATGGCGGCGCCGCCCGCCTCGGCCAGGGGGGCCCGGCGGGCCCAACCGTGGCACCCCGCAATGCGGCCGTGGCCCGCATGACCTACGGGCGTTTTCTCGATTACGTCGATGCTGGCCGGGTCACCGCCGTTGACATCTTCGATGGCGGCCGCACCGCAGTGGTGGAGGCCTCCGATCCCGACCTCGATAACCGGGTCCAGCGCCTGCGGGTCGACCTGCCCGGCCTGGCCCCCGAGCTGATCAACAGCCTCAAGGCCAAGGGCATCAGCTTTGACATCCATCCGCCCAAGGCCGCGCCGCCCCTGCTGGGCATCCTCGGCAACCTGCTCTTCCCGCTGCTGCTGATCGGCTCCCTGATCCTGCTGGCGCGCCGCTCCTCCAACATGCCGGGCGGTCCTGGCCAGGCCATGCAGTTCGGCAAAACCAAGGCCCGCTTCCTGATGGAAGCGGAAACGGGTGTGAAATTCGATGATGTGGCGGGCGTTGAGGAAGCCAAGCAAGACCTCCAGGAAGTGGTCACCTTCCTAAAAACCCCTGAGCGCTTCACCTCCGTTGGCGCCAAGATTCCCCGGGGTGTGTTGCTCGTGGGCCCTCCCGGAACGGGCAAGACCCTCCTGGCCAAAGCGATTGCCGGCGAAGCGGGCGTGCCCTTCTTCTCCCTTTCAGGGTCGGAATTTGTTGAGATGTTCGTGGGCGTGGGCGCCAGCCGGGTGCGCGATCTGTTCAAGCGGGCCAAGGAAAACAGCCCCTGCCTGATCTTCATTGATGAGATTGATGCGGTGGGCCGCCAGCGGGGAGCTGGCATCGGTGGTGGCAACGACGAAAGGGAGCAAACCCTCAACCAGTTGCTCACCGAGATGGATGGCTTTGAGGGCAACAGCGGCATCATCATCATTGCGGCCACCAACCGGGCCGACGTGCTTGATTCAGCCCTAATGCGTCCAGGTCGTTTTGACCGCCAGGTGATGGTGGATGCCCCCGACATCAAGGGCCGCATCTCGATCCTGAAAGTCCACAGCCGTAACAAGAAACTGGGCGACGACGTGTCGCTTGAGGCCGTGGCCCGCCGCACCCCTGGCTTCACTGGCGCCGATCTTGCCAACCTGCTCAATGAGGCGGCAATCCTCACAGCTCGGCGCCGCAAGGAGGCCACTGGCAATGCCGAAATTGACGATGCCGTCGACCGGATCATCGCCGGCATGGAGGGCAAACCGCTCACCGATGGCCGCAGCAAGCGCCTGATCGCCTATCACGAAGTCGGCCATGCCCTGGTGGGCACGCTGGTTAAGCAGCATGACCCCGTCCAGAAAGTCACCCTGATCCCCCGGGGCCAGGCCCAGGGTCTCACCTGGTTTTCCCCCGATGAGGACCAAATGCTGGTGAGCCGTTCCCAGTTACGGGCGCGGATCATGGGAGCCCTGGGCGGCCGGGCGGCAGAAGCGGTGGTTTTTGGCCACGCCGAAGTCACCACCGGGGCCGGCGGAGATATTCAGATGGTGGCCTCCATGGCCCGCCAGATGGTGACCCGGTTCGGCATGAGTGATTTGGGACCCATGTCCCTGGAGGCTGGCAACCAGGAGGTGTTCCTTGGCCGCGATCTCATGACCCGCAGCGACATGTCCGATTCGATTGCTAGTCGCATTGATGATGCCGTGCGCCAGATCGTTCAAAGCTGCTACACAGAGACCCTGGCCCTGGTCAATGCCAACCGCCCTTGCATGGACCGAGTAGTGGAACTGCTGATCGAAAAAGAAAGCCTCGATGGCGAAGAATTCCGGTCGTTGGTGGCTGAATTCACTGAGGTGCCCGTGAAGGAGCGCTTCATGCCTGTGCTCGGGGCAAGTTGAAAACAAAGCCAAGGCCAGAAACAACTTGACGGGCTAGTTAAAAACAAAAGCCCTGCCCTGATCATCCAGGGCAGGGCTTTTTAATTAGCACTCAATACATACAATTAAACCCAGCGACAAAAGCTGCTGGGTTTACGCCTGAACCCGGTGAATCCCTTGCCGGCGTTGCAAGTCAGACCGAACGAATCGGCCGCTTTTCGATCACCTTATCGATCAGGCCATAGCCAATCGCTTCCTGGGGTGACATGAAGAAGTCCCGGTCGGTGTCCTGCTGGATGCGCTCCAGGGGTTGGCCGGTGCGATCGGCCAACTCAGTGTTGAGCTTGTCCTTGAGATAAAGAATCTCATCGGCCTGGATGCGGATGTCGCTGGCCTGGCCCCTGGCACCGCCTAAGGGTTGGTGGATCATGATGCGCGAATGGGTGAGGCTGCTGCGTTTGCCCTTAGTGCCGGCGCAAAGCAGGAAAGCACCCATGCTGGCCGCCAGACCGAGGCAGACGGTTTGCACATCGGGCTTGATGTGCTGCATGGTGTCGAAAATGCCGAGGCCGTCGTAGACCGAACCTCCGGGGGAATTGATATAAAGGAAAATATCCTTCTCGGGATCTTCCGCTTCAAGGAACAGCAACTGGGCCACGATCCTGTTGGCCGACTCGGCCGTCACCGTTTCCCCCAGGAAAACGATGCGCTCGCGCAGCAGGCGCGAGTAAATGTCGAAGGCGCGCTCACCCCGCCCGGACTCTTCAATCACGATCGGGATCATCGGCTCATCAGGGACTTCCAAACCTGATCCTACTGAGGCCCCATCACCAATCGCCCGGAGTCGGGCGGCGCTATGGTCATTTGACCCTGGCCTGAACTGAGTGGGCGCCTGCCTCACCGTCGCTGATAGCAAGCGCGCCTTCCATCGCGCCTTCCCCTTCGTGATCGCGCCGCTCTATCGCCGCATGGTCGATGAGCTGTTGGTGGAACTGCATCTTTTGAGCCATCAGAAGGGGTTTCACGCTGATGGCCTCTTTGCCGTGGGGCTGATCCAGGTGTTTGAGAGCTTTTCCAAGGGCTACCGGCCCGAGGCCCAGCGCCAGCCCCTGCTTGAGGCCCTCTGCGGCTCCTCCGGCTTTTCGGCCGGCGATCTCGAGCAGAAGCGCCAAGTGATGGTGGCAGCCGTGGGGCACCACAGCCTCGAAGAAGTGTCCGCCTGGCTAGGCAGCGGCGGCGAAGGCGCCCCAGCGCCGATTGCCGAGGTGCTGAGCGCTGTCAAGCAGCCTGATTTTCACTATTCCCGTCTTGCTGCGGTGGGACTGTTGACCCTGTTGCAGCTTGCCGCTGGCGCCGATGCGGTCGAGCCCTCTGCCCTGCGCCAATCCGCCCACGAGATCGGCGAGGCCATGGGCCTGCTCAAGTCGCGGCTGGATAAGGACTTGAGCCTCTATGCCAGCAATGTGGAGAAGATGGCCCAAGCCGTGGAGCTGATGGAAGAAACCGTGGCGGCCGATCGGCGCCGCCGTGAACGCCAACTGGAAGCCGCCGCCAATCCGGCGGAACAAGCCCCGGCTCCCGCCGATCCCGGCCCAAGCGCCGGCTAAGGACACCACGGCCTTGCAGGCCCCTACCGAGGGCTGCCCCCTTGGACGCAGGTCCCAACCAGCTCGCTTTGGCGCCAGCCCGGGGGCCCAGCATCAGGGTTTGACTCTGGATCTTGCTAAGGGAAGTTCCAGCCGACCGGCCACCTGGCTGGGGCCTGGTGCTGAAGACCAACCGCCGGAATCGAGAGCCCTGGCGTTGATCTGTAGGGAACTCGAGCGCTTGAGCAGGGGGGGAAGCCCCGTGGGCCAAAGGCCGAGGCGGGCTAGGGCCTGGGGTTGGGCCCAGAGGCTGAGCTGGTCGGCGCGCCCCTGGCCCGGATCCCTTGTAGCCAGACGAGCGGAACTGGCCGGGGCGAGCTTGGGCTCGGGCCCCAGAAACAAAACCAGTTCTTGAGGTTGGCCCGGGCCAGGGGCGCTCTGGGATGCTCCAGGGCGAAGGTGTTGCCAGCGCCAGCCACCCACCACGGTGCTGCCATTAGAGGTGCTGCCATTAGGGGTGTCTCTTCTAGGAGTGTCTTTATTAGCGGTGTTTTCACCAGGGGCGCTGCCACCAGGGCTGCTGGGAGCCACCGTGCTTTCTGCGCGCTGCCAGGTGCTGGCGCTGAAGCGATTGCCAGGGGCCTGACGTTGCCATTGGGGAATGGTGGCTTCCCGTTCCTCCAGCCCCTGGGCCAGCAGGCCCTTGCGCAGGCCTGCCAGTAGGGCCTGCCAGTCGGCGGGGTGGGCGCCCAGGGCAAGGTGCAACTCCAAACTGGCCTGATAGGGGCCCTTCGCCTCGGAGCGAAGCCTGAGCAGGAAGGGTGCCTGGCGCAGCAGGCCTAGCTGGGAAGGACCAAGGCCATAGGTTTTCTGGAGCGGTTCGCTCACGAGGCGGCTAGCCAACAGGCCGTCAACCAACGGGGCAAGCCGTGTCCCTTGCAGCAGCAACAACGGTTCGGCATCCGGGTGGGCGGGCGGCGGCTCCTGCAGCGGTCCCCCAGGGGCCGTGCCGGCCTGGCTTGGCCCGAGGGGACTGGCTTGGCCCTGCCAGAGAAGGGCTTTCCCTTCACCCGACAGCACAAAGCAGCCCTGCTGAAAGGGCAGGAACAGGGGAGTGAGCGGGCCCAGCAATTCGCCGAGGGTGGGACCACTCCAATAGACGGATACCGAGTTCTGGAGCCCGTTGATGCAGTGGCGCTGCAGGCCCTGGGGGGGAGCAAACTTCAGGCGCAACTGGTCCTGCAGCCACTGGCGGTTAAGAGGATCGGCCGCGAGCACCACCAGGTCATCCACCTGCAGGGCAGTGGGCGGCAGCGGCAGAGGGTTGATGCCGCCAAACGCCTCGGCTGGCAGGGCTAAGAATTCGGCGCCATCGCCATGGCCTCCCCAGAACTGCCACCAGAGGCCCGAATGGCGGGACCAGAGTTGCTGGGCCAGCCCCGCGCCTAGGCGGCGGCTCCACAGGGCTGGCGGTGGCTGCTGACCGCCACTGCGAAAACTCTGCAGCAGGGCGGCACTGGCGGCCAGGCGCTCCAAGCCCGCGGCATGGAGCCTGGGATGCCGCACCAACCACCCCCCTGGCCCAAGCAAGAGCAGGGCAAGGGTCAAACCGGTGACCAGCAAGGGAGGGCGTGAGCGAGCCAGCTGCATCACGGCCTCCCAGGGCAACCCGGCGGCGAACAAGGAGAACAATTAAAAGGCGAGTAGTCAGCCAGCGGCGGAGTAGCCGGCAGAGAAGCAACCTGCCTAGCCAAACTGGACCCGAGCAGCCGCCAAGGCTGGAGCGGCTGACCTGCCGATCCAAAGCCAGTCAACGGCGGGATAGGGGGGCGGCCTGACGGCGCCGGCGATCCCGCCATTCGATCGTGGAGAGATAGAGCACTCCGCCGCTGACAAAAACAAGCAACAAGCTTGCCGTTGCCGCCAGCAGGGTTGAGGTGCTCAGGGAAAACTCAGGCAAGGCTCAGAAGTTGAGGGTGCCGTCACCATTGCGGCCCCACACCACCATGGCGATCGAGAAGGTGAAAATGGCAGCCAGGGAAGCCCAACCCAAGGTGATCAGCATGGGGATTTGTGGAAGTGAGGCCAGTGTACCTAGGCTAGGTCCCGCCTCGAGCAGCCGATCCGGGCCATGACCACCACCCCTGCCCTCACCAGCACGCCCGTTAAGCCCCTGGAGCCGGCGCCCCAGGCCAGGCCAGGCACCGTGAGCCGCAGGGAGCAGCAGCCCTATCCCCAGGCCCGGGTCATCGTGCTCGATGACGACGTCAATACCTATCAACATGTGGTTGAGTGCCTGTTGCGCCACATCCCAGGCATGGATCCAGATCAGGCCTGGCAGCTGGCCCACCGGATCGACACCCAGGGCTCGGCAGTGGCCTGGAGCGGCCCCTTTGAACAGGCAGAGCTTTATCACCAGTTGCTCGCCGCCGAAGGCCTGACCATGGCGCCCCTGGAGCGGATCTAGGCCGCCGCCGGCCTGCCTAGATTTGCGCCCCTACCGGGATCGCTGCCATGGGGCGGGTGGTCATCACCCACAGCACCTATGTGGAGGGCCTGATCCCTTTGCTGCGCAAGCTGGCGCTCCATCCCCAGGTGGACACGATCACCCCCGCGGTGATCAGCCGGGCGCGGGGGCGCAGTATCGGCCTGCGGCTGCGGGTGTCGGCGCCCCTGATCGGCGGCTGGAAGCTGGTGGCCCGGCGCGGTAGCTCGGCCCAGGAGGTGTTTCTCACCACCAGCCTGGATCGTGAAGCGTTACAAGGCGCTGTCGATGCCCTGCTCGACTTGCGTTAGCCATGGCATCAAAACCGGTTCCAGCGGCTAGGGACCGATAGGCCTGCCGGTGCCTGAGATCCGGCCGTTGATCTGCGCAAGAGACGTCCAGAGTCAACGCGGCCAGGCCGCAATCGCATCGATCGCTGCTTACTTTTTGCTTTTTTTGCAAGAACTTAGGCCGCCTTGATTGCGCTCTTGATGACTTCAGGCCTGGGCAAGCATAGTTTTGCGCTAATCGCCAGCCAGCAGCGCGCTCAGACGCGAGCAAGCAGAGGATCAGGCCAAGAGACAGCCCGTTCAAAAACCAGATAGCCAAAGGCTTTTCCCTGGGTACCGCCCCCAAGGACTCGGCGCCATCGCAGGCCCATTGGTTGACAAAGTGCCGCATATCTGGTGTAGGATTGATGCAATAGTTGATGGTTCAGCCACCCCTTATCCCTTCCTTGCCGGCGTTTCCGTTCATGGGGTCATCACTTGAGTCAACGGTGACTTTGAGCCTGCAGCTTCCGATCCTCAGGCAGCTGTGACTGAGTTGAGCAGTCCCCTGGGTCACCTTGTTGAGTTAATAGAACTCTTTGATCCAGACCAGGGCCATCCCTTAGGCAACGCCCTCGACCATGTGGCGAATGCCCTGAACTGCCAAGTGGTGGTCCTGCTTCGCAACGGCCAGATTCGCCAATCCCTTGGCCTCATCGCCAAGGATCGTGACAAGGTCATCGAGGTCAGCCCCGATCAGCCCGATCGACTGGAGGTTGCCCTTGGGGCGATCCAAACGGCCTGGATCCCCATGGCTGATCAGGAGCAGTTGTTGGTCGGTCGCCTCGGCGAGCCTTTTAGCCCCGCGGACCTAGACCTGATCGTGGCCTTGGGCCGCACCATCCAGGTCGCCGACAAGAGCTGGGATGCCCTGCACCTTGAACGACAAGCCCATGAGGCCGCCGTCATCAGGGCGACCCATGACAGCCTGACGGGACTACCCAATCGGGAATTGGCGCTTGAGCAACTCGGCAACTGGCTAACCGAGAGCAATCAGAAGCCGCGACCAGAGTCCGTGATTGCGGTTCTGTTTATTGATCTCGATCGCTTTAAAAATGTCAATGATGCCTACGGCCATGTCGCCGGAGACCAATTCCTAATCACGGTGGCTCGCATCCTGCAGCAACTGGTTGGCCCCCAGGACGTTTTGGCTCGCCTTGCCGGCGATGAATTCATCGTTCTCTGTCGCTACGACCTTGCCTATCAGGCCTTAAAACTAGCCGAACAAATCATCGCAGAGATCAGCATTCCCATCAATTTAGGCGGTCGCCTGCTATCCCATTCCGCCTCCATTGGCCTAGCCTATGCCAATGGACGGGACACGGCCGACTCCCTGCTGGAAAACGCCGATTTGGCCATGTATGAAGCGAAGCAAAAGGGTCGCCATTGCGTCATCAACTTTGACCATGGCATGCGCGAATCGGCCCAGCAACGCACCTCGATGGAGTCTGAGCTGCGAAGGGCCCTGGCCAATGGCGAGTTGGAATGCTATTTCCAACCGATTTTGGAACTCTGGACCAATCGCATCAGCGGCTTTGAAGCCCTGGTGCGCTGGATCCATCCCCAACAAGGCATGCTCAGCCCAATAGACTTTATTCCTATTGCCGAAGAAACGGGCCTAATTGTTGATCTAGATGCCCAGATTCTTGAGCAGGCATGCAAAAAAATAACCGAATGGAATCTGGTATGTCCTGAAAAGCTCCTAACCCTCTCAGTCAATATTTCGGCCCGCAGCCTGCTCGATGTCGCCCTCTCCGATCGGGTTGCCAGGGCGATTAAAACCCATCAGGTGCAGCCCGCCAATCTTTACCTGGAAATCACCGAAACAGCCCTCATCGACGATATCGAGCTCGCCACAACCTGTATCAACAAGTTGGAGAGCCTAGGGGTGCGCATGGCCATTGATGATTTTGGCACGGGCTATTCCTCCCTTCGCTACCTGAAAAATCTCCAGGTGGGCGTGCTCAAAATTGATCGCTCCTTTACCGATGGCCTCTCGGTTGACCATGGCGATAGCGTAATTGTCAAAGCGGTGATTGACATGGCCAGCGCCCTCAACATGGCGGTAGTGGCCGAGGGAATCGAAACCCAACACCAACTTGACGTGCTCAAGGGCCTGGGCTGCGAATACGGCCAGGGCTACCTATTTGGCCGCCCCCTGAATGCGGCTGCAACCGAACAACTTCTAAAAACCACCTGGGCCAGCGCCTCAAGGGTCCACTGAAGAAAGGTCAGGCTAGATCTAAGGCCCAGCCCATACCTGCAGGCAGGCTCAACAGAGCAGTTCGGGCTAGGCCCCTTGAGTGCTGAGCCCTAATTGTCAGAAATAGGGTGAACCACCGTGCCGTTCTGCCCCAGATTCCGACCTGGATGAACCAGAAGGGGCATCAGAGCGGGGCTTCGTTTCCGGCTACGGGGCCGGTCTACGTCACCATCGCGACAGACACCCCATGTCGAAAAGGGAGTCAGATCAGAAAACTGTAGAAGGCAGTCACCAACACAGCAGTTCCAAATCAGCTTAAGCCCAATCCTGGGCGGGCAGGGGCCAGATCGTGCGGATCTCCTCCAACCGTTGGCGCGCTTCGCTCGCCCGCTCTTCCGGCCCTAGGGCTTGCAACAGCACGGTGATGTGGCCAAGTTTGCGGCCTAGGGCCGCCCCCTGCTTGCCGTACCAATGCAGCGTCGCCCCGGGCAGGGCCACCAGGCTGGCCAAGGCGGCAGCCCGCTCGGCCTCGCCCCTATCGGTGCCGAGCAGGTTGACCATCAAAGCCCCGGCCGCCGTTAGGTGGGGCGCTTGCAGGGGCTGGCCGGCGACAATGCGCACCTGCTGGGCGAACTGGCTGATCGAGCAGGCCTCGATGCTGTAGTGGCCGGAATTGTGGGTGCGGGGAGCCAGTTCGTTAACGAGCAGCCCTGCAGGGCCATAGAAGAATTCAATCGACAGCACCCCCACGTAGTCCAGGGCCGTCAGCAGGGAGGCCGCCATATTGCGGGCCATGGCCTCCAGGGCCTGACTGGCCTGGGCCGGAGCCAGGACCCAGTCGCAGACCTGGTGGTGCTGCTGGGTTTGCACCAAGGGATAGCAGGCCACCGCGCCGGTGTGGTCGCGACAGGCCACCATCGCCAGCTCCCGTTCAAAGGCGACGAAGTCTTCCAGGATCCACAGGGCCGGATCCACCTGCTCCAGCAATCGGCCCAGCTCCTGCTCCGATCGCACAATCAGCGTGCCCTTGCCGTCGTAGCCGCCGCGAATCGCCTTGGCCACAACTGGGAAACTCCAGCCCGAAGGCAAACAGCCCAAGGCCGTTGGTTCGAGCCCAGCCGCAGCGGGCCCAGCCGTTTCAGGGGCCCACTCCCCCGGAGCCTGGGCGGTGGCACCAGGGTCAGAAGCGGGCGCCGGGCTGGCCAGTTGCCAAGGAACGTCCGACGCGAAAAAGCCGGCAATGGCATCGGGGTTGCTGGCCTGCTCCTGGGTCGAGGGCGAAGGGGCTCGGGCAGGAGAAAACAGGGCATTGAGCGGAAACCAGCGGGGCGTTGGGATCGACAGGCGGCCCAGCAGTTCCCGTTGCTGGCGTTTATCGACCAGGAAGCGCAGCGACTCCAGGCTGGGCAGGAACCGCACTCCCGCCTCGGCCAGGGGGGCCAGGGCGTCTAAATCCACCCATTCGTTCTCAAAGCTGATGGCTCGGCAACGGCGGCTCAGCTCCCGGGTAGCGCTGGCATCGTCAATCTCCGCCTGGATCACCGTGGTGGCTAACCGCACGGCTGGGTCAGCAGGCCCCGGGGTTTGCAGATGCAGGGGCACCGCCTGCTCCTGCGCCGCTTCGGCCAGCATCAAGGCCAGTTGCCCCCCCCCCACGATGCCGATCCCCGATCCATCGGCAGGCCCATCAGGCTGGATCGGCAGCAAGGAGGGATCAGTGCTCACAACCAACCTCGTGCCTGCGGCAGGCCAATCACCCAGTTTCGCACTGGATCGCACCGCACCAGAGTCCAAGCCCCAAACTCAGCTCAGGCCCCGCTCGCCCGCAGCCACAAGCCGCACCAGGCTGAGCAGCAGCACAATCACGAAAAGGGCGAGGCCAACGGTGCAGGCGTAACTGATTTCCAGTTCGGAAAAGGCCTGGTCATAGACGTAATACACAAGCGTGCGGGTCGAATCGGCAGGCCCGCCCTGGGTCATCAAGAACACCTCTTCAAAGACCTTGGTGGCCGCAATCGCCGAGATCACCGCCACCAGGGTGATGTAGGGCCTTAGCAGGGGCAGGGTGATATCAACGTGCTGGCGCCAGCCCTCACTGCCATCGAGGGAAGCCGCTTCGTAGAGATCCTTGGAGATGCCCTGGAGACCGGCCACAAAGATCACCATGTAGTACCCAAGGCCCTTCCAGAGGGTCACCAGCATCACCGCCGGCAGGGCCAACAGGGGATTGGTGAGGAAGCCAATGGGCGAAAAGCCGGGTCCGAGCAGACTGGCCAGCCAGCCATTGATCAGGCCCGTTTCGGCGTAGAGCCAGCGAAAGGCAATCGCTGCGACCACGATCGATACCAGCACGGGCGCATAGAAGGCGGCCCGGAACCAATGGATGCCTGGCAGCTGGCGGTTGACCAGCACAGCTAGGACCAGGGAGCCGCCAACAATCGGCGGCACAACGCCGACCAGGTAAATCAATGTGGTCCCCAACACCCGAAAAAACATCGGGTCATGGAGCAGGCGCCTCAGATTGGCCAGCCCCACGAATTTCAGGGGTTCAGACACATCAAGGCCGCTCTGGCTGACGCTCATCAGCAGGGCCAGGGCCGCCGGCACCAGCACCGATAGTCCAAGAAGCACAAGCGCCGGTGCCAGGAAGGCCCAGGCCGTGCCATTGCGTCGGTGGCTGGAAGCCTCGGCCATGGCCCAAACCTTAGGGGCAATGGGGCCCAGGCAGGCTCAGGCGGCAGACTCGATCCAGCCCAAACGCCCTCGCCCGTGCCCGCCGTGAGCAGTAGCAGCCCCACCCCAGCCAGCACGCTCGTGGCGGACCAAGCCGCTACTTCAGGTCAAAGCGGGACTGGTCGCCAAAGCGGGACTTTTCGCCAAATCAAATCCATGGAAACGATTGAGGTGGCCCTGCAACACCGGCCCTATCCGGTGGTGATTGGGGCTGGCGGCCTGGCCCAGCTTGGGGACCTAGTGGCCCAACAGGGCTTTGGCGCCGGCACGAAGGTGTTGATCGTTAGCAATCCTGAGGTGGAGGCCCTCTATGGGGCAACGGCCCTGGCCAGCCTGCAGGCAGCCGGCTTCGCAAGCCAGCTTGTCGTGGTGGAGGCGGGGGAACAGCAGAAAACCCCGGCCACCATTGGCCTGATTCACGATGCAGCCTTCGAGCGCAAACTGGAACGGCGCTCCTTGCTGGTGGCCCTTGGCGGTGGGGTCGTCGGCGACATGACCGGCTTTGCCGCCGCCACCTGGCTCAGGGGAATTGCCGTGGTGCAAGTGCCCACCACCCTGCTGGCCATGGTTGATGCGGCGATCGGTGGCAAGACCGGCGTCAACCATCCGGGCGGCAAGAACCTGATCGGGGCCTTCCACCAGCCCGCCCTAGTGCTGATCGATCCCCTCACCCTGGCCAGCCTGCCGGAGCGGGAGTTCCGGGCCGGCATGGCCGAGGTGATCAAGTACGGCGTGATCGGCGATCCGGAGTTATTTGCGGCCCTTGAGGCCGCAGGCGACCTCTCCAGCCTGGAGCGCCTCACCCCAGGGCTGCTCCAGGCGATCCTGCTGCGTTCGGCGGCGGCCAAAGCCAAGGTGGTGGCGGCCGATGAGCACGAGGGCGGGCTGCGGGCGATCCTCAACTACGGCCACACCCTGGGCCATGTGGTCGAAGCCCTCTGCGGCTACGGCACCTATTTGCACGGCGAAGCCGTGGCGATCGGCATGGTCGCCGCCGGCGAAATCGCCCTTGCCCTGGGCCTGTGGACGGAGAGCGACCAACAGAGGCAACGGCGCCTGGTGGCGGCCGCCGGCCTGCCCCAGCACTGGCCCGATCTGGACCTGGAGGCCGTGTTGGCCTGCCTGCAGGGGGATAAGAAGGTGCGCGACGGCCGGGTGCGGTTTGTGCTGCCCACGGGCATCGGCAGCGTTGTGATCCGCGATGACATCAGCGCCGCAGTGATCGGCGCGGCCCTGGAGCGGCTGGCCTAAGCCGGTTCAAGGATCGCGCAAAAACAACGGCAGCGGGGACTCCCCGGGGGGCTGGCTTGATTCGGGCCTGTCCTCACCAGAGGTTGGGGCAGACAATCGATTCCGGCTGAAGGCAAACCAACGGAATGCCCCAAGCCCCGCGGGATCCACCAGGCGCAGCAGGCTTTCACGCCGCCCCAGGGCCGTGGCCAGATCAAGCCGTTCCCCGGCCGCCGGGGTTTGCAGGCCATGGAGACGCTGGGCCAAACCCAGGGCCAGCAGGGCCTCCCCCTGGCTGCGTTGGCCTAGCAGGCGCCAGCCCCCTTGGCGGGCCGCTAGCACCAAGCTGTCGCTGCAGAGGTGGGCGGTGAGGTCCCAGTGGCCGGGTTGGCGCAAAGGGTCGCCACTGGCCTCCTGCTGGCGATAGGCCATCAGGGTGCCGTCTAGGCGCTGGGGGGCGTAGTAGCGCTCGGTGGGGATGGCGTAATCAATCACCAGCAGCCGGCCTTGGGCGATCCCGGCGGCGCAGCTGGCCAGCCAGGGGGCCAGCTCGGGATGCAGTTCCGTCGCCCAGCCCGGGCCCCGGCGCGGGTCGGGGGGCCAGAGCCCGAGGGACTCCAGGGTGGGTTCCGCCTCCGGCTCCAGGGAATCGCCATCGATGAGCTGCAGGCACTCCGGCTGGTCAGCCGCCTGGCTGAGGGCCACCCGTTGCTGGCGCCACTGGCGGCCATCCCAACGGATCCGCTCCACCGCCAGGGCATCGAGCACCTCATGGGCGAGCACCACGCCGGTGCAGGGGGATTGGGCCAGGTCCTCGGCGCTGCACCAGCGACAGGGCAGGGGACTGGCCTCCAGCCGCTGGCGCTGGCGGGCCGCCATGCCGCCATTGGGTTCCACCAAGACCAGCTCGCAGCAGGCCGCCAGCTCGGGCCACCCCTGGGCCAGGGCCTGGGCCAACTGCAGGGCCAGCTCCCCTTCGCCGGGGCCGGTTTCCACCAGGGCCAGGGGCCGGCTGAGTGCGCAGCCAGCTCCAGGGAGGCCACCAGCCCCATCAACATCCAGCCCTAGCTCCGCCGCCAGCTCCGCCAGCCAGGCGGCCAGCTGGGGGGCGAGCAGGGCCGCGAAGTCTGAGCCCAGGGAGGGGGAGGTGACGAAATCGCCGCGGCGGCCAATCTGCAGCCGGCCGCTGCCATAGGCCCCGTGCTCGGGATCGTGCAGGGCCCAAGCCATGTAAGTACTGAATGGCACCGAGCCTCCCGCCGCCAGCAACCGCTGCCGCAACCACTCGGGCAGGTCTGTTTCGTCGAGGCGGGAGGTCAAGCGGGCGAGATCACGGGGTTGGGGCCACTGGGCCTAGGAGAAGCACTCACGGCACCGCCTGGGAGTCGGTGAGAATGCGGTCCCACTGAAGCAGCAGCCATGGGCCTTTGCGAGACGTTCAGGCGCCTGGGTCGCTTCGCCGCAGCCCTGTTGCTCCTGATCAGCCTGCTGGGGTTTGGCCCCGGCGCCGCCCAGGCCTATGACAACCCCGACCTGCTGCCGGACCACCCCACGCCAGTGATCGACCTGGCCAAGGCCCTCAGCGATGGCCAGCGGGCCAGCCTGGAGACCACCCTCAACGCCTTTGAAGCCAGCAGTGGCTGGAAGCTGCGGGTGCTGAGTCAGTACGACCGCACCCCAGGTCTGGCGGTGAAGGAGTTCTGGGGCCTGGATGAACGCAGCCTGGTGCTGGTGGCCGACCCCCGCGGCGGCAACCTGCTCAACTTCAACGTTGGCGATGCCCTCTTCGCCCTGATGCCGCGCACTTTCTGGGTCGAACTGCAAACCCGCTACGGCAACCAGTACTACGTGCGCGAACACGGCGAAGATGGATCCATCGTTGATGCCCTCTCGGCGGTGCAGGGCTGCCTGGAGCGGGGTGGCTGCCAGGTGGTGCCAGGCCTGCCCCAGGAGCAGTGGCTGCTCACCTTTTGCACGTCCTTGCTGGGCGGCCTGATCGTCGGCTTTGCCGCCTACCCCCGCAAGGAAGGACACACGGTGGAATGGGCCTGGGTGCTGCTGCTCTCACCCCTCTGGGGAATCCTCTTCATCGTGTTTGGCCTCGGGCCGGTGGTGACCCGCACCAGCGACTGGCTGCCGATCAGCCGCAACTGCCTCGGTTTTTTAGCCGCAGCCCTCGCTGCCTATCTGATCGCCCAGCAAACCGTGGGGCGCTCGCGCCTGAGCGACCAGGGCAGCGGAGACACCTGATCGGGCCTTGCTGGCGATGGTCCTGGCTGTCGATGGACCTTGTTGGCGTTGGACCTTGTTGGCGTTGGACCTGGCTGGGTGGGCTTCGATCCAGACGGCTTCACTGACGAAGGCCGGGCAACGGTTCCGATCCTTCAGCTTGGATCGGCTGCCCTAACCCGGAAGCAAAGCCCTTAGAGCGAGGGGCCGGGGCCATCCACCGGACGGCAGACGAGTAGCCCCAGGTCACAGGAGGTTGCCCCGGCTAGGGAGCCATTGGCGTTGTCCCTGGGAGTTTCCCCCAGCAGCTGGGCCAGGTTGTCTTCGTAAAAGCGCTTCAATTCGGCGAAACGACGCACGGGTTGGCCGTAGAAGCTGCCCCCCCGCAGGGTCGGGAACGAGGCCCACTCCGGGGCCAGCCGGGCGGCCAGGTTGGGGGTGAAACGGCCCTCATCGGCCAGGGACAGGGCGCCGCGGCGCTGGATCAGCAGCAGGGCGGCCTGGTCCTGCTCCTCAGGGCTGAACCGCTGCAAACCCAGCAGTCGGCTAGCCAAAGACCAGGTGAAGGGCATGAACTGGTAGGCGCCCGCCGCAGCACTGGCGTAGCGGGCCGTGCGGATCACCAGGTTGGGATGGCGCTCCATGGAGCGCATCAGGCTGCCGCCGAACAGGATGCGGTAGCCAATCTCCTGACCGCCGGCCCAGGTGCCTTCCGAGTAGCGGATTGTGTTGAGCAAAGCCCGGCGGGCCGGGGTGATCGGATAGCTGGCCCGCACGGGTGGCGGACTGGCCACCGGGAACGGTGCCGCCGACGGAGCATCGAAATCGAGCAAGGCCAGGCGCTGGGCCGGCTGCTCCAGCTGACGCACCAATCTGGAGCCGGTGGTGAGCTCACGGCCAGCGTCCAGGCTGGAGGCAAGGGCAGGTGAAAGGGCCGAAGCCGTCAGGGACGCCGGGCCAAGGCCCGTGCCCAGGCTCTCCCGGGGCGCAGCGGTGGCCGCCAAGGGAGCGGCCAGAGCGACCAGGCCTAAAGCAAGCCAACGGACTGGGCGGCGTGACCCGTGGGCGCTCACGGCACCCGGAGCGGGATTGAGCTGGGTGGAAAAAACTGGATTCAAAGCGGTTCAGGCAAGGTCGACAAGGTGCTTGGCTTTGCCGAACGGGCAAGGCAATGGGCAACGCTGCAGTGCGCAGAAGCCGGGTTGATTAATGCTGGAAATCGTTTGAGGGGCGCTGGCTGGGGCGACGCGAAAAAACGACGTTGACGAAAATGAAAGGTGAGTTGAGGTGGCTGAAATCCGCAAAGGCGCGGATTGCTTCAACGAAAAACAGCAATTTGCTGGTTGCCAAGATTTTGTCGAACAAGATGCGCCAGCAAACCTATCGAGTGCCAGTCACACAGCTGTCCATTTGTAATCAGAATGACGCGGTGAGGTTCAGATCACTGTGAGTCACTGATTTCAGTGCACCACTACAGGCAGCCCCTGATCGTCAGCCTCAATCGCTATCACTGCCAATGATTCGCGTTGCTGATCATTGACTTGACATCGGGTCAAGCCTTGCCGCGCAACAGGTTTTGCTGAATGAAGCGCTCCAGCAGGCCAGCGGCCTGGTCGGCGCCATCGGCGACCAGGGGATCCCTGCTGGCGGGTCGCAGGGGGTGATCCAGTTGCCAGTCCCCCGCCAACAGCTGCTCGCGGCTGAGCAGGCGGTGCTGGCCATGGGCCTGCAGGGCGGCCTCGAGCACGGGCGCTTCGGCGAAACCGTCGCGGCGCACCAGGTGCACCCCCAATCCCTGGGACAGGGCCTCGCAAAAGGTGCTGTAGCCCGGCTTGGTCAGCACCCGGCCGCAGACGGGCATGGCATCCAGGGGCCGCAGCCCCTCGCTCAGTAGGGATGCATTGGCGGCCGCCGCGGCCAGCTCCGGATCGGTCACCAGGAACTGGTGGTCTGGCCAGCGGCTGAACAGCTCCGCTGGCAGGGCAAAGCCCATGCCCCCAAAGCCCACCAGCACGGTGCGCTCGGTGGGCGTTTCGATCGCCAGCAGGCGGCGCAAGCTGGCGGGATCGAGCCGAGGCCGGCCGGCCGTCAGCCCCACGGGCCAGTGGGGGATCTCCCAGTCCATGGCCATGGCGAAGGGGCACTCGATCACCGCCTCCCCCTGGCGATAGGCCTGCAGGGCCCGATCCGCCCAGGCAACAAAGGACCCGCCCATGGGCCGATAGATGGCATCCCAGCCGAAGTTGCCGATCCAGATCACCGGTGCCCCTAGGGCCTGGGCAAGGGCCGCCGCCGACGGGGGCACATCGCCTAGCACCAGCAAGGGTTCTGCCTGGCCAACCAGCCAGGCCGCCTCCTGGCTGATCTGGTCGGGCAGCTGGCGCTCTAGGGCGGCTAGGGCCACCAGGGTGGCGGCGGCATCGGCGCCGAGGGCATCAGCCTGCACCACCCCCACATCCCAACGGCAGGGCCGGTGCTCAAACGGCACCGGCCCGAAGGCGAGCCGAAGCGTGGCTTCCGGCAAGGGGGTGGAGAGCAGCAGGCGCCAGGCGGGCTGGAGCTGGTGCAAAGCGGTGAGGATCGAGGCCGTGCGCGAGAGATGGCCGTAGCCGTGGCCGCTGATGCAGGCAACGATCAGCATGGAGCTGGCTCAGGGGCCTGAACCTCAGGCGCGGGTTGCTGATAAAGCCGCTGTTCATAGAGCAGCTGTCCGCCCTTGCCATACCAGCGGTGGCTGGCCTGATGCAGTTGGCCATCCCGCAGCACGACCCAGCTGAAGTGGCGCAGGGCCCTGCCCTGGTCGTCATTGCCGTGGCGGGGCACACAGGCCGTGTTCAGGTAGGCGGTGCCGGCCCGATCGCGCAGGAAGCTAAGTCGCTCGCCCTGGCCCCGCTTGAGCCGGTGGTGCATATGACCAAACACCACCAGGGGCAGGGGTCGGTGGCGGCGGATGCGCTCGATCGCCATGGTCAGGTCCTGGTCCCCCCAGTCGACAGCCGGTTTTTTCCAGTCCCGGCCACAGGGATCGGCGCAGGTGCTACCCAGGCCGCTTGGGCCGCAATGGGCCAACAGCACCATGGGCAGCCCCGGATCGGCGGCCAGGGCCGCCGCCGTGATCCGATCCGCCGATTCCTGCATGGTCACTGGACCAAACACGGCCAAGGCGCCCGGGTTGAGCCTGAAACCACCACCGGCACTGGCCGGCCGGCCTCCTACCACCGCCAGGCCCGGCGGATCCAGGCAGCGCAAACCCCAGCCGCAATGGCGATCGCCGAGGAGGGCCAGCTGCTGTTGCAGGGTGCGGCCACTCGCGTCGCGGCCGGCGTCATGGTTTCCCAGCACACAGGCCATGGGCAGCTCGAGCCGACCCAAGCGGGCCGCAATCAGTTGCTGGCCATCGCTGAGGTCGCCGACCACCATCAGGGCATCGGGCCGCAACAGTTCAAGAAGATCCTCATCCAACCCATCCCATTGGCCGTGCAGGTCTCCAGCAATGGCGATCTGCAGGTCCTTTTGCGGGGTCTTGCCGCTATTCGGATCGGCTGATGCCCCAATCACAGCCATCCAAAATGCCTAGGGTGGCTCCACTGTGCATCAGATGAGGCTTCGCTTGGTTTTCGCGGCATCCCAGGCCACAGCGAACGGTGTCCGGGAAGGCCGCCCGGCGGCGGCGGAGCTGCCAGCGGCGATCGCCGAACTCAAGCGCCAGCGCAACGCCGTGATCCTGGCCCACTACTACCAGGAGCCCGCCATCCAGGACATCGCCGACTTCATCGGCGATTCCCTCGAGCTCTCGCGCAAAGCCGCGGCCACCGACGCGGATGTGATCGTGTTTTGCGGCGTGCACTTCATGGCCGAAACGGCGAAAATCCTCAATCCGGGCAAAACCGTGTTGCTGCCGGATCTGAACGCGGGCTGCAGCCTGGCCGATGCCTGCCCGGCCGAGGCCTTTGCCTCCTTCCGCGCCGCCCATCCCGACCATTACGTGGTGAGCTACATCAACTGCTCGGCGGCGGTGAAGGCCCAGAGCGACCTGATCTGCACCAGCAGCAACGCGGTGGACCTGATCAACCAGCTGCCCGCAGGCCAGCAGATCCTGTTTGCCCCCGACCAGAACCTGGGCCGCTGGGTGCAGCGCCAAAGCGGCCGTGATCTAAGCCTTTGGCCCGGCAGCTGCCAGGTGCATGAAACCTTCAGTGAGCAGGCCCTGCTCCAGCTCCAGCTCGATCACCCTGAGGCCGAGGTGATCGCCCATCCGGAGTGCCAGCAAAACCTCCTCGATCTGGCCGACTTCATTGGCTCCACCAGCAGCCTGCTGCGCCACGCCGCCGATAGCCCGGCACCGGCCTTCATCGTGCTCACCGAGCCAGGAATCCTGCACCAGATGCAACGGGCCCTGCCGCAAAAAGCCTTCTACGCCGTGCCCGGCCAGGACGGCTGCAGCTGCAACACCTGTCCTTATATGCGGCTCAACACCCTGGAAAAACTCTGGGACTGCCTCCACAACCTGGCTCCGGCCATCGACCTCGATGAGGAGCTCAGACTCCAGGCGCTGGCGCCGATCGAGCGCATGCTGGCGATGAGCCGCTGAGTTGGCCCTGGATCTGCCCCCCTCTCACCGATTTTGAAGACGGTTTAGGAGGACTCACCTCTGGGGCCGCACGAACCGAAGGGGCCGATCAGGTGCGCTCAAGCCGCCGCACGATCACGGTCATGAGCACCAGGGAGCCAACTAGGGCGATCAGCAGGGCAATGGTCATGGAAGCGGCGCAACACAGGACCGATTCTCGGGGCTGGCCGGCAATCCCTCAGCCGGCTTCGGCCAGCAGCCAATCCGCCATCTCCATGCGCAAGGCGTAGGCCTCCTCAAAGGCCCCCGCGTTTTCGAGGCTGGCCAGCCGCTGTTCCAGCCAGTCCTGCAGCAACCCGATCAGGGGAGTCGCCTGGGCAAGTGAGGCGTCAGATGGCAGCTCAGATGCTTGGTTAGAGGGATGGTCCGTTGCCCGATCAGCCAACTGGTCAATGGGCTGGTCGCCGGGCAACAGCCCCCCATCCAGACAAGGAACCATGGGGGCATCCCCGAGTGCAACCAGCCTGCTCCAGCGCAGGCAAGCCGAAGGGCTCTCGCCTCAGGACTGCCGCACCAATGGGATCCAGCTGGGGGATTGGCCTGGGCCCCTACCGGCCAAGTTCAGGGCAGGGCCACCAGCCAGCGGCCGCCGGCGGCCAGGGCCAGGGCCAGTAAGGAGGCCGCCGGTAGGGCAGAACTGCCGGCGCGCAGCAGGCGACGCAGCAGCACCAAGGCGCCCGCCAAACCGACCAGCACGGCCACGCTCTGGCAGAAGCCGATCACATGGCCATCGGCGCTCCAGCTCGGCAGCTGGGCGGCGAATGCGGCATGAATCGGGGCGAAGGACACAGGGAGAACCGTGCCGGCTTCGGCCATGCCCAGGGGCAGGTATCGGGCCAGCAGCAACCCCCACAGCAGGGGCAGCAGGGCATAAAGAATGCGGCGCAGGCGTTGGGGCGTGAACCAGGGCCGCATCAACAGGAAGCCCAAGGACGGCAGGGCCAGGGCCAGGGCGCCAAAGGCCAGCCGCGGCAGCAACGGACCCTCGCTGAGGCTGGACGGGGCCAGGGGCAGCGCCCCCAGCAGCCGCTGCCAGTGGTGCAGGGTCAGGTCGCCCGCCAGCACCAGGATCAGACCCGCCTCCGCCTCCGGCGCGTCCAAGTCCCGTTGCAGATCGGCCGCCGGTGGCCGGAGGCTGAGTTGCACCGAGCGGTGGGGACAGGCCTGGGCGCAGCTCATGCAGAGCACGCAATTGCGGTTGTTGCTGAGGTGGGCCGGGTGGGTACCCAGCGGGCAGCCGGCCGTGGCCAAGCCTTCGCCATGGGCGGGTCCGCCCTTGAAACAGCCGTAGGTGCTGCAGCTGCCACTGCAGGTCCCCACCTGGGCGCGCAGTTCCAGGATCGACAGCTTGGCGAACAGGCCATTCATGCCCCCCACCGGGCACAGATACCGGCACCAGAAACGTTTCTCAAAGCGCAAGGAGCCGATCACGGCCCCTGCGGTGATCAACAGGAGCAGACAACTGCTCATCCAGGCGGTGTTCTCCAGGTCGCAGACCGATTCCCAGAGCAGGATCGCGGCAAAACCGGCCGCTAGCAGGGGTGCCGCCCAATCGTCGCTGGATCCCCTGGGCCACTCCGCCGGTGTCCAGCCCAGCAGCCGGGCCAGCCGTTGGCTGATCTCCCCCCAAACCATGAAGGGGCAGACCGCACACCAGAGCCGGCCCACCAGCGGATAGCTCAGCAGGATCAGGGGCCACCACCAGGCCCAGAAGAGCGTGAGGCCGCCGTTGTGGGCCCGGTCCTGGGGCCCCAGCCACAGCCAAAGGTTGACCAGCACAAACAGCCAGCTGACCAGCCCGAACAGCACCACCTTCCAGACCAGGGGATTGCGCAGCCACTCGCGCAGGCCGGGCTTCCAGCGCCAGAGGTCGAAGCGGAAGCGCTGTTGGCGCGCCGGGGTCCAGAAGACCTCCTCGGGCAGCTGGGCCAACTCCGGACCGGCGGCTTTGGCACCCTGGCCGGCCGGGGCAGGCCGGGCCTGCTGCAGGGCCCGGTTGAGCAGCTCTTCGAGCTCCTGCAGGTTGCCGGGGAAGTCGTAGCTCTGCAGCCGCTGGATCACCGCCTCCGGCACCTGGGGAGGCTGCTGCCAGCCCAGGGCACGGCTGCGCATGCGCACGCTGTAGCGCACCCACTCGCCCAGGTCCTGGCGCCGCACCCGCAAAGCCGGCACCCGGATCGAGAGGCAGAGGCGATCCACCTCCGGCACGGCCACTTCCGAGGTGAAAAACACCCGGCCAGGGAACTGGTGCAGGCTGCCGCCGGGGCCGCCGGCGCGCCATTGGCCGGTGCGGGCAAGGCTGAGCAGGCTCTGCTGCAGGGGGGCCGGCACCTGGTCGATTTTGTCAATGAGTAGGGCACCACTGCCGAGGCTCTCCAGCAGGGAACCGGCCCCGTCGCTGCTGGCGGAGCCAAACAGCTCGGCCCCGTCCTCGCGCAGCAATGCACCATCAAGGCGCACCATCAGCTGGCGTCGGGCGGGCGAGCCGAAGTGGATCAGGGCGGCCAGGTTGTCCTTCTCCAGGCCGGGCTCACCGCTGATCAACACGGGCCTGGCCTGGCCGTCTTCCGAGGCCTGACGCACGGCCTCCCGCAGCCGGGTGGCATAGCGGCTCGTGCCGACAATGCCGCGGCGGGCCCGCACCACCAGGTGGGGCGCCAGACGGCGGAAGCTTTCGGCACTGGGTAAGGGGGCCTCGGCTGCCACCTGGGCGCGGTTGGGATCTAGCGCTCCCGCCGGGGGATCGGCGAGGGGGCCATCCGCTGCTGGACTGGGTTGCTCGACCAAGGGGGCCCGCGCGGCTTAGCCCCATTGTCGACCGGACTGGCGCCAGGGGCCGGCCCAGGGAATTCGCCAAGGCCCTGCCAATCAACCGGCCCAGCCCCCAGCCAATCCGCCTGCCAAACGGCCCGGGTGGGCGCCGGGCGCAGCCCAGGGTTCTAAGGCGTTTGCGGGCTGGATGATGGAGGGGCACTGCACCCCTTTGGCCATGGGCCTCACCCTGTTTGGCGGCCTGCGCAGCCGCGCCTCAATGCCCCGCTGGTACATGGCCGAAAAGGGCATTGCCTACGACTGGACCCTGGTGGACATGGGCGCCAAGGAGCACCACCAGGACCCCTTTCTGGCGATCAATCCCTTCGGCAAGGTGCCCGCCCTAATCGACCGGGATCCAGCCCTACCGGGGGGTGAACTGCGCCTGTTTGAAAGTGGCGCGATCCTGCTCTATTTGGCCGAGCGCTACGGCCAGGAATTCACTAGTGACGCCGAACGGGCCCTGGCCCAGCAATGGATACTGTTTGCCAATGCCACTTTGGCCACGGCCCTGTTCAACCCCAGCCAGCGGGAAACGGAATTCCCCCGCTTGCTGGGAATTCTCAATGGGTTGTTGGTGCCAGGGGGATCGATCACCGGGGGGAGCTGGGGCGTGGCCGATTGCGCCATCAATGCCCACCTCGCCTACTTGCCGATCTTCTTTCCCCAGATCGATCTCTCCCCCTGGCCGGCCGTAGAAGCCACGATTCGCCTTACCCAGGAGAACCCCACCTACCAGCAGGCCATGGCCGTGGGCTAACGGGTTTCAGGCGCAAGAGCTTCGCTACGGGGCCTGCCCCAGGCTGGATCCCTTGACGGGAGGCCCCCCCGACGACCAGCGTTATGCAGCACATCGGGCCGCGGGTCGTCAGTTCTTGGAGAGTTCCCAGGTCCGGCCTCGCCTCCGGAAGCGACCCCACTACCAACGCAAACGCTGGCTGGTGATTGCCATTCCCCTGGGCACCCTGGTGGCCCTGGTGGCGATTGCCCCTCCCCTGCCGCCGCGGCCTTCGCCCAACAGCCTGCAGCAGGCCAGTCCCCAGGGCAAAGCCTTTCGCTATCTCCCCGACCAGGAGGTGTATGCCCTGGACTTTGATCCGCGCAAGGTGCGGATCGGCCTGCTTGAGGGCTGGGATCGGGAACAGGAGGCCTATCGCGATCCCACCGCCCTGGCCTACGTGTCGGGGCCGATGTATGAGCGCCATGTCAATAGCAGCGGCCAGGAAACCACCGTGCCGTTGGGAGATATCAAACTGGGGGATCAGGTGTGGCGAGGCATCAACCGCACCGCCTCCCGGCAACGGGCCTATGTGGGCATCCGCCACGACGGCCATGTCGACTTTGGCTACGGCGAATTAACGCCGCAACGGGCCGCCCTCTATGACACCTTCATCGGCGGGCTCCATAGCATTTACAACGATCTGGAGGCACCGCCGCCGGCCTACAAGGGCGCCTACAGCATCAGCATGGGCCAGCAGATTCGTTATTTTCTGCCGAGAATTCGCATGGTGATCGGCCTGCGTTCCGATGGCCGGCTGGAAGTGTTAATGAGCCGCGATGGCCTGACCTTGGAGCAGACCCGCGCCCTAGCCCGGGAGCGGGGCCTACTGGCGGCCTACCTGCCCGACCATGCCTCCAAAAGCCGCTTCATCATTCCGGGCGTGAAGGGCTTCAATGACGACGATGCCAACTGGATCAGTGGCGGCGCCACCAGTTTTGTGCACGTGCCCTACATGCTGCGGTTGAGTGAACGGTCCGTGCCCCTGCAGGGCTCCCTCCTCGCCAACCTCTCCCCCCACCTGGAGGAGGCGGGCTGCCCCAATCCTTGGCAATGCGGCAAAACCCTGGGTAGCCAGATCCTTGATCGGGCCTTGGCGGGCTTCAACCGCTTGATGGAGCAGGGGGTCGAGCCGATTGCGCGCATGATCTGGGCCCCCCATGGCGGCAGCAAGGGTCCCAAGCACCCGGCCCAAAGCTCGCCCCTGCGCGAACCGCCTATCACCGCCGATCCCTTCTCCCTGCGCCAGCTCCAACAAAGCGACCAGCCGTCGGCCCCCAGCCCCACGCCCCTGCCCCTGGCACCGGACCTGCCAGCCCCGCTGTTGCTGGAGGACGGCCAGACCCTGCCCAAGGAGGTCAAGAGCCCGAACGCCCCCTGCCAAGGGGCGGACTGTTCCCGCTCCCCGGCCGATGGCCTGGTGACCCCGGAGCAGCGACCCGGCGAGTCAAGGGCTCCTGGCCCCAGCGGCCCCCAGGAACCCCCAGGCAGCACGGCTGGTGCGCCCGCCAGCCAACTGCCTGCAGCAGGCCCCGTCGTGCCGCCGCCCCCGCTGTTGCCGCCACCGCCAGTGCGCTGAGGGGATGACTTAACGCGCCACCGGCTGCACCAGCGGGGGCTTCAACCGGCGCCTCAAGGCCCTGCCGGTTCAGCCGGCGGCGGCTAGGGCTCGCACCACGTCGCCGCGGGTCAACACCCCGACCAACTCGGTTCCTTCGAGCACAAACAGGCGTTGAACGCTCTTGTCGTGCAGTTGTTTGGCGGCGGCGGGCAGGCCCAGCTCGCTGCTGCAGCTGTGGGGCTTGCTGCCCATCACCTCGCCAACGCTGTTCCCAAGCACCTGATGGACCTCCTTGTCCCACTGCAGGGGATTGCGCAGGTAGATCACCGCATCGAGCAGCATCACGTAGGGGCCGGGATCAAAGCCGCTTTCCCGCACCATCAGGTCCTGCTCGCTGAGTTCGCCCACCAGGGCGCCACTGGCATCCAACACGGGCAGGCCACTGAAGTGGTGCTCGCTCATCAGGTGCACCGCCTCCTGTAGGGGGGTGTCGGTGCGCACGCTGATCACCGGCGTTGACATCACATCGGCGACGCGCTGGGCCACAACCATGGATCCGGATCAGTTGGGGCCATTGTGCCCGCCGGGGCGGGGCGCGCCGGCGGCGAGGATTGGCCCGATGAGCGGAGCATTTGCATGGCTGCCCTGATTCGCGCCCGCCAGCTTGCCGATGGCCTCACCCTGGGCCGGGCCCTCCTGGGCCTGCCCCTCCTGCTGGCCCTGGTGAACGGCGCCGAATCCCTGGCCTGGCTGCTGTTGTTGCTCGGGGGCCTGAGCGATGCGGCCGATGGCTGGCTGGCCCGCCGCAGCGGCGGCGGCTCGATCTGGGGGGCCCGGCTTGATCCGCTCACCGACAAGATCCTGATCAGTGCGCCCTTGCTCTGGCTGGGGGCGACGGGTCTGCTGCCCCTTTGGGCCGTGTGGCTGCTGCTGGCCCGCGAACTGCTGATCTCCGGCTGGCGCGCCGGCCAGGGCAGCGGCGGACCGGCCTCGGCGGCCGGCAAGGCGAAGACGATCCTGCAATTCGCCTCCTTGCTGCTGCTGCTCTGGCCCTGCGGCTGGAGCCTGGGCAGCCCCGCTGCCTTTGGCCTGGTGGACTGGCTGCACTGGGGCGGCTTCCTGCTGTTCTGGCCGTCGTTGCTGCTGGCCCTCACCTCGGCCCTGGGCTACCTGCGCGCTGGTTCGCGCCCCGGGGGGACCTAGGCCAGCAGGGCCCCATCAGCGCTGAAATCGGGGCTGCTGGGGGGCCGTAGGGCGTAGTCGTTGGCATAGGCATCGGCCAGGCTGCGGGCCAGGTCGAAACGGGGTTCCCAGGCCAGTTCCCGCTTGATCCGGTGGATATCTGTGAGGAAATGGGCCAGGCGCAAGGGGAAGGCCTTGCGGGCCTTGGGATCGAGGCGGGAAGGATCGAAGCTGCGGATTTCCACTTCAGCGGGATCCTTGCCGCAGGCCATTGCCGCGGCCGCCACCAGGCCCCGGAAGGTGACCCCCTGCTCGCCGCTGCAGTTGTAAATGCGGTTGGCGGCCGCCTCCACGCCGATGCTGGCGGCCATGGCGCTGGCCAGGTCATCGACATGGCCGAGCTGGGTGATCGTGGTGCCATCGCCAGGCAGGGGCACGGGCCGGCCGTGGACGATGCGATCGAAGAACCAGCGCTCCACGGGGTTGTAGTTGCCGGCGCCGATGATGTAAGTAGGCCGGAAACTGGTGAAGGGAATCGCTTCGGCCCGCAACCAGGCCTCGGTGTCCGCCTTGCCGGAGTGGCGGCTGGCCGGATCGATCGGGGCGTCCTCATCGAGGGGCCAGAGCTCGCTATCGGCATACACGCCAGCTGAACTCACATAAATGAACCGGTGGCTCGGGGCTCCGGTCTGCTCGATCACGGCGCGGCTGTCGGCCAGGGTCCGGCCGGAGCTGTCGATGATGACGTCGAAACTGCGGCCTGCCAGCAGGCCCAGGCCCTCGGCCGTGGTGCGATCGCCCTGGAGGTGCTCAACCCCGTCCGGCAACGGCTGGCGGCCGCGGGTGAACAGGCTGAGGCTGTGGCCGGCGGCCAGCAACTGGGCCACCAGGGGCCTGCCGATGAAACGGGTGCCGCCCATCACCAGAATCTGCACCGCGCCAGCCCAAAACTGGCGCCATTCAAACCCGGCTTGGCGCCCGGCCCGGCGGCCAAGATGGCGCCAGCGACCCGACTCCCCCCTGCCATGGAGATCATTCCCGCCATCGATCTGCTGGGGGGCCAGTGCGTGCGGCTGCACCAGGGCGATTACGACCAGGTGACCCGCTTTAGCGATGACCCGGTGGCCCAGGCCCTGGAATGGCAGCGCCAGGGGGCCAGCCGCCTGCACCTGGTGGATCTCGATGGCGCCCGCAGTGGTGAGCCAACCAACGATCGGGTGGTGAAGGCGATCACTACAGCCCTTTCCATTCCCGTGCAGCTGGGGGGCGGCGTGCGCACGGCGGAGCGGGCCGAGGAGCTGCTGGCCTTTGGCCTCGATCGGGTCATCCTGGGCACCGTGGCGGTGGAGCAACCGGAGTTGGTGCGCCAGTTGGCCAGCCGCCATCCCGGCCGGATCATTGTGGGAATCGATGCCAAACAGGGTCGGGTGGCGACCCGCGGCTGGATCGACGAGAGCCCCATAGAGGCCACGGCCCTAGCGGCCAGTTTCGAGGGCAGCGGCGTGGCGGCAATCATCAGCACCGACATCGCCACCGACGGCACCCTGGCCGGCCCCAACCTGGACTCCCTGCGGGCCATGGCCCAGGCCAGCCCGATTCCAGTGATTGCCTCGGGCGGCATCGGCAGCCTGGCCGATCTGCTGTCCCTGCTCTCCCTGGTGCCCCTGGGGGTGAGCGGTGTGATCGTGGGCCGGGCCCTCTATGACGGCCAAGTGGACCTGGCCGAGGCCCTGCAAGCGATTGGGCCGGCCCGGCTGCAGGACCCCCCTGGCCAGGGGTTTGGGTCTATAACATAGAAACACCTTCACCCTGCCCCGGTGCCCGCCAGCAAGCCAGCGTCACACCAGGCAGGCGTGGCCGTGAACAACGGGGCAGCTCCGCAGCAAGCCCTCTCCGTTGGCTCCAATGGAGTGGCGATCAGCACGGCCGAAGAGGGGCCAGGGTCCCTCGACGGGGCCTTCCTGCGCTGCCGCGACCTGGGCATGCGCCTGAGCCGCCAACGCAAAATGGTGCTCTCCCTGCTCTGGGATAGCCAGGACCACCTCAGCGCCCGCGACATCTTCGAGCAGCTCAATGCCGAAGGCCGGGCCATCGGCCACACCTCGGTGTATCAAAACCTGGAGGCCCTGCAATCGGCCGGAGTGATCGAATGTCTCGATCGGGCCACCGGGCGCCTCTACGGCTACCGCAGCGATCCCCACAGCCATCTCACCTGCAGTGAGTCCGGGGCGATCCTCGATCTAGACATCCACCTCCCCGCCGACCTGATCGCCCGGATCGAAGCGCTCACGGGCTTTGAAATCGAGTCCTACACCCTGCAACTCACGGGCCACCGCCGCTGAAGTGCGGCGGTGGCCGAGCGGCCTTTTCAACCGACGTCCCCCAGCGGCCTCCGGCACCATCTACAGCCTGGGCGCCCAACCGGCTGCAAGCCTGCCCCCTAGGAACAGCCACGAGCCGCCGCCCATCCGCCAAGGCTCTTTGAACCGTTTCTACAGAAATCTCTTGACGGCGGCTTTGGATCTGGAACCTGATGGGCAGGAAGAACGGATCGCAAAACCCTGCTGGAAAGCCCTGACTGCAGCTGGAATGGCGCAGCCAGCCTGGGTAGGTTGGGCCCCTGTTGTGCCGCCCCTGTGACCCCGAGCCAGGCCAAGCCGCATCCCCAACTGCTGTTACTGGCTGCACCGCTGCTGCAGGAAGGGTTGCTCAGGCTCCTTGGCGAGGAACCAGCCGAGGCTGCAGGCTCCCCTGGGAGCCGCGGCCCCTACCGGCTGGCCTGCGGCGAGGGTGATCTGGAGGGACGGCCCGATCTGGTGATCTGGTCGCCGGGCCAATCCCTACCCGCCCCAACCCTGGCCCGGGAACTGAGCGTGCTGATGGAGCGCTGGCATCCCCAGCCGGTGCTGGTGTTAATGGGGTCCGAGGGTCCCTACGGCGCCGATTTTCTCCTGGGCCTGCCCGCTGCCGGCCTCCTGCAACAGCCTGACGCCGAGACCGTGCGCCAGGCCGTGGCCACCTTGCTAGCGGGCGGGCGTGTGATCGACCTGCAGCCCGAACTGAGCAGGGCCAGGGATGGCCAACCCCTGGGCCTGGGTCAATGGCTCCTGCAAACGGGGCTGCAACAGATCCAGGTTGAGGAAGCCCGCTGCCACCAATGGCTGGCCTTGGCCGATCCCAGCAGCCTGAGCGAGCTGCTGCTGCAGGGCCGCCTGCGCGAGCTGGCCGCCGCCCGGGCCCTGTTGCTCTGGCTTTGGGGACCGCTCAGCCTGGCCTGGGGGAGCGCTCCGGCCCCAGACTCAGGCGCTGACGACCTGGCGACGGTGGGGCCAGCCGGCTGGGGCAACACCCTCTCCGGCACCACCAGCGACTTCCCCAGTGCCACGGCCATCACCCTGCGGGACCGCACCGCCTTAGGGGTCTGGCTCGCCATCCGCCAACGGCTCGACCAGGCCGCCGAAGTGGGCCTGCGCAACAACAGTGGCCACCTGCTCGCCTTCGAAGGACTGGCCCCCCAGCACCGCCGCGACCTGCTGCTGGCCCTGCTCAGTCACCTGGATCTGCTGCTCACCCGCCTGCGCCATGAGCGGCTGCGGGGTGAGGAGCTGGCCCAGCGCTGGCAACAACTCCAACCGGAACTGCGGCGCCTGGCCCTCAGCGCCATGGCCGGCCAATACGTGCAATTGCCCCAGGAGGGCAGCCTGCTGCCGGTGGCGATCACCCTGGCCAAGGAGGGGGATTTCGAGCTCGACGATCCCGAACTGCCCTCGCCCCTGCCCATGCTGCTAGCCCTGGTCCAGGGCCAGCCCCTGCTGGTCAATGGCCAGCTGCTGGCGCCCGATGAACCCCCGGCCCTGTTGCAGCTAGAGGCCCTGATCAGCAACTGGCTGATCCGCACGGCCGAACTGATCAGCGCCGAACTGCTAGCCAGCTGCAGCACCTGGCCCGAGCTGCGCCGCTACCTGCTCAGCGACGACTTGCTCGCCACCCGCAATCTCGAGCGGCTGCGCAACCAACTCAATGCCCAGCAACGCTGGAGCGGCTGGTTCGAGCGGCCCATCCAGCTCTATGAGAGCCGCCGACTGCTCTATCGCCTCCAGGGGGGAGCGATCACACCCCTGCTGCTCACCGAACCCCGGGACCAGGAACTGCGGCGGCTGGGCTGGCTGCAGCAGCTGGTGACCCTGGCCCTGGAAAGCCGCGATGCGATCGCCCCCCAGCTCCATGCCCTAATCCGCCGCACGGGCGACCTGGTGGGCCTCCTACTCACCCAAGTGATCGGCCGGGCGATCGGCCTAGTCGGCCGCGGCATCCTCCAGGGGATGGGACGCAGTCTTGGCCGCAGCTAGCCAGTCGGCTTGGGGCCGCAGATCCTTCAAGGCAGAAGGCCACAATGGCGCCATCGTCCCGGCTCCCTTGATCCGGCTTCCTTGATGCTCCGCTCCCCGGCCCGGCTGTTGCTCTTGGGTCTGCTGCTCTGCCTGACCTGGATCCTGCCGGGGCCCGGCGCTTCGGCTGCCTGGGCGGCCCGTGACACCAACAGCTACGACGGCAACATCTACGCCCTCTATGCCGGCAACGGCTCCCTGGTGCCACCCAGAAACAGCCTGGCCGACTCCCTGAGCGACCACCGCGTCACCGTGCTGGGCTTTTATCTCGATGACAGCGCCGACAGCAAGCGCTTCGCGCCGGTGTTCAACGAACTGCAGCGACTCTGGCTGCGCAGCGCCGAACTGATCCTGGTCTCCACTGACGAACTGCAGAACCGCGCCGACGGCGGCCCCAGCGATCCGGCCCATTACTGGAAGGGCTCCATCCCCCAGGTGGTGGTGTTCGATGCCCAGGGAAAGGTGATTTTTGATGGCAGCGGCGCCATCAACATCGATGGGATCAATGCCGCCCTCAGCCGCGCCACCGGCCTCAAGCCCCAGGGGGAAGGCACCAGCAGCAACAACGAGTTCAACGAGCTCAACAGCGAGATCACCTATTCCCGATGATCGGTTCAAGAGCCCGCTGCCGATGACGCCCCCCCCTTCCTCCCAAACCCCCCAAGGTGGGGGTTCCGTCCCGGGTTCAGGGGCTGCTGCAACCCGGCTGGAAAGCGACAGCCTGGGCACGGTTGCCGTGCCGGCCAAGCACTACTGGGGCGCCCAGACCCAACGCTCCTTGCACTTTTTTCCCTTTGGCCAGCGGATGCCCCTGGCGGTGGTCCATGGCTTTGGCCAGCTCAAGGCCGCCTGCGCCGAGGTGAACCTGGCGATGGGAAAGCTGGCGCCCGAGCTGGCTAAAGCGATCGTGGCCGCGGCCGATGGGGTGGCCCAGGGCGAGCTCGATGGCGAGTTCCCCTTGCGGATCTGGCAGACCGGCTCCGGCACCCAGACCAACATGAACGTCAACGAGGTAATCGCCAACCGGGCGATCGAAGCCCTGGGCGGCGAGCTGGGCAGCAAGCAGCCCGTCCATCCCAACGACCACGTCAACCTCAGCCAATCGAGCAACGACACCTTCCCGGCGGCCCTGCACCTGGCCGTGGCCCTAGCCCTCAGTGATGAGTTGCTGCCAGCCGTGGAGGCCCTCAGGGAGGCCCTCAATCGCAAGGCCCAGGGGTTTGCCGATGTGATCAAGATCGGCCGCACCCACCTGCAGGATGCGGTGCCCCTGAGCCTGGGCCAGGAGATGGGCGGCTGGGTGGCCCAACTGGAGATCGCCCTCGAAGGCATCGCCGCCAGCCTGCCGCGGGTGCGGGAGCTGGCGATCGGCGGCACGGCCGTGGGCACCGGCCTCAATGCCCCCGCCGGCTTCGGCGAGGCGGTGGCGGCCCGGCTGAGCGAGCGCCTGGGCCAGCCGTTTGTGAGCGCCAAAAATAAGTTTCAGGCCCTGGCCGGCCAGGAGGCCCTGGCCGCGGCCCACGGCGCCCTCACGGTGCTGGCCGGCAGCCTGATGAAGATCGCCAACGACATCCGCTGGCTGGCCAGTGGGCCCCGCTGCGGCCTGGGGGAATTGATCTTGCCGGAAAATGAACCGGGCTCCAGCATCATGCCGGGCAAGGTGAATCCCACCCAGTGCGAGAGCCTCACGATGGTGTGTGTGCAGGTGATGGGCAATAACACCGCCGTGCAGATGGCCTCCAGCCAGGGCAATTTCGAACTGAATGTGTTCAAGCCCCTGATCGCCTCCAACCTGCTGGAAAGCATCGGCCTGCTGGCCGGGGGCTGCCACAGCTTCCGCCAGCACTGCATCGAGGGCTTAGAGGCCGACCGCAGCCGCATCGGCCAGCTGCTCGATCAAAGCCTGATGTTGGTGACCGCCCTCACCCCAGCAATCGGCTACGACCGGGCCTCGGCGATCGCTAAACATGCCCACCAACACCAACTCAGCCTCAAAGAAGCCGCCCTGATCCTGGGCGAGATCAGCGCAGAGGAGTTTGACCGACTCGTGCAGCCGGACCAGATGATCGGAAGCCGGCAGGCCTAAGCCCCAGCAACGGCCCCCCTGCGACGGCCCGGGCCGGGGACGCCTACGCTCCCGCAGTCATCGATCCATGGATGTGCCTGCTCTCCATCCCCTGATCAACCTGGTCCTGGCCGGCGCCCTGCTGTTCGGCCTGATCCTGGTGGTGATGGAGTTGCGCCACCGGCTGCGGCCGGCCTCGCCCCTGCGGCTGCGCAGTGGCGCCTGGCAGGTGCGCAGCGAAGCCAACAACAGCCTGGTGGTAGAGGGCGAGATCCAGATCAGCAACCCCCACCCCCGCATGGAGGTGATGGTGCCCGAGCTCCAGGTGCTGCCCACCCTGCTGGGCCAGGGCCGGCTCGATGGCGTGGGTATCCAGATCCAGATCGATCCCGACCACCCCGATGAGGCGGCCCGGCCCGATGGCTACTGGTTCGCCTACATCGTCAAGGGCGGCAAAAGCACGACAGCCCGGATCAGCCTGCGCCTCAATGCCCCGGCCGAAACCCCGATCGGCCCCCTGCTCGACACCCTCTGGCTCGACATCGACTGGGTGAACTACGGACCCTTTGGCCGCCTGCAGCGCCGTGATGGCGTGCTGGTTCCCCTGCGCCGGCCCGAGCCCCTCGCTCCAGCAAGTGCCCTCTGGCGCCAGGGCGATGACAGCCAGGTGTTGCCGATTCGCACCCACCTGCTGGGGGTGCTCGACGATCCAGCCGCGGTGCTGCGCCACTACGCCGGCGCCCTCCTGCTGCCCGGCGACGTGCTCACCATCGGTGAAACGCCCCTGGCGGTGATGCAAGGGCGCTACCACCACCCGAGCACGGTGGAGCCCTCGGCCCTGGCCCGGCTGCTTTGCCGCGTCTTCCATCCCACCAGCAGCCTGGCCACGGCCTGCGGCCTGCAGAGCCTGATCGACCTAGTCGGGCCGGCCCGGGTGATCTGTGCCTGGCTGGTGGGCATGGCCCTGAAGCTGGTAGGCAGCAAGGGCTGGTTTTATCGCCTCGCTGGCGACCAGGCCCGCCTGATCGATGACATCACCGGCACCACGCCCCCCTACGACCAGACCATCGTGCTGGGGCCCGAGCGCCCCGCCGAGCTCTGCCGCGAGCTGGCCGCCCAACTGGGGGTGGCCGTGGCCGTGGTCGATGTCAACGACCTGGGGCGGGTGAAGGTACTGGCCTCCAGTCCCGGCTGCGATGAAGCCCTGCTGCAACGGGCCCTGCGGCCGAACCCGGCTGGCAATGCCAACGAACGCACCCCCCTAGTGCTGGTGCGTCGCTAGCGCTGGGGCGTCGATAGGCTTAGGAGGTCGATAGCATCGATGCAGGCCTGTTGATCTGGGCGATGCCCGTGCCGAACGAGCCGACACCTTTTCCCCTGGCCGCTTCGGTCCGCCGCGACCCCGCTGGTGCCAACGGCCCGTTGCTGTCGCCATCGGCCCCTCCCCTGGTGATTGAAACGCTGCGGGGCTGGCACATGCCCCTGCTCCAGGACCCCGCCTTCCTGGATCTGCAACCTTTGCTGCAACGGGCCCTGCTGCTGAAAGGGCCCGAGCAGCTGCTCCATGCCCTGGCGGCCCGGCGGCCCCTGGCACCGGAGGTGCTTGTGGCCTATCGGGATCCCCAGCAGCCCCTGGGCCTGGTGGTGAGCCAACGGCTCAACCGCAGCGGTAGCTGTTTTGAACTGCAGCACCTGCGCAGCGCCGAGGCCTGCCTGGCGGCCGCCGAGATCGGCGCCGCAGCCCTGGAATCGGCCCTCGTGCGCGAAGCGATTCCCCGGGCCCGCAGCGCCGCCAGCTGGATCGCCAGCTGCTCCAGCCTCGATCTGCAACGCCAGGGCCTGCTGCGCCAACTGGGCTTCCAGCCCCTACGCCAGGAGATGCTCTGGCGCTGGCAGCCCCCCCAGGCCAAACCGGCCACCCGGGGCCTACCCGCCGACCTGCAACTGCGCCCCCTCAACCGCCGCCAGGGCGCCCTGCTCTGGCACCTGGAGCAGGCCAGCTGCCCGGCCCAACTGCGCCAGCTGCTCGATCGGCGCTGCGAAGACCTGCTCGACCAGGGCCAGGCCCCCAGCCTGCTCTTGGTGGACACCAACCGCCAGGTGGCCGTGGCTGCGGTGCGGCGGCTGCGGCGCTGCAGCGCCGGGCTGCCCGAGGTGGAATTGACCTTGCATCCGCTCTGGCAGCACCTGATCGGCGCGCCCCTGGAACAGCTGCTGCTGGCCGCCACGGCCGGCAGTGGGGCCTGCCTAATCCGCAGCGACCTGCTGGCTGGCGAGCTCAACGGCTGGCTGCACCAGCTCGGCCTCGAACGGTTGGGCGAGGAGGTGCTGCTGGGCCGCAGCGTCTGGCGGCGCCAGATTCCCCAGGCCAACGACGCCATGGCCCGGCGGCTGGAGGCGGTGGTGGCCCAATGGCAGCCCCGGCGCCGGCCCATGCCCACCCCCCTGGGCCGCTGACGGCCTCCCCGTCCCGCCGGCCACCGGTGCCCCGGTCGGTGCTGGCCATCGATGTGGGCCGGCGCCGCATCGGTCTGGCCGGCTGTGATGGCCTGGGCATCTGCGTCAGTCCCCTGCCGGCCCTGCGCCGCGGCCGCTTCCCAGACGACCTGGCCCAGCTCCAGCGGCTGGTGAGCCAGCGGCGGGTACGGGCCCTGGTGGTGGGCCTGCCCCTCGATGCCCAGCAACAACCCACCGAGCAGGCGCTCCATTGCCGCCGCTATGGCGAGCGCCTGGCCCGGGCCCTAGAGCTGCCCCTGGCCTGGGTGAACGAATACGGCAGTAGTTGGGCCGCGGCAGAGCTGCACGGACTCCAGGGCGACCGCACGGGCGCCCTGGACAGCGCTGCCGCCGCCCTGTTGTTGCAGCAATGGCTGCAGGAAGGTCCGGAAGCCACCATGCTCGGCGCCCCGCTTGGAGCTCCTAGTGGGGCCGCTGGAAACGGCGCGAATGGGGCCTCAGAAGGGGACGCCGACCAGGACCCTGTCTTGGACGCTGCCGTGGCCAAGGGGAACGCTCTGAGACACTCTGAAGAGGTCTGAAAATTCCCCATGAGTGCCGAAGGCCCCAATTCCTCCGGATCCGGTGATGTGCCCACGGTGCTCGTCAAAGACAGCCAGGGCCTGCAACTGCTTTGTTTCCTTGAGCAGCTGATCCCCCTAGACGGCCACGATTACGCCCTGCTCACCCCCGTGGACACCCCGGTTTGCCTGGTGCGCATCGCCGCCGACGAGGACGGCGAAGACGAGGTGATCGAAGAGCTCGATGGCGCCGAGGCGATCCTGTCGGTAGCCGATGTGGTGCTACAGGAACACGACCTCACCCTGGTGCGCTCGGCCGTGACCCTGACCGTGAGTGGCGAACTCGATGAGCCCGACCTCGACGAGCTCGAGGACGAACTCGAGGGCGAGGACGACGAGGACGACAGCGACCTCTACGAGATGTTGATCCAGTTCCGCTCCGGCGACCAGGAATACGGCCTCTACATCCCGCTCGATCCCTTCTTTGTGGTGGCCCGCCTGGAAGACGGCGTTGGCGTGCTGGTGGAAGACGAGGAATTCGAGCGCATCCAGCCCCGGATCGAGGCCGAACTGGACGAACGGGAGATCGGCGGGTGAGCTTGACCCGCCTGCTGCAACCGAGCTGGCTTGCCAGTGGCACCCTGGCCGAACTGCCGCTGGAGCCCTTCCGGCGCCAGGGGATCCGCGCCCTGGTGCTGGATGTGGATCGCACCTTGCTGCCCCGGCGCCAGGCCCAGCTGCCGGCGTCGGTGGAGCTGTGGCTGCAGCAGGCCAAGGCCGAACTGCACCTGCACCTGTTCAGCAACAACCCCTCGCGCGAGCGCATCGGATCGGTGGCCCGCCAGCTGGGGGTGAGCTTCACCACGGCGGCCGGCAAACCCCGGCGCAGTGCCCTGAGAAGGGTGCTGGCCGACCTGCAGCTGCCCCATGACCAGGTCGCCCTGGTGGGGGACCGGCTATTCACCGATGTGCTCGCCGGCAACCGCATGGGCCTATTCACGGTGTTGGTGAAGCCCGTGGATGGGGCCGGCCAGCCCTGCCAACGGGACCGGCTCCAGGCCACCGAGGTGCGTCTGGCCCGCTGGCTCGGCGCCGAGTTGCACTAGCCAGGTTGCCCTAGCCGAATTTCACTACCCCAGTTGCCCTAGCCGAAACGCTTTAGCCGCCATTCATTCCATGGGACAGCGCCGGGTCATCAAGGTGGGCACCAGCCTCCTGCGCGGGCAGGAGGGCCGCAGCACTGCCGCGGTGATTGCCGATCTGGCCGCCAGTTTGAGCGGCCTCTGGCAGCGGGGCGAACCGGTGGCCCTGGTCACCAGCGGCGCCGTCGGCCTGGGCTGCCAGGCCCTGGGCCTACAGGAGCGCCCCCGGGAGCTGGAGGCCCTCCAGGCCGCCGCCGCCGTGGGCCAGGGGCGGCTGATGGGCCTCTACGACCAAAGCTTTGCCAGCCACGGCCGCAGCGTCGCCCAGGTGCTGCTCACCCGGGGCGATCTGGCCTCCCGGCGCCGCTACCAGAACGCCTGCCGCACC
>CAINZT010000141.1 GCA_903855705.1 uncultured Synechococcus sp.
AGCCCATCGAGCCGTTGCCAGAGGGATTGGTAGGGCCCTAGGGCCTGGTCCCAATGGGGAAGCCAAGCCCACTCCGCCGGACTCAGCACAGGAGAGCCCAGTAGGCGCGGCTCTACCGCCCTTGCGGCGCCGATCTGCTGATCCCCAATGGGGCGGCAGCCCATCAACCAGCCCTCCAGCAGCAAACCATCGGCACTCTCCTGGCTAAAGCCGCATCGATCGCCAGCGCCCTGACGAAGGCGTTTATCGAACCGGGGCAAGCTCAGCAGGCCGGGGCTGTCCCTGCGCCATGGGCTATCGCTGCGCCATTGGTCAATCGCCTCAACCAGGAGGCCAGGCTCGTGACTTCCCGGCGGCACCCGATCAACCCCAAAGGGGTTCCCGACCATCGCCTGACAACGAGGCTCCCAGGGGAGGTAGGCATCATCGATTGAGGCAACGGCTAGGCGAAGCCCCTGGGTGGCGGCCTGGTTTGCCAAGCGTCTGGACAGGGTTGATTTGCCTGCGCCCACGGGTCCATTGAGGCCAATCACCGGGCGCTTCCCCTGGCGGACCAACTCGATCAGCTTGGCGAGCAGGGAGGCTTCAAAACTCATGATCCCAGCTTGAAGGCCTCCAGCAGCACCGCATAGACCAGGCCGATGCGCAGGTTGTCGACCACGATCCACGCCAGGGAGGGGTCGTCTTCGACCAGGCGGCTGCGCAGGCGCACCACGACCTCGATCACCAACAACCAGATCAACACCACCACCGGACGGTGGCCCACCATCTGCAGGTAATAGGCCGTGAGGTTGTTACCGGCGTAGAGACCCACCAACAGGGCCAACACGCCCAAGCTGCGTCGGCGCCAGGTGCCGCGCAGGTTGCCGACTAAAGAACTGACCAACTGGCCCAGCAGCAGTTCAAACCGGGTGCTTTGCAGCTTCGGGGGGCTCATGGCTGCAACAGCTGGTGGAGATAGCCAAGGGAAATCAAACCGCCTGGGCAAGGGGGACCATGCAAGACAAGCGCAGGTTCGTTGGACTCGCCCAAGTGGCTAACCAGGGCGGCGGCCCCTGCAAAGGCGGCAGGTGGCTGCTCGGCTGTGGCCAGGCTCTGGGTCACCAAGGTGGCGATGCCCGCCCCTACGGCGGCGGCCAGACCCTGGGGCGAATCCTCGATCGCAAGGCAATCTTCGGGAGCCACCTTCAGCTGCTCGAGGGCCCGCCGATAGGCCTGGGGATCGGGCTTCTTGCGCACCACATCCTCTCCACAAACCAGAAGGGCCAGTTGGGGCCTGAGCTCTGGCAACAGCTGCTGCAACAGGGGTTCCACCGCGTCTCGGCCGCTAGTGGTGACGATGGCCTGGACAACGCTTGCGGTGGCCGCTTCGCCCATCAGGCGGGCAACACCAGGGCGCAACTGCAGTTCCCCGGCCAGGACCAGCTGGCGGTAATGGCCCTGTTTCGACCGTTGCAAGGCGGCAATGCGATCGGCGTCGGGCTCATGGCCCTCCACGCTGAGGGCGTAATGGCGCATGCGCTCCTGGCCCCCACTGATGGCCAGCAGGGTCCTGTAGGTGGGAGGGTCCCAGTGCCAGCCCAGACCAGCCTCGGCAAAGGCGCGGTTGAAGGCGAGGCGATGGCCCTGGAGTTCCGTTTCCGCCAAAGTGCCATCGACATCCCAAAGCAGGGCTGTAGGCCAGCGATCGGAGTCGGTTCTGGGCATCAAGGCAGGTTAAAGCTGGACCCAGGCATTCAGGTCTCACAACGCACAGGCACGACGACCCAAGACACTGAGCGGAAGCAACCAGGTGATCGGGATCAACCAGCTGACCGGAAACAGCCTGCTGACCAGAAACAGCCAGCTGACCGGAAACAGCCTGCTGACCGGAAACAGCCTGCTGACCGGAAACAGCCTGCTGACCGGAAACAGCCATGTCCATGGGCAGGGGGGCCGATTCGACGCAGAATGGGCGCCTGCCGGATCCCCCCCTTGGCGCCTCTGCCAACCGAGCCCCGCTGGC
>CAINZT010000142.1 GCA_903855705.1 uncultured Synechococcus sp.
AGGCCATCGGGCTGCTCAACCGCGTTGTGCCACCAGCCCGACCAGGCCTGACACAGGGGCAGCTGCTCGCGGGTGGTGAGCAGCCGGGCATCCAGATTCAACCTGGTCAGCGCCGGGCCCCTCAAATCCAGCACCTGCAGGTCACGGGTGGCCGTGATCCTGCTGATGCAGCGTTCCTCCAGTTCCTGGCGGGAGAGAAACTTCAACCCTGCAGGCAGATGGCTGTCCATCACCTGATGACCGTAGGTTTCGGCGAAGGCTGTCTCAAGGGTGTTGGCTAGGTAGAGCACGCCAAACCCACCATCGGCTGCATTCCAACGGCCTTGATCGTGGCGGCCCCAATGCAGTGCCGTGGCATGGCTGCAACGGTGAATGCGGGTCCACTGGCTGCCAGCTGCGATGGCGTGCAAGCGCAGGCCACGGGCCTGCTGCTTCGGGGGCAGCGGCAGGCTCACTCAGCGGGCCAGTTGGCAGCCAAATTGGCGCGCCTTACGGCTCACCGCCTCCACATCAACCGGTTCCGACCTGCATAGCAGGCTGGCCGGTGTGTCGCCCAGCTCCGGGTCTGGGCTCAGGAAGAAGCGCAGCTGGGCCGGGCCGCTATCGGTATCGAGCAGAAGCAGCACCGTTTCCAGGCCGGACCACACCCGTCCAGCGGCCAGATCGAACTGAAAGACCGGATACATACTTTGCTTGCCATGGCGCCAGCCGAGCAGCCGCTTGCGATCGCGCCGCTTGCGCACGCCTTCACCGCTGAGGCCGAGCAGCTGCTGGACCTCCGCCAGGCTGAAGCTGCCCCCACTCGCCTGCAGCAGCTGCATCAGGGCCTGTTCTCCCCGCAATCGCAGCAGCACCTCGCGGGACGGCGGCACGGGCTCCCGCCGCCAGGCGTCGATCACCAGTTCGGTGAGCAGGCTCAGATCATCGAGTGCCACCGCTGATGGCCGATGGCTGATCTCCTGCACAGGCCCACCGGGGGAGGCCAGCTTGCGCAGCACCAGCTGGTTAACGCGACCCAGCAGCTCCTGAGCCTGGGGATCATCCGCCAGGGACGCTGACGCCAAGCCAGAGCCCAGCCCTTGCCCAGCCATACAGGCAACCCCAAGAATTGGTTTTGTCAGTATGGCAGATCCGAACGGACAAAGCCAACTCGGACTGGTCCTGCCAGGATCAGCTCAAAATCAAGGTCGGGCAGATCGGCTGTAGGGCTTCTGCGTCCAGCCCTATCCCGATCGGACGAGGCTTGGCTAGATGTGGCAAGCGGAGGGATTTTTACCTTATCCTCCCATTGTTGCTCGTTGCGAGACTACATTCTCGATTACGAGGATTACCACCAATGGCTCTACACAACCCACCCCATCCCGGCGAGTTCCTTCAGGAGCTCTACTTGGAACCTGGCAACATCTCAATCCGCGAACTGGCTGGCTGCCTTCAAGTTTCTGCTTCCACCCTGCAGCGTTTGATCAGCTGCCAAAGCCGGCTGACGCCAGATATGGCCCTGCGTCTGTCGCGGGTGGTGGGAAGGAGCGCTGAAAGCTGGCTGGCATTGCAAGACCACCACGACCTGTGGTTGAAGAGACAACAACTGGACCTTTCAGGACTCCATCGCCTCGAGTGGTTGCCAGCTTGAACTCAGATTCCGACTGGCGGCTTGCCGTCAGCCCACCAGGCCCCAGCCGTGGGCATCGAGAAGCTCCAGTACGGCGGGCTCAGGGCTGGCGGCTGGCCAATGCATCAGATCACCCAGCAATTCCTCCTCCCAGGCATCGCTGCAGCGCTCGTAGAGCGCCAGATTGTTGGCACGGGGGTGGGAATGCCCACTCAGGGTGGCTAGAAGGGGGCGCGCGACGAGGGCACTTCGAAGGCCTCCACCTAAAACAGCAACATTGAGGATCTTCAAAAGATCCGAGACTTGGCCAGGCCTACAAGGTGGTTAGAACATAATGTAGGCGCTGCTGATGAGCAACCGAAGGCATCACACGCGCCCGGCGCCAACGCCTCACGGACGACGGACTCACTTCCAAGCGGGCAGCCAGAGCAGCGATCCCACCCGCTTGGCGTTGCAAAGCTGCTTCCACTAAATCAGCGATCTCCTGTCGCTCGATCTCAGCTTCAGTCGTGCTGTCGATTTTGTCCCAGTCCACCTGCGAAGTGGCGGCTTCCCAACTGCCATCAGGTTTCTGACGCATCAGCTCGCCGCTGGCTGTGCACCTGAATCTCACGAGTGTTGGCTCTTCGAGCGGAGATGATTCTGATACGCCCTTGCCTTTCGGTGTAGACAACAACGAAGAGCTTCTGCTTGATCCTTCCGTAGAGCCGAAAGCGATCTTCGCCGTAATTGAGCCGGATATCGACTTCCCTGAAGGCTTCACGATCCAGGAACGCCTGGGCAGCGAAGCCGAAGTCGAAACCACGGTCTTGGAGGGTTTGTTGGCTTTTGTTTTCATCCCACTCAAGCTCCAAACGTGACAATTCAGAAGGGCTTGGAGACCCAGGTAGCCCAGTGATAGACAAACCTTAAGGCCATCGCGGGCTCAGCGGGTACACCGATGAATGGTTCCAGCCATTCGAACAGCGTGGCGTTGCTGAGTTGCTCACCCTTGAGGGCCAGCAGCCCTTCCACCCGCGGCAGGGTGTGCGCTAAGCGGTTGTGGCCAGGGTGGTTGGGCATGGTCAACCTGAAACAGGATCCGGCCAGCGGCCTTCCACCAGGAACTGCTCCCGCGAGAGGGTGATCAGCTGGCTCAGGCCAAAGGAGGCAAACGTCACCCCGTCTGGGCGGATCTCCAGAGCCCAGTCCTGAAAGTCGAACGGAGTGCTGGCAAAGGCCCCAGGGGTGAGAATCCCCACGCAGGGTGGCTCCAAGGGGGCGCGCGACGAGGGCACTGCGAAGGCCTCCACCTCGAGCAGACGGAGCTGCCGCCCCAGCGCCTGGCTGGCTTGGTAGCTGCATGGATCGGTCACAGCCGCCAGTTGGGCGGAGGAGAGGCAATGGTGCAGCTGCAGGCCCCGCGCCACTGCGATCTCCACCTGAAACGACGTTTGCTGGCGTTGGATGACCTTCCCTGCCGGCAGCGGTGAACCGTGCAGGAGGCGCAGGGCATGGAAAGCCCGCTCGGCCAAAACGGTGCCCAGGCCCCTTGCCCCGTAGAAAAGCTCCCGCTGGTCAGCGGCGGTGAAGCGAGAGCCGCTGCGCAACGGCGGGTAGCGAAAAGGGGTGGTCAGCAGCCGGTGCTGACCCGGCGGAGCCGGTGGTTTGACCCGCTCGATCAGGGCCTCCAACAGGACCTGCTCCTGTAGTGAATCCGTCCAGCGTTCACTAGCCTGGTAGCCCTGGCGATCCGTGATGCGCACCACCGAGCCCGCCAGGGGCTGGATGGCGGCCTGCAGATCACAATCAGGCACGCATGGCGTCGAGATAGGCCGCGACCCGTGCCAGACCCTCCACCGAAGCCAGCAGCTGGCGCGGCGCCTGCTCGCCCAAGTGGCGATTGGGCTGCTCCAGCCAGTGACGCATCAGTTCCAGATCAGATCCCATCAAGGCATCCAAGCTGCGCATCACGCGCAGAAACAGCAAACCGAGCTGCCCTTCCTTGCTTTCTGGCGGCAAGCCAGTGCGCTCCAGGCTGGTGCGATGCCGCCCAACGATCGCCCCCAGCTCCTCCTTGGACAGGCCCACCTCAGCCGCGGCACGTAAACAGGCCTCAGCCACCAGGCGCGCATCGGCCGCCGAGGCGTCTTGCTGTCGCTCCAGAACAGCCATGGGACATTCAGCGCATCTGCAAAAATCTTAGGCTTTTCGGAGCAAAAGCACGCGCGCCGTGCCGCAAAGCGTGCCAAGCCTGGCGGGATTCAGAACCAGCCCCCGGCTTCAGCTGCTGTACCCATTGGGATTGGCCTGCTGCCAGGCCCAGCCCATCGCGGCAGATCTCGGCCAGGCTGCGCTGGGTGCTCCAGCCCAGCCTGGAAGTGGCAAAGGCTGGATCCGCCAAGGAGCAGGCCGCATCGCCAGCGCGGCGATTCACCAGCTGATAGGGCACGGGCCGACCACTGGCCTGGGCGAAGGCCGCAACCAC
>CAINZT010000143.1 GCA_903855705.1 uncultured Synechococcus sp.
CGGAGTTGCGCCAGCGCACCGGCTCCCATTGCTATGGCGCCGATGGCGATTCGCTCGCCTCGGTGCTGATCGAGCGCCTTCGCCAACGGGGCGAAACCCTGGCGGTGGCCGAGTCCTGCACCGGCGGCGGCCTCGGGGCGGCCCTGGCGGCCGTGCCGGGGGCGTCGGATGTGTTCCTTGGCGGCGTGATTGCCTACGCCAACGCGCTGAAACAGGAGTTGTTGGGGGTGCCAGCTGACCTGCTCGAACGCCATGGGGCCGTAAGTGATCCCGTGGCCCGGGCCATGGCCGCAGGGGTTCAGCGCTGCACCGGCGCCAGCTGGACGATCGCCGTGACGGGCATTGCCGGCCCGACGGGCGGCAGCGCCGAAAAACCGGTAGGCACGGTTTTCATCGCTGTTGCTGGGCCTATGGCTGGTGCAGCGGTGGACTGCGATTCGGGTCTGTGGCAGGCCGGGGCGACGCGGGGGCGGGCCTGGATCCAGGCGGTTGGAGCTGGCGAAGCCCTCAATCGCTTGCGCTTGCGGCTCGACGCCCTAACGACGGACTCCTCACCCGGCGCCCATCGCCCTCAGTTTTAGGCTGCCTTCCAGATTGGGGAACGTTCTTGAGCGCCGGCACCCTTTACGACAAGGTCTGGGATCTGCACCGGGTCGCCGAGCTTCCTAGTGGCTCAACCCAGCTGTTCATCGGCCTGCATCTCATCCATGAGGTGACCACGCCCCAGGCCTTCGCCGGCCTGCGCGACCTGGGACTGACCGTGCTCCATCCCGAGCGCACCGTGGCGACGGTCGATCACATCGTGCCGACCACCTCCCAGGCGCGGCCTTTTGCCGATCCCCTGGCCGAAGCGATGCTCGAGACCCTCGAGCGCAATTGCGCCGACTACGGCATCACCCTGCATGGCCTGGGCAGTGGCCGCCAGGGAATCGTGCATGTGATTGCCCCCGAACTTGGGCTCACCCAGCCCGGCATGACGGTGGCCTGCGGCGATTCCCACACCTCCACCCACGGCGCCTTTGGCGCGATCGCCTTTGGTATCGGCACCAGCCAGGTACGCGATGTGCTGGCTAGTCAGAGCCTGGCCATGGGCAAGCTCAAGGTGCGTCGCATCTGGGTGGATGGCCAGCTGCAGCGGGGTGTCTATGCCAAGGACCTGGTGCTGCACGTGATCCGCAGCCTCGGGGTGAAGGCCGGCGTGGGCTACGCCTACGAATTTGCCGGCCCTGCCATCGCGGCCCTGTCGATGGAGGAGCGCATGACCCTCTGCAATATGGCGATCGAGGGCGGCGCCCGCTGCGGCTACGTCAACCCTGACGCCACCACCTTCGCCTACCTGGAGGGTCGCCCCTATGCGCCCGCCGGGGCGGCCTGGGAACGGGCGGTGGCCTGGTGGCAAAGCCTGGCCAGCGGCGCCGATGCGGTGTTTGACGACCAGGTTGACTTTGATGCCACCACGATTGCGCCCACCATCACCTGGGGGATCACGCCGGGCCAGGGCATCGGGGTGAATGAGGCGGTGCCCAGCCTGGAGCAGACCGAGCCCGATGAACGGCCGATCGCCGAGGAGGCCTACCGCTACATGGACTTGGCGCCGGGCACGCCGATCGCCGGGCTGGCCGTGGATGTCTGCTTCATCGGCAGCTGCACCAACGGACGCCTCAGCGACCTGCAGGCCGCGGCGGCCGTGGCCAAAGGCCGCCAGGTGGCCGCCGGAATCACGGCTTTTGTGGTGCCGGGGTCGGAGCAGGTGGCTGCTGCTGCCGAAGCGGAAGGCCTGGATGAGGTTTTCCGCCAGGCTGGGTTCCAGTGGCGCGAACCGGGCTGCTCGATGTGTCTGGCGATGAATCCGGACCGACTCGAAGGCCGCCAGATCAGCGCCAGCTCCAGCAACCGCAACTTCAAGGGCCGCCAGGGCTCCGCCACGGGCCGCACCCTGTTGATGAGTCCGGCCATGGTGGCGGCTGCCGCCGTATCCGGCCATGTGGCCGATGTGCGCCTGCTGCTGAATGAATGACCACCTGAGGGCCTGACGAACCGCCTGACCGATCGATGACTGACCGATGACCGACCGACTGACCGTCTGCTCGCTTCGATTTGACCGCGGCGGGGCCTTTCCCGTCTGAGCCTCCTGTCTGGCCATTGCGCCGTCCACCCTTCCTGCCCGTCCGATCGCCGATCCCGCCATGACCAGTGCAGCTCCTGCGTCCGCCCTGCCCGCTGGGCCAATCACCCAGGTCGCCGGCCGCGCCCTGGTGCTGCGCGGCGACGACATCGACACCGATCGGATCATCCCGGCCCGCTTCCTCAAGTGCGTCACCTTTGATGGCCTCGGCCAACAGGTGTTCGCCGACGACCGGATCGAGCTCCAAGGCGCCCATCCCTTCGACCGGCCCGAGCACCAGGGGGCGCGCCTGCTGCTGGTGAACCGCAATTTCGGCTGCGGCTCCAGCCGCGAACATGCCCCCCAGGCCCTGATGCGCTGGGGGATTCGCGCTGTGATTGGTGAGAGTTTTGCTGAAATCTTTTATGGCAACTGCCTGGCCCTTGGCATCCCCTGCCTCACCGCGTCCCACGAGCTGATGCTGGCGATTCAGGCGGCGGCGGCTGCCGAGCCTGCCGCCGAGTTTGTCCTGGAGGTGGCCACGGCCAGCCTGCGCTGCAACCAGCCAGCGGCCAGCTGGGAGTTGGAGTTGCCCCCCGGACCGCGCCAGATGCTCAGCACCGGCCAGTGGGACGGCACCGGCCAGCTGGTGGCCAATGGCACTGCCCTGGCGGCGACGGCGGCCCGCTTGCCCTACCTCACCAATTTTGCTGGCTAATCAGCTAATTTTCCAAAGAGCCAACTCTGCAAAGAGCTGACAGCTTGTGTTGAGCAAATTGGTAGATTGATCAATGGGGACGAGGCCTAATTCCATCGCCTTGATTGCAACTGGATGGCCTCAGAAGGGCCGGCTGCGGGCGCTCTGGGCCGTGCTGGGTTGGTAGGGCACGAAGGGCACGCCCGTGCCGTCGAAGTTGAAATCGTGCAGCTTGACCCTGATGCCACCCAGCTGTTCGTAGGGGCTGTAGTAGATGCCCAGCTCGTAGGAGCGCCGTTGCCAGCGCAGCTCCACGTAGGAGCCGGTGACATTGCCGTAGTAGGGGGAATTGGGGTCGATGTTCATACCGATGCCGCCGTTGAATACCAGCGGCCCCACGAGTTGCTGGGTGAGGCCCACGCCGATCGTGCCCAGATCCACCAACTGATCAAAACTCAAGGGGCTTTGGCCCGTACGCCGGCTGCCGCCGCCGGTGATCGTGATCTGGGTGTAATCGAGGAAGGGCTTGCTGAAATGGCCTAGGGTCAAGGTGGGGCCGCCTGAGATGGTGTAAGCGTTCTGCACACTACCGTTGCTGTAGTTAAACAGGCTCAGCGAAAGGTTGGTGTTCAAGCTAAGACCAGGGACCACCGGCACCGGCGAATAGGGATAGGTACTGGCCAGGCTCGGGTCGAGCGGTTGGCCAGTCCAGATCGGCAAAGAGCTGTTGAGTGAGGCAAACAAGCTGCTGCGCGAGAAACTGGCAATCGTGGTGCTCCCAAAGAGATTGCCTGAGAAGGTGCCGTAGCCGATGCGGGCGTAGTAGTTGTTGCTGATTACGCCCAGGTTGGGCAGGGCCTTGGTCTGCTCCAAAGAGATGCCAATTGCCGAATAAATGTCCTGTTCGCCTAGGGAGCCGTTCCAGATCCGGTAGCGATACGCGCCGTAGAAGCGGCTAGTGACCTCGCCCAGCAGGGGCAGGGAAATGGGGCGGTTCAGTTCACCCCAGCTGCGGGTGCCATTGGCGAAGTTGCTGGGATCAAGGGTGGAGGCGTTGAGGCTGATATCGCTGTTAAAACCAAGCAGGGGCCCCCGCAGCCGGGCGACTACGCCAAACAAATCGCCAATGCGGGTGGGTTGGCTGCTGGGGGCATTGCCCGCCGGCTGGCCCGGCAGCACGTAGCTGGTGGTGCTGCCATTGAGGGCCCGTTGCGCCATGAACTGGGGCTGCAGGTCCAGCTGGGTGCGGGCTCCCAGTTTGATCGGTTTGAAGTTATGGCCGATGTAAAAACCATTGCGATCGGTGCCATCGGTGGCAAGCACCCAGCGGTTGTCCACATCCTTTTTCTTCTTGAAGACCAGGTTGTTCTGGAGGGGTATGGGCAGCCGATCCTCCAGGATCAGCCGGTTGCGCTTCGCCTGGATCACCGTGTCGCCATTGGCGCGCAGACGCGCCTCGACCCCTTCGGCATCCAACCAGGACTGGGCTGGCGTGAACGGATCGTTGCTGAAGGCGACCCGATCGCCGCGCCAGCCTTCCGGGCTGAGGGTCAAGGTGGCGGCCTGGAAGCGCCAGCGGCTCACCGTGCCGGCCACGAGCTGGCTGTTGGCCGTGGTGCGGATCGATTGGATCTGGGCTGGCCTGGCCCCGCCGTAGGTGTTGACCTCGGTGGGGGTGGAGAAACTGCCCGTGGTTCCGGCCCGTTGCTGGGCCGAGAGGCTGCCGCGGTAATTCAGGGCCGTGATGCGTTGATCAACGCTGGCATCGATGGCCTGCTGGCGCAGGGCTTCGGCCTGGGCTGGGGCCACCGGCGGGGCCGCAGGGCCGCTGGCTTGGGCCGTAGGGGCGGGGGTCAGGCCCTGGCCCGGCGGCCCCATGGCCACGTCATTGAGGATCTCGCCTAGGGGCTTGGGCCGGACCCGGTTGCTCCGGCCTGGATCGTTGCAGCCCAGGGGTGGCGCCATCGCCAGCTTTTGGCGGGGAGCGGGGGAAGAGCCGAAGCGATA
>CAINZT010000144.1 GCA_903855705.1 uncultured Synechococcus sp.
AGGGCCACCTGGGCCATGAAGCCGAAGGCGGCGACAAAACCGGCAAACTGCAGCTCCCGGTGCAGCCGGCCCTGCCGCAGCTGCCAGCCCGGCAAGATTTGCGCCAATTCAGCCACCGATTCGGCACTGAGCAGGGTGGCCATGGCGCGAGGGCGATTGGGGGTATTTCAGCAAATCCCGCCTGCCGCTTAGGCCTGGGGATGGGGGCCTTCGGTTCCTGGTCCCTTGGCCAGGGCCAGCTCATGGAGGCGATCGATCAGCAGGTCCAGTTCGGTGTCTTCGCCTGGATCGCTGGCCAGGGCGGCGCGGCGCTGCACCTCCCCCGCCAGCCGTTCGGCGTTGCGGCGGGCCAGCAGGGCGCTGGGGCTTGAGCCCATGGGCCGGGCTTCTCCGCTCAGGGCGTTTGGTTCAGGCCCAGGCGCGGCTAAGCGGGGGCGGGAATCGGGGGCTGCTTGGGGGTGCCCCGCGTCCAGGGACTGGGCCACTGCTGCGGCGCTAGCGGGAGCCAGGGCCGCCACGAGCTCGGCCACCGTGGTCCGCAGGGCCGCAAGCTCCTGGCGCAGGGCCGCCAGTTCCTCGGTGAGCTGGGGGAGCCCCAATTCGGTCGCTGCGGATTCGGGGCGCCGCTGCGCCATGGCACCAGGGGCGAGGGGTGGGGTCATCTTGCCTGGGGGGATCTAGGGAGGGGATCGGCTGCGGGGCTGGCGGTTGTGGGAGCAAGGGCTCTAGGCGCCTTGGGCTCGGGGGCAGCGGTTGCGGGGCCCTGGGCCAGCCCGGTCGATTCCTCGCTTGCCGAATCTCCCCATCGGGCCAGACTCGGCCTGCCGCAGACCTCCACGACGCATGGGCCGCCGTTCTATTCCCCGTTTGGCACTCCTTCTGGCCAGCACTGTTGGGGCTGCGGCTGCGGCCGTGGTCCTGGTTCCCCCGGCCCAGGCCCAGCGGGTCGTGCCCAAGCTGCAGGTGATGTGTCCCCTGGGCTATGTGGACACCTTCAACGGCAAGTGCTCCACCTTTGGGTTGATGACCTACACGGTGGCGCCGACCCGGGGCAAGGCCTGCCTAGAGGGCTGGATGAACGTGGGTGGCGGGTACTGCCGCAAGAAATAGCCCCCTGCTCCAGGCTGGGTGCCCCGCTGATCCCCTCCCGCCATGGCTGAGTTGCTGGTGCTGCAGCACCTGCCCCTGGAGGGGCCTGGCCTCATTGCTGCCTGTGCGGCTGAGCGCGGCCACACGATTCGCCAGTTGGACCTCTCCAGTGGCGCGGCCCTGCCGCCCGCCCACGTGCCCGGCCAGATCCTGGTGTTGATGGGCGGACCGATGGGGGTGGGCGATTTGGGCAATCCGGCCTACCCCTGGCTCGCCGCCGAGCTCGATCTGCTGCGCCAGCGGCTCGACCAGAAGGCCCCGGTGCTGGGCATCTGCCTGGGCGCCCAGCTGTTGGCCGCTGCCGCCGGCGGCGGCGCCGAGCCCCTGCTGGTGGGCGATCCGCCCCGGCCCCTGCGGGAGGTGGGCTGGGGGGCGGTGACCTTCACGGCCCCGGCCACCAGCGAACCCGTCTTGGCTGGGCTGGCGGCCAGTGAGCTGGTGCTCCATTGGCATGGCGACCGCATCGTCTTGCCGCCCGGGGCCGTGTTGCTCGCCTCCAGCCTCCATTGCCGCGAGCAGGCCTTCCGCATTGGTCAGCACGCCTGGGGCCTGCAGTTCCACCTCGAGATGGAGGCCGCTGGAATTGGGTCCTGGTTGGCGGAAGACGCCGACTACGTGCGCGAGGCCCTGGGCCCCGACGGGGCCGAGCGCATCCGCGACGGGGCCGCCCGCTGGGGCGAGGCGGTGGCGACCAGCGGTCGGCGCCTGATCCACAACCTGCTGGCCCAACTGGAGGCGGCCCTGGGCTGATGGCGACGGGCCCAGGGATTGGGGCTCAGCGAGTGATTGGGACCCAACCAATGGGACCAGCGATCGGGACCCAGAGATTGGGATCTGGTCTTTGGGACGCAGGGAATAGGACCCAGACTGGCTAGAAACGCCGGTTGATCTGGCCGGTGGCTAGCTGGGTTTCCATCAGCAACAGCAGCAGGGTGGCCATCAGGCTCCCCATCGCAATCACAAACAGGGGGACGACGATGGCGGCCAGGTCCAGGGCCGCCATGGCGCTCACGAAGGTCACCGCCACCACGCCCGCCACCAGCAGGCCCGTAACCGTGGCCGCCTGGATCGCCCTGTTGAGCAGCCCCATGCGCCGCTTCTGGATCTTCAGATCCTGGGCCAGGCGGCGGGCATGGGCCAGGTGGGTATCTAGTTGCTGGTCTTGGAGCGAGCGGGCCCGGTCGATCACCCGTGACAACCGGTTGGTGAGTACCCCCAGCAGCCCGGAGATGCCCGTGACCAGGAACACCGGGGCCACCGACAACTGGATCGCCTTAGCCAGGCCGATCACCGGGGCGTGTTCGATGGCGGTGGTGGGGGCAGCGGCGGGGGCACCGAGGCTGACCAGGGCCATCAAGGCCTCGGTGTTGATCAGGTGGGAGAGGGCCAGGGGGACCACGGGCAGGTTGGCCGGTTAGGGGCCGGGATTTGGAGAGAACTTGGGCTGGACTGGAGAGACCTCGGTCAGACGTGAGCTAGCTGGAGAGAGATCCCGGCCAGGGGGCAGCCAGGAACGCAACCAACCCGTTTGCCAGGTCAACCGACCATTCCTGCCAGTCTGGGGTTCCTAGTCCAGCTTGCCCCGATTGCCATGGTTTCGATCCTTTGCGACTACGCCGGCGCCCTGCGTTGCCAGGCCGAACACGGCCCCTCCCACTCGCGCCTGGAAACGGATGCCCCCCTCGATAATCAGGGCAAGGGCGAGCGCTTCTCCCCCACCGACCTGGTGGCTACGGCTCTGGCCAGCTGCATCCTGACCGTGATGGGGATCACGGCCGAGCGCCATGGCTGGGCCCTGGAGGGCTGCAGCGCCCGGGTGGAGAAAACGATGACGACCAGTGGCCGGCGCAAGATCGCCAAGTTGGAGGTGTGGATCCAGTGGCCCCAAGGGCTGGAGGATCAGGCCAAGGCGCTCCTGCAGCGGGCCGCCGAGGGGTGCCCGGTGAAGGAAAGCCTGGAGGGGGCCGTGGCGATGGAGCTGCACTGGATCTGAGGGACTGCCGGCTGCTGGGTCTGGACACCTGCCTGGGGAGCGGCCCTGGGGCACTCCGTAGGATGCCGCCCAGCTCCATTGAGGCCCCCGCCCGCCATGGCGAACATCGACCACGCCCCCAGCCGCACGATGCTCAACCTCCTGCACGTGTTGCCGGCCTTCGCCGATGAGGGCGAGTTGCGTCTCAACGCCATCGTTGAGTTGAACTCCAACACGATCAACAAATACGAGCTGATCACCGAAACCGGCCACCTCAAGCTCGATCGGGTCGGCTATTCCTCCCTGGCCTATCCCTTTGCCTACGGCTGTATTCCCCGCACCTGGGATGAGGATGGCGACCCCCTCGACATTGAAATCGTTGGCGTCACCGAGGCCTTGGTACCTGGATCCCTGGTCGAGGCCCGCATCATCGGCATCATGACCTTTGATGATGGCGGTGAAGTGGATGACAAGGTGATCGCCGTGCTGGCCGATGACAAGCGCATGGATCACATCACCAGCTTTGAGCAACTCGGTGCCCACTGGAAAACCGAAACCCAATACTACTGGGAGCACTACAAGGATCTCAAAAAGCCCGGCACCTGCAAGGTGAATGGCTTCCTTGATGTGGCGGCGGCTGTCAAAATCATCAAGGATTGCGAGCAGCGCTATCTCGACACGATCGAGGCCAAACTGGTCAATTAAGTGGTGAACTAGTAAGTGGTGAACTAGGCGGCAGCCTTGGGCCTGCGGCAGCTTTGAGCATGCGGCTGCCTTGAGCACGCAGCAGACTTGAGCTAGGTGCCACGAGCTATCTGCCACGAGCTAGATGTCACGAGCTAGGTGCCACCGGCGCCTGGCTCAAGCACCTTCTGGGTCCCCTTCCGCCTCCAGGGTTCCTGGGCTGGGGAGGGGACCCGGGCCCTGGCGGCGGCTGCGGGCCAGGGCCCGGGCCATGCCATCGCGACTGGCCAGGCCCCGCAGGGCCGCTAGGGGCAGGCCTCCGGGGGGCACTCCCTCGGGCAGCACGGCCGGGGCGGGAGCACTGAGATCAAACACCGGTAGCTGGCGCAGGCCATTGGGGCTGAGCTGGTCCTCGAGTTGGGCCAGGTTGGCGCTGCTCGGCAGCCAGATCAGATCGGAGCGGCGGCAGGCCGCCAGTACCAACCCTGCTTGGCTTTCGGCTGTTAGGCCCCGTTGCAGGTCCCCCAGGGTGACTAGGGAAATGACCCAGTCGTCCTGCTCCACCAGCAGGCAGTGGCCATGGGCGGCGAGCAGCTGGTCCAGGGCGCTGGCGGCTGGGGTGTTGGCCTCGAGCACCAGGGGCGCTTCCGGCTCTAGGGCCTCGGCCACGGCCAGGCCGGCCAGGTGGCGCCGCCGCTCCTCCTCCATCGGATCGGGTCCAAGCAGGCCTGGATCGGCCAGCCCCTGCCACCGTTCCACCAGCGCCGCGCTGAGGCCGGCCGCCGCCATCAGGGGCAGCACGATGCGGATGTCATGGGTGAGTTCGAACAGCAGCAGTAGGGCCGTGAGGGGCGCCCGGGCGCTGCCGGCTAGCACCGCCGCCATGCCAACCATGGCGTAGGCCGGCGGCTCGGCCACGGGCAACTGGAAGCCGCTGTCGCCCAGGATCTGGCCGTAGCAGTTGCCGAGCACAGCCCCCAGAAATAAGGAGGGTGCAAAGCCGCCGCCGACAAAGCCCGTGGCACTGCTCAGGCCCGTGGCCAGCAGTTTGACCAGCAACAGGGCCAGCAAGGTGGTGAGGGCAATGCCCCCATTGCTGCCCAGCAGGGCTTCGATCGTGTCGTAGCCCACCCCCAGCACCTGGGGAAAGCCCAGGGCCAGCAGGCCCACGGCCAGCCCTCCAAGCCCTGTGACCAGCCAGGCGGGCAGGCGGGCCAGCTGGCGTTGCACTCGATCGCTGCGTCCCGCCGCCAGCACCGACACCAGGGCCCAGGACATCAGGCTGGCCACCAGGCCCAGGCCCAGGTAGAGGGGCAGCTCCAGGGGCGAACGCACCTCGTAGGCCGGCAGGCGGAAGATCGGTTCATCCCCCAGGCAGAGCTGGGTGACCAATTCCGAGGCCACCGCCGCCACCAGCACGGCCCGCACACTGGGCCGGCCCGGGATGGTGCTGTAGCTGCCCTCAAAGGCAAAGAACACACCGGCAATCGGCGCTTTAAACCCGGCCGCCAGGCCAGCGGAGACTCCCGCAGCCACCAGGGCCTTCTGGCTGCTGGGGGAGAGGCCGCAACGGTTGGCGAGCCAGAGCCCGATATTGCCGCCACTTTCAACGCTGGGGCCCTCCGGTCCCAGGGAGGCGCCACTGCCCAGGCTCAGGGAGGCCGCCACCAGGCGCAGCAACGGCAATTTCGGGGCCGCCTTCACGGCCCCATCGGCCATGGCCATCAGGCTGGGCAGGCTTGGGCCAAGATCGCCGCCAAAAAAGCGCAACAGACCTACCCCCAGGCCACCCACCAGGGGCACCAGCACCACGGGCCAGGAGGCCAGCCAGCTGAGCAACAGCGGCTGGGCTGGCAGGGGGTCGGGCAACACCGGCGCCGGTGGCGGCGGCACAAAGCCCAGGCCCCCCAGGCCGATCTGCAGCAGGGCCTTCAAGGGGGTGCCGTTATCGGCGGGCAGGGCCACCACTTCCACCAGCGGCGGTGGCTGGGGCTGGCTGTCGCCGATCAGGTGCAAGAGCAGCTCAACCCCGGGGCCGAAGAGCAGGTTGTTGATGAAGCCGAGCAGCACGTGGAAGCCCACCACGGCAAAGCCGGTGAGCACGCCTACCAGGCCGGCCCAGGCCAGCAGGCTCCACTGAAAGGCCAGGGGCCTGGCCTCTGCTTCGGCTGGATTAAGTTCCCCCGGATCGAATTCGGCCGGATCGAGCTCCAGCGGGGCTAGATCCGCTGGAGCGGCCGGGCCCAGATCCGGGCAGGGTTGGGGATCGGGCAGTTCAGGCCTGGGGCCGGACGCTTGCAATGATCTCCTCCAGGATTTCACCGGCCCCCTGGGTGCGCAGGGCCAGGGCCAGGGCGACGCCGATCGCTTCGGGATCCTCCTGGGGGCCGCGCACCTCATCGCGCACGAGCCGCAAGCCATCGAGGCTGGCCACCATGCCGGTGAGGATCAGCTCCTCGCCCTCAAAGCGGCTGTTGACGCCGATCGGCACCTGGCAACCGCCTTCTAATTGGCGCAGGAAGGCCCGTTCGGCCAGGCAGCGGCGGGCCGTGGGCAGGTGCTCAAGTGCCTTGATCTGGGCCAGCACCGTGTCATCGCCCAGGCGGCATTCGATCCCCAGGGCCCCCTGGCCGACCGCATGGAGGGAAATCGAGGGATCGATGCGCTCGTGGATGCGCTCGCCCAGGCCGAGGCGCCCGAGGCCAGCGGCGGCCAAAATCAAACAATCAAATTCACCCGAATCGAGCTTTTCCAGCCGGGTGATCACATTGCCGCGCACATCCTTGAACTCAAGGTGGGGGAAGTGGTGCCGCAGCTGGGCCAGGCGCCGCAGGGAGCTGGTACCGACCACGGCGCCCACGGGCAGGGTGGCGAGGGTCTTGTCCTTGTGCTTTTCGTGCACCACCAAGGCATCGGCGGGGTCTTCGCGCTCGGTGATGCAGCCAAGCATCAGACCCTCGGGCAGGTTGGTGGGCAGGTCCTTAAGACTGTGGACGGCAATGTCAGCCCGATCCAGCAACATTTGGGCCTCCAGTTCCTTGGTGAACAGACCCTTATCGCCGATCTTGGCCAGGGCCACATCGAGGATCTTGTCCCCTTGGGTGGCCATCGCTTCGATGCTGATCTCCAGGCCCGGATGGGCCGAGGCCAGCTCATCGCGCACCCAATGGGTCTGGACCATGGCCAGCTGGCTGCGACGGGAAGCAATGCGCAGGGTGGAACCGGCCATCAGAAACCTTCGGGGGCAGCGCCTGCTGCCTGACAACAGCGGGTCAGCCTAGGGAGCGGCGGGTC
>CAINZT010000145.1 GCA_903855705.1 uncultured Synechococcus sp.
CCATAAAAACCGGGGCCGTACCAGCTGGCTTGGCCAGTGCTGACGCTGCGGACCTGGAGGTTGGAAGAGGTGGCGATCGGCTGGCTGGGAACCAGGGGATTGGCCGGTTGCTGGTCCTGGACCTGGATGGGCTGCACCTCGCGGATGGCGAGATCACTGGATTCCGGCTCGTAGGCCCGGGAGGCCTCGGAGGGGGCCGCAAGCAGGGAAGGCTGCTGGCTGGCTAGGGCATCGGCGGTCTGGGCTGCCCGGCTGGAACCAGCCAGGGCAGGCGAGATGACGCTGCTACCGGAAAACAGGAGGGCAAGGCCGCTCAGGAGAATGGATCGGCGCATAACAGGCGAAACTCGCCGCTCGAAAGCAGCAGCCACAAGGGAAGTTGTGACCCGTCAGCGTTGTGTTCAAAGCAGCGATATGGGAGAGAAGCTGTTTTGAACTGCCGGCGGAGTTCCTATCGGGAATTGACGACCCGGCAAAGTTAACCCGATTCGACTGGAGCTTTTGGTCAAATTTGCGGCACAAAGATAGATCAGCATTCACTATCTAAAGCCGGATCCAAGGCCCTAGCTGGGCTCTGCCGCCCGCGTCAACAAGCCAAGGATCAGCAAGTCCGATCACGCCCATAAGCCAAGCTGATCGTAAAGGGGGCCAATCGGCCAACTGTCCACAGCCTGGACGCCCCCGCGGCCCGATGCAGGCTCCCAAAAGCGCAGCACGCCGTTGCAGGATCGTGCCAACAGCAGCTCTGGAATGGACTACCGCACAGCCGGCGTTGACGTGGTGGCGGGACGGGCCTTTGTCGAACGCATCCGCTCCAGCGTTGATTCCACCCGCCGGCCCGAGGTTCTCGGCGGCCTGGGCGGCTTCGGCGGCCTCTGCCGGCTACCGGCGGGCCTGAAGAAGCCCCTGCTGGTGGCGGGCACCGATGGGGTGGGCACCAAGCTCGAGCTGGCCCAGGCCCATGGCGGCCACCACGGCGTTGGCATCGACCTGGTGGCCAGGTGCGTCAACGCCGTGATCACCAGCGGCGCCCAGCCCCTCTTCTTTCTCGATTACCTGGCCACCGGCAAGCTCAGCCCCGAGGCCATGGCCGCCGTGGTGGAGGGGATCGCCGATGGCTGCCGCCAAAGCGGCTGCGCCCTGCTGGGAGGGGAAACCGCCGAAATGCCCGGCTTCTATGGCCCCGGTCGCTACGACCTGGCCGGCTTCTGTGTGGCTGTAGTGGAAGAGGACGCCCTGATCGATGGCCGCGCCGTGGTCGCCGGCGATCAGATCGTCGCCGTGGCCAGCAGCGGCGTCCACAGCAATGGCTTCAGCCTGGTGCGCAAGATCCTGGAGGCCCACCAGATCGATGGGGCCAGCGCGCTAACTCCCGGGGGACCGGCGGTGATCGAAAGCCTGCTCACCCCCACCCGGCTCTATGGCTCCCTGGTGCAGGCCCTGCTGGGCGCCGACCTCCCCCTGCATGGCATGGCCCATATCACTGGCGGCGGCCTGCCCGAAAACCTGCCCCGCTGCCTGCCAGCCGGCCTCCAGGCCCGCATCGATCCGGCCAGCTGGGAGCGTCCCGAGCTGTTCCGTTGGTTACAAGAAAAAGGAGAGGTGCCCGAAGCCGATCTCTGGCACACCTTCAACCTGGGCGTCGGCTACTGCCTGGTGGTGCCCGAGGCGGCGGTGACCCAAGCGCTCCGGCTTTGCGCAGACCAGGGCCACCAGGCCTGGCATCTCGGCGCGGTGGAGCCAGGCCAGCCCGATGCAGCCGTCACCTTGGTGGGGCTGCCAACTTGATGGGCTCACCAGTTCGTTCAGCCCAGGGTTTGGTTTGGCGCGGCTGTTGGGTAGGCGCACGGGTTGGTTAGCGAAGACGTTGCTTTGGCCCAGGGGTTGCTTTGGCGCATGGGTTGCTTTGGCGCACGGGTTGCTTTGGCGCAGCCGTTCTGACAGTGGGAGACCAAGGGATCGCCCCCAGGTGGCCCCTGGCGGGGGCTGACGGCAGCAGGCCGGGCCAGATCAGGGCCGCGGCAAATCCGCCCCCTTTGCGAAGCCCTTCTAAAGCAGGGTATTTTGGCAATGGATTGGTTAAGGTTCAACGTCAATGCGGATTGGGAGTCCCGAGCCGTCTTTGCCGTCAGATGTCCGCGCCACAATCTCCATAGAGGCTTGCGATGCTCAATAGACCGATTACCAGACCCCTGGCCCCAGGCTCCTCCGAAGGGGTGAATCGCCTCACCCGGCGCCGTAGCTCCGCCGGTCCGATCCCGCCGAACAGGCCCCTAGGCCCCCGGGATCCCCAACAGCCGATGCGCGGTGGGGCGCGAGCCACCTTCCTGGCCCTACGGGATCACGGCAAGGTCTTTGTGGCTGACCTGCCCCGCCTCTCCGATGGCCAGCTCTGCAATGTGGTTCGCGAAGCCCGCGAGGTGCTTGAGAGCCTGAACCGGCGGATCGACGAACTCCAACAGCAAATCAACCTGTCTCAACTCGAACAGGAAACCTGCATCCGCGCCTCCACCAAACGGGATGTCACCGAGCGCTTCATCCGGGCGGTGGATGAGGAACAGGAACAGCGCCGCACCAATCCAGCCCTGAAGGCCGCCGCAGGGGAATCCCTGAGCCGCACCTTCCTGGAGCTGGCGCGCCACCGGCTGCCAGGGGCCACCTTTGATTCCCTGCTGCAGGAAGCGGTGTGCATCCTGGAGCTAGAGACCGGCCTCAAGCTCGACCCCGACGCCGACACCCCCTTCGAGGAACCAGCGGCCGGTGAAGCCGGCTCGGATCAACCCAGCGCCGACCGGGTGGGTTCAGGCACCGCCGAAGGTGAGCCCTTCGACGCAGACGGCCCGACCCAGCCAGGCCAAGGAGCCGGGCCCACCCTGGCCGCCAGGCCCCTGGCACCGCGCAATTTCAACGTGGTGCGGCACGCCGTCAACCTCGAGAGCGAGCGCCAACCCTTGCCCGTGGTGTTGAGCCCCGATCCCTCCATCACCCTGGCCAGACCCAGCCAGCCCTAGGCGCAACCGGCTCAAGCGCACTCCCCCTTCCAGATCCACTCAAGGACTCTGGAAGGGGTTGCTTGGCATGCGCGGACCAGCGAGCACCAGCTCATCAAGCTGCTGCCGTTCAGCCAGGCTGAGCTGCCAGCTGCGAGCCGCCGCCACCGACTCCACCTGATCAGGTCGGCGCAGCCCTGGAATTGGCATGGCCCCATGGGCCCGGCACCAATTCAGGGCCACCGCCGCCAGGTCGCTGCCGTGGCCAGCGGCGATCTGGGCCATCGTGTCGAGCAAGGGCCCCAGGCCGGGTTCCAGCCGCCGAAACAGGCTGGCTCGAGGCCCCCGGGGCGCGGCTGTGGCCTGGTCAAGCGGGCGGGCCAACAGGCCCAGGGCCAGGGGGCTGTAGGCAATCAGCTCGATGCCTAGCTCCCGGCAGACCTGGGCCACGCCGCCAGGCGCCACGGCCTCTGGAGCCAGCAACGACAGTTGCACCTGCAGGCTGGCCACCGCCACCCCCTGGTCTGCTAGTTGGGTCACCACCTGGCGTAGCCGGATTGGACCCATGTTGGAGAGGCCCAGACTGGCCACCTGGCCGCTGCGCACCAGATCGGCGAGGCCCAGCAGCAGGGGGGCCTCCTGCCAGGGGGCGTAGCGGGCGGTGCTCCAGTGCAACTGCACCCGATCGAGCTGGCCCTGCAGGCGCTGGCTGGATGCGGCGAAGGCGCGATCAAAGCCTCGCCGGCCCAGCCGCCAGGGGAAGGGTGCCAGCTTCGTAGCAATACAGCAGCGGGCGCGCTGGCCCGGAGACAGGACCGCGGCGAACTGGCCAAGCAACTGCTCGCTGCGCCCGTTCCAGCGGCCGGTTCCATAGGAGTCGGCGGTATCGAAAAAGCAGAGATCCAGCTCTAAACAGCGCTGGAAGGTGGCCGCCAGCTGGTGATCCAAGGCGGGGTCATAGCCCCAGAGAAACTGATTTCCCCAGGCCCAGGTGCCGACGCCGATGGACGGCAGGGGCTGGGAACGCTCGGCCGGGAGCTGGCCAGGCAATGGGAGTGCTGCCGCCCCAGGCGGCTCGCCGAAGCCTGGCGGCTCTGACAAGCGGCTGGGCGGGTCGCCTGGCAAGGAAGCCGGGTCAGTTGCCATGATTGATCCTTGAAGGGCCCCTGACTTGCTGCATTCTCCGCTGCCTGGTCCAGGCCAACCTCCCGGCCCATCGGCCCTCTGGCCAGGCCCGGCAGGGGGGACAGCCCCTACAACAGGCTCTGCAACAGCCCCAGACAAAGCCTCCGAAAGAGGCTCCGAAACGGTCTCCGAACAATCCGCGGCGACGGCCTCGCCGCCAGCCCCCAAGGATCCCGTGCTCTGCCAGCACTGCGGCCGCACCGCCAGCAATGGAATTCGTTGTGAGGGCATCTGCGTGGCGGATTCGGGCTATTAAGCCCTAGGGGCCAGACGCCGACCGCGCCCCGTCCCTGGGCGGCCCCCCGAGCAGCAAACCGGCTGAACAACCTCCAGGCATCGCTTCTTCACCGGTCACCCCGACTGGATCCACCCGACCTGACCATGGCTGCGGCACACTCCCTCCCCACCCCTCCCCAAGGCCCTGGCGCCATGGCCTTGGCAGGGGTCCGGCTGGGTCTTGGGCTCGCCAGCCTGGCCCTGCTCTCCTGCCCTCCCCAGGCCCCGGCCCTGCCCTCCGCCACCACGGCCAGAGCCCCAGAGCTGGCGAACGACAAACAGGAGCCAGCGGGCCGGGATCGGGGCTTCGGCCACTGGCAGAGCGGCACCCGCCGCTGCAGCCGCAACCTGGCTGGATCCCCCAAAAACCCCTGCCAGTTGGTGCAACTGGACCAACAAGTGGAGGGCCTGCTGACGGTGCGCTTCATCGCCCCTGGCATCCAGAAAGACAGCCTCAATCAGCTAATCGTGGTGGGGCTGCTGCAGCCCAATAGCCAGCCCCTGCTCTGCCAGCAGGGTCGCTGCCAACCAGCCGGCCCCCTCACCACAGTGGTGAGCACGGTGAGCGAACGGAGCTTCGATGGCCGGGGCCTAGCCCAGGGGCTGCCCAAGGCCTGGCTCGCTAGCGGCAGCTGCCGGTTTGAACCCCGCAGCGTGCGCTGCGAAGCCAAGGCCCCGGGCGGCGAACAATGGCAGGCGGATGCCAGCTTTTAAACCGTGTTCGCCACACCAACAAGGCCCGCTGGTTTAACCCAGCTGGCTTCAATCGAAGGCGGCACCCAGATTCGAACTGGGGGTAAAGGATTTGCAATCCTCTGCCTTACCACTTGGCCATGCCGCCATCTGGGAGCAAACTCCCAGGCAGGGATCGTATCAGCCGTGTGATGGCAGCCAAGCTGCTGGTTCTCAGTAATGGCCATGGCGAGGATCTGATTGCCCTGCGGGTGCTCCAGGCCCTGCATGGGCGCCAGCCCGGGCTCAAGGTGGCTGTGCTGGCCCTCGTGGGGGAGGGCAGCGCCTTTGCCGCGGCCGAGGCCGAGGGCTGGCTGCAGCGGGTTGGGCCGCGCCAGGCCCTGCCGAGCGGCGGGTTCAGTAACCAGAGCCTGGGGGGACTGCTGCGGGACCTGGCCGCCGGCCTGCCCCTGTTGAGCTGGCGCCAGTGGCGGCTGGTGCGGCGCTGGGGGCGTCACGGGGGCGCCGTGCTGGCGGTGGGGGACCTGCTGCCCCTGGTGCTGGCCTGGGCCAGTGGGGCGCCCTATGGCTTCATTGGCACCCCCAAAAGCGACTACACCTGGCGCAGTGGCCCGGGCCCGGCCTGGCCCGCCGACGCCTACCACCGGCTTAAGGGCAGCGAGTGGGACCCCTGGGAATGGGCCCTGATGGGGCGGCCCCGCTGCCGGCTGGTGGCCCTGCGCGATCCGCTCACGGCGCGGGGGCTGGCCCGCCATGGCATCGCGGCGCTTGCCCCCGGCAATCCCATGCTGGATGGCCTGGTGGGGGCACCCCTGCCCGCCAGCCTGCAGGGCTCTCGCCGGCTGGTGCTGCTGGCGGGCAGCCGCATGCCGGAGGCCCGGGCCAACTTCGCCCGGCTGCTGGATGCCGTCTTGGCCTGGACTGATGGCTCCTGGGACGACAGTCCCGTCGTGCTGCTCTCCCCCGGAGGCTCCCGGCCGGCCCCCCAAGAGCTGGCGCCGATGTTGCGTTGGCGGGAGTTC
>CAINZT010000146.1 GCA_903855705.1 uncultured Synechococcus sp.
GCCAAGACGATTGCCCTGGCCGAAGCGGGCGCCGAGGCCAGCCTGCTGGAATCGTTCCTAATCGATGAAAAGAAAATGACCCTGGCCCTGCTGGTGTCCCGGGTGGTATCGCGGCTCAATGGCCAGAAATGGCTAGGGGCCAATTGAGCCCAGCCCCCAGGGCAGGCCGCCAACCAGCGTTAGCAACCAGGCTTTACAGCGCCACCAGCGACGACCTTGGGGCCCCTACCATGGGCCCAGATCCTGCTGCCGCGCTGCCCGATGGTGCCCCCCACCGCCACCGCCCTGCCCACCACGGGCCCGACACTCGGCACCCCCGACGCCCCTGCGACCAAGGCGCCGGTCAAGGACACGATCCTGACCCCCCGCTTTTACACCACGGACTTCGACGCCATGGCGGCGATGGACCTCCAGCCCAATGTGGTGGAGCTCGAAGCGATCTGTGAAGAATTCCGCAAGGATTACAACCGCCACCACTTCGTGCGCCAGGGCGAATTCGAAGGCGCCGCAGACAAACTGGACCCAGACACCCGCCGGGTGTTTGTTGAATTCCTAGAGCAGAGCTGCACCTCGGAATTTTCCGGCTTCCTGCTCTACAAGGAACTGAGCCGCCGCATCAAGGAAAAAAATCCCCTACTGGCCGAATGCTTCGCCCACATGGCCCGCGATGAGGCCCGCCACGCCGGCTTCCTCAACAAGGCCATGGGCGATTTTGGCCTGCAACTGGACTTAGGCTTCCTCACCGCCAGTAAGGCCTACACCTTCTTCAAGCCCAAGTTCATCTTCTACGCCACCTATCTCTCTGAGAAGATTGGCTACTGGCGCTACATCGCCATCTTCCGCCACCTCGAGAAGCATCCCGAAAGCAAGATCTTCCCGATCTTCAATTTCTTTGAAAACTGGTGTCAGGATGAAAATCGCCATGGCGATTTCTTCGATGCCCTGATGAAGGCCCAGCCCGATACGGTGCGGGGCCTGCAGGCGCGCCTCTGGTGCCGCTTCTTCCTGCTGGCCGTCTTTGCCACCATGTATGTGCGTGATGTGGCCCGCAAGGAGTTCTACGAGGCCCTGGGCCTCGATGCCCGCGAGTACGACAAGATGGTGATCGCCAAAACCAACGAAACCTCGGCGCGCATTTTCCCGGTGGTTCTCAATGTGGACCACCCCAAGTTCTATGTGCGCCTCGAGCGTTTGGTGCAAAACAACGAGGCCCTCAGCGCCGCCGACGCCAGTGGCGCCCCGGCCCCCCTGCGGTTGCTGCGCAAGCTGCCCTTCTGGCTCGGCAACGGCGCCGAGATGGCGAAGTTGTTCCTGATGGCCCCAATTCGCAGCGAACAGTTCCAACCGGCGGTGCGCTGAACGCGCTAGCAAGGACTCCTAGCTGGGCGCCTTGCCTAGAGGCCGATCCTCCAGTTCCAGGCCCTTTCCCTCCGCTCCCCATCCGTTGGTCGTCACCCTGTCCACCTCCAGTGCCATCCCCTCGGGGTCGGTAGACCGTTTTGACCAGGACTGGCGAAAGCCCCTCGAAGGCCTGCTCGGCCTGGGCAGCGCTGCCGGCGCCGACTTGGTGGAGGTGTTCCTTGAGAGCACTGACCACCTGGGCGTGCTGGCCGAACAGGAGCGGATCACCAGCGTCAGTCCAGCCTTTGGCACGGGGGCTGGCATTCGCGTGTTTCGCGGCGAGCGCGATGGCTTTGTCTCCACCAACGACCTAAGCGAGGCCGGCCTGCGCCGCGCCTTGGAACAGGCCCTGGGCATGCTCGGCCTCCAGGTCCCCAGCCTCGGGGCTTCAGGCCAGGGGGGCTTTGACGGCCTGGCGACCCTGAGGGATTTCGGAGCCAGCAAGGCCGACTGGCTGCGGGCCTGCCCCAGCCTCTCGGAGGCCACGACCCGGCTGCTGGAAGGAACCGACCGGCTGGAGCGCCACGGAGCCCATCTGCAGGCCCGCCGCGGCAGCTACGCCCGCGACTGGCAGGAGGTGCTCGTTGCCGCCAGTGATGGCACCTTCGCCCGGGACATCCGCCTGCACCAATCCCTGGGGCTCACCGTGCTGGCCGCCGATGGCGAGCACCGCGCCAGCGCCGGCCGCCGCTACGGCAGCTCCGGCCGGCCCGAGCACCTGGCCCAGTGGGATGTGGAGTCCTCGGCCCAGGAGGTGTGCAGCAGCGCCGGCACCATGCTCTACTCCGACTACGTGGAGGCCTGCCAGGTGCCGGTGGTGCTCGCCAACCGCTTCGGCGGAGTGATCTTCCACGAGGCCTGCGGCCACCTGCTGGAAACCACCCAGGTGGAGCGGGGCACCACCCCCTTCGCCGACCAGGTGGGCGAGCTGATTGCCCATGAGGCCGTGACCGCCATTGATGAGGGCCTGAGCGATGGTGCCTTTGGCTCGCTCTCGATGGATGACGAGGGCATGGAGCCCCAGCGCACGGTATTGATTGAAAACGGCGTGTTGCGCCGCTTCCTCAGCGACCGGGCCGGCGAGCGCCGCACCGGCCACACGCGCACCGGCAGCGGCCGGCGCCAGAGCCATGCCTTTGCCGCCGCCAGCCGCATGCGCAACACCTATATCGCCGCCGGACCCCACAGCCCCGAAGAGCTGATCGCCTCGGTGGAGAAGGGCCTCTATTGCAAGGCCATGGGCGGCGGCAGCGTTGGCCCCACGGGCCAGTTCAATTTTGCGGTGGAAGAGGGGTACCTGATCGAGGACGGCCAGCTGACCAAACCGGTCAAAGGCGCCACCTTGATAGGAGAAGCCAAGGAAGTGATGCCCCGCATCTCCATGTGCGCCAACGACCTGGAACTGGCGGCCGGCTTCTGTGGATCGGTGAGCGGCAGCATTTTTGTCACCGTCGGCCAGCCCCACATAAAGGTGGATTCGATCACCGTCGGAGGACGCTGAGCATGGACAAGCTCGACGCACCCGCCCTCAGGAACCGGATCGAAACCTTCGCCCAGGCCCAGGCCATCGGCCGCTGGGACCTGGGGGCCGCCAGCAGCAACGACAGCTCCGTGCAGGTGGACCGGGGTGAGGCCAAGCAGATGAAGGCGGCCCAGCGCAGTTCGATCACGGTGCGGGTGTGGAATGGCGACGGCTTGGTGGGGATCACCAGCACCCCCGACCTCTCCGATAGCGGCCTGCAAAAGGCCCTCGCCGGGGCCCAGGAGGCCAGCGCCTTCGGCAATCCCGATGACAGCCCGGCCTTTTCGCCCCTGGCCACGGCGCCGCTGCAACCCCTGGAGCAGCCCTTGCATGAACCCCGCGGCATCTTGGAGCTGCTCACCAGCCTCAAGGATGCCGAGCGCCAGCTGCTCGATCGCCATCCGGCCCTGACCACCGTTCCTTACAACGGCCTGGCTGAACGCAGCAGCGAGCGGATTTATCTCAACAGCGACGGGGCCTGCCGCCAACAGCAGCTCACCACCGCCAGCGTCTACCTCTATGCCCGCGCCGAACAGGCCGGCCGCAAACCGCGCAGCGCCGGCGCCGTGCGCCTCGCCTATGGCGCCTCCGACCTCGATATCGCCGGCTGCATCACCGAGGCGGCCGACCGCACCATCGCCCACCTGGACTACGCGCCGATCCACACCGGCCACTACACCTGCGTGTTCAGCCCCGAGGCCTTTCTCGATCTGATCGGGGCGTTCAGCAGCCTGTTCAACGCCCGCGCCGTGCTCGATGGCGTCAGCCTCAGTAGCCGCAGCTCCCTGGGCCAGAGCCTGGCGGTGCCGTTCCTCTCGATCGCCGACAACGGCCTCCACCCCGGCAACATCGGCGCCTCCAGCTTTGATGGCGAAGGCACCCCCACCCGCCGGCTCAGCCTGGTGGAAGGCGGCGTGCTCCAGAACTTCCTCCACTCCGAAGCCACGGCCCGGGCCTTCGGGGTGGCCCCCACGGGCCATGCCGGCCTCGGGGCCAAGGTGTCGGTGGGGCCCGACTGGTTTGAAATTGGCGCCACCCCAGGGGCCGCCGGGGCCGCCTTGGGCCTGGATCGCCACGCCGCCAGCGGCCAGGGCGCAGCTCCCGGCGGTGGCCTGGTGCTGATCGATTCCCTCTCCGCCCTGCATGCGGGGGTGAAGGCCAGCCAGGGCTCCTTCTCCCTGCCCTTTGACGGCTGGTTGCTCCAGGGGGGCGAAGCCCGCTCGATCGAGGCGGCCACCGTGGCCGGCGACATCCGCAGCCTGCTCAAGGCCATCGTCGGTTTTGAAGGCGAGGCCAAGGTGACCCCCGATGGCCTCTGCCCCCACGTGTGGGTGGAGGGTCTCTCGATTACGGGCGAGGCCTAATGGACTTCCCCAAGCGGCCCCGCATCGTTTGGGTACCGCTTGGGGCAGGGCAAGGCACCGGGCCGGTTGGGCCAACGGATCAGGGCGAGCGGGCGGCCAGCCTGGCGGCACTGTTGGCGGGCCCCAGGGCCGATGCACTGGTACTCGAAGGGGGGCCTGAAGCCGTGGGCCCCGCCCTGCAGCAGCTGCGCAGCCACCCCGACTACGGCTTGAGCCTGATCTACATCAACGGCAACCCCAACGCCTTGGCCAACCCCTTGGTCGCGGCCCTGGCCGATGGCTTCCCGCCCCAAGAACACGGCACGCCTGGGGATCGCGGCATGACGGGAGACGGCGCCATGAACGGGCCTGGCAGCTCCAACAACGATGCCCCCCAGGCCAGGGAGGACACCCCCCCCATCGGCGACAGCCCGATCGAAGCCGCCTGGCGCCACTGGCTCGAACGGCTGGAGCTGTTCAACCGGGGGGCGCGGCCCGATCGCTTCGACCACAGCTTGCTGTGCTGGCTATGGCTGCGGCCCGAGCGCTGGATCGAGCCCGTGGCCGATCCCAGCAGTGCCAACTTCTATCGCTACCCCTTGGTGGAGGCCATCGCCGGGGAGGGCACGATCAACCCCCAGCGCTGGCTGCACCAGCAAGCCCAGGACAACCTGCTGGAGGCGGGGGAGCTCCTTGATCGGCTGCGCCAATGCTCAGCTTGCAGCTCCAGCCGGCTCAACTACGTCGATGTCTGTCCGGAATGCCACGGGCTGGCGATCCGGCGCCAACCATCCCTGCATTGTTTTGTCTGCGGCCATGTGGCCCCCCAGCAGGAGTTCGTGCGCTCCACCGGCCTGGTCTGCGCCAACTGCCTCAGCCCGATGCGCCATATCGGCAGCGACTACGACCGCCCCCTGGAGAACTACCGCTGCGACACCTGCCAAGCCTTTTTTGAAGACGGCCAGGTGGTGGTGCGCTGCCTCGACTGCGGCCACCAGCAGGACCCCGGCGAGCTGCGGGTGCTGGAGGTCCACCCCTACCGGCTCAGTGGGGCGGGCCGCCTGAGTTGCCGCCAGGGTCTGGGCGAGCGGGGCCTGCTGGCGGAGTATCTGCAGCGCTTGAAAGTGATCCCGGAACATGAGTTCCTGGCCGCGCTCGATTGGCGGTTAGCGATTGCCCGGCGCTATGGCCAGCCCAAGGGAACCAGCACCCTCACCCTGCTGGGCCTGCGACTGGAGAACCTGGGCCAGCTCTTGGAGGACCTGGGGGAACCGCGCAGCCTCGCCCTGCTCGACAACCTGTTTGAGCGCCTGGAGCAGGAAGTGCGCGAAACCGACCGCTGCATGCGCGGCGGCGAGGACCGGCTCTGGATCCTCTTGCCCCAAACTGCCGCAGCTGGGCTGCACCTGCTGGAGGA
>CAINZT010000147.1 GCA_903855705.1 uncultured Synechococcus sp.
CGTCAGTTTTCCAGCAGGTGGAATCGGCGGCGGCTTTAACGGTCTGTTTAGCCTCTAGCACCCAGTTTATCTATGATCATTCATCTGGAAATCTATTTTATAATCAGAATGGTTGTGCTTCAGGTTTCGGCTCTGGGGGTGTATTTGCTGTTATCCAGAATCATGCATCCCTGGCCGTGGCTAATCTTCAGTTCACATAGGGATATATCGCGTTTCTATTATAGCGGTGGGGCTGGCTAATGTTGGGCTGTAGTGTCTGCCCCTTGAGTCCCGATGAGGTTAGTCAGAATCGTGGCCTAATCGCTAGGATTTCAAGGTTAATGCACTCACGATCCTTTCCATGGTCTCCAAGATTGTTCCAGCCACGGCGCTGTTGTTGAGTTTGGCTCTGCCTGTCGCTGGCCAAGCTAAGCCCAAGTATGGCTATTCCGGTGATATCGCTCCGGAGAAATGGGGGAAGCTCAGCCCTGAGTACGCTGCCTGTGGCATTGGCACCAGCCAAGCCCCCCTGAATATTGTCACTGCGAAAACCGTTAAAGATGCCAACAGTCAGCCCCTAAAGCCTGACTATATTCCTGGTCCGGCTGAAATCACCAATACCGGCAATGGCATCAAGGTGCAACTTAAGGGTGATTTGAAAATTGGCTCGGCTGATTATAAGTTGTTGGAGTTCCACTTCCATGCACCTGGTGAGGAGGCTATTGACGGGGTTCATTATCCCTTGAATGCCCACCTCGTCCATGCCGATAGTGCTGGCAACCTGAGGGTGATTGGCGTGAATCTCAAGGTTGGCGCCCCTAATGCTTATTTGGAATCGGTCTGGAATAAGCTGCCAACCAATAAAGGTGGATCTGTGAAAGTTAACCTGCCTTCGTTGGCTGGTTTGCTACCTAGTTCCCTTGCCTATTACACCTATAGCGGCTCTCTGACCACTCCTCCATGTACCGAGGGCGTTCAGTTTTTCATTCTTAAGGAGCCTGTAACGATCTCAACCAATCAACTGGAGACCTTTGTGAAACTCTACCCAATCAACGCCCGCCCTGTGCAGCCGTTGAATGGTCGCGTTATCAAATCCAGCAACTGATTGAATCGCTAGCTGGCGACTATTTGATTGGGGCGTTTCTGATCGGAAACGTCCCTTTTTTGACCAAGTTTCTGCGATGGCATTAGTTGGCTCTCTTGGAGCCCTTAATCCTCACCCTTAGTCCTCAGGGGATCCTGCTTGTCCCCGCCGTTTTCCTTTGATAGAGCTGCGTTGTTTCTTTGCCGCTAGCCGCCGCTCCACTGAGCCCCGGGTCGGCTTGGTGCGGCGTCTAGGAGGCGCAGGAGGCGCAATCGCCTCCTTTAGCAACCCCACCAGGCGCCGCTGGGCCGCCATCCGGTTCTGCCATTGGGAGCGGTGTTCCGAGGCCGCAACCACGAGGCTGCCATCCACCAATCGACCAGCTAGACGCCCCAAGGCCCGCGCCTTTAGGGCCGCTGGCAAGGCAGCCGATGTTGCCAGGTTAAAGACCAATTCCACCCGGGTATCGGTGCTGTTGACGTTTTGGCCGCCAGGTCCAGAGGAGCGAGAAAAACGCCACCCCAACTCGGCCACGGGAATGGAAATTCCTGGGGTCAGGTCAAGGTGGTCGCTGCGTTGATCGATGGCCAGGGACTTCAGATCACCGTCACTTTGCCAGTGCCGATGTCGAAATAGGCCGATTTGATCGATAGCTTGCCGCTGGCCTGGGCCTTCTTGAGCACTTCGCTGCGTTTGGTGAGCGTAGCGGTGGAATAGAGGGCATTGCCCTGAATGGCCTTGGTGAGATCGTCGCCTGGCTTTAGGGAGGCCCGGATCGGCTTCACCAAGTCCTCCAGGAGTGGCGTTAGGGGCTCAGATGCCATCGCTGCCTTAACGGCACCGCAGGCGCTGTGGCCCATGACCAGGATCAGCGGCACTTCCAGCACGGCGACGGCGTACTCCATCGAGGCAATCGCATCGTCAAAGGCCGTATTGCCGGCGCCCCGTACCTGGAAGAGTTCGCCGGAACCGGCAGCAAAGATCCATTCCGGGGCCACCCGGGCGTCGGCGCAGCTCAGTAGGGCGGCCCAGGGCTTTTGGCCTTCGGCTAGGGCGGCTGGGTTGATCTGACACCCAGCAGTAAAGATCGACTTGGTTAATTCCATGCGCTGGCTTGCAGTTGGTGCGTTTACCGCTTCCTGCCAGGCCTTGCTGAATTTGCCGTTGCGACGCAACAGTTCAGCTAGGGGGTCAATCGGAGGGGAACAGACGGTAAGGTCCTTTGCCAGTTTCGAATCCATGGCGCCAGCCGCCTGGGCTGCCCCGCCGCTTAATTTGGGGAGTACAAGTCCACTGGCAACCAGGCCAGCCGCTTGGAGTATGTGACGTCTAGAAAGTGCCATCAGAATGTCATTGAATGATCTGGCCGGGTAGGCCCTGGCCTCAAGGGCAAATCTAGGGGCGACCTTTTAAAACTGGCTTGATATCGGCGTCTTCACCTTGGAGCCGCTTCCGCGTGATGGCGCTCGCTTTGGGAGGCAGAGCCCCTTGGGCGGGCCAGCCTCAGGTGGCCTGGACGACAGGGGCGATGCGCAATCCTGGAGATCGTGATTTGAAGGGCCATGGGCTGGATCGACGAAGTTTTTGACGGCGTGCGCTACGGCCTGGCCGGCTCGGTGATCGCTGAGGTGGACACTCCCTTCCAGCGACTGACGATCATCGACAGCGAGCGCTATGGCAAGGGCCTGCTGCTCGATGGCTGCTGGATGACGGCCGAGCGCCAGGAGCGGCATTACCACGAGGCCCTAGTCCATCCGGCCCTCTGCGGGGCGGCCTCGATCGAGCGGGTTCTGGTGATTGGCGGCGGCGATGGCGGCACGGCCCGGGAATGCCTGCGCCATCCCGGCGTTCAACAGCTCGACATGGTGGAAATCGATGGCTTGGTGGTGGAGCTCAGCCAGAAGCACCTGCCGTCCTTGGGTGCTGGCGCCTGGAGCGATCCACGCCTGCGGCTCACGATCGGCGACGGCATCGCCTGGGCCGCTAACGCCGCTGACGCCAGCTACGACGTGGTGATCGTGGACGGCTCCGATCCGGCCGGACCCGCCGAGGGGCTGTTCAACCGCGCCTTCTTCGAACACTGCCGCCGCATCCTCAAGCCCGGCGGCGTGTTCGCGACCCAGAGCGAATCGCCCGAGGCTTTCCGCCAAGTCCATCTCGACATGGTGCGCCTGCTGCGCGAGGTGTTCGGCCAGGCCGATCCCATGTATGGCTGGGTGCCCATGTATCCGAGCGGCTGGTGGAGCTGGACGTTCGCCGCCAGCGACGGCCGTCCGTATCTGCAGCCCCAGGCCGATCGCGCCGCGGCCGTGGTCGCTGGCTGTGAGATCTGGTCACCCCGCTGGCAGCGGGGGGCCTTCGAGGCCGTGCCAGCGGCGATCGAGCGGGCCTTAAACGCCTGAAGGGCCCAAGGCCCAGGCTCAGCCCGGAGCGGCCAGGGCAAGACCGCTCGATCTCCCGTTCAGGCCAGTTCCAGGCTCCCTGCCAGGGTGCTTGCAGGCGCCTGAGCTGCTGGCCAGCCCTATCCGTTCCGATTAGCTCCGTTCCACCCACCCGATCGCCTTGACCAGCCCCGAATCCCCCAGCCTCCCCTCCGCCGCGCTCCCGGCCGACCTGTTTGAGACCGAGGGCGCCATCTACATGGCTAGCCGGCGCGATCCGGCCGGCTGCAAGGTGGGCCTGTTCGGCGTGCCCTACGACGGCACCACCTCCTTTCGTCCGGGCACCCGCTTCGGTCCGGCCGCGATCCGGGAGGTGAGCTCGGGCCTGGAGAGCTACGACCCCCAGCTCGACCTCGATCTCGAGGACCTGGCCTTCGCCGACCTGGGCGCCGTGGCCATTCCCTTCGGTGCCCCTGAGCCGGTGGTGGCGGCCGTGAAGACGGCGACCCAGGCGGTGTTGGACCTGGGGCTCAAGCCCTTGATGCTGGGCGGTGAACATTCGATCAGCAGTGGTGCGGTGGCGGCCGTTGCCGAGCGTTATCCCGAGTTGGCCCTGGTGCAGCTCGATGCCCACGCTGATTTGCGCCACGATTGGCTGGGCAACCAGCACAGCCATGCCTGTGCCATGCGCCGCTGCCTGGAGGTGTTACCTAGTGGCGCCCTGCTACAGATCGCCATCCGCAGCGGCACCCGGGAGGAGTTTGCCGAGCTGCGCCACAGCGGGCGCCTGGTGGCGATTGAGCGGATGGCCGAATCCCTGGCGTCCCTGCGGGGCCGGCCCCTCTATCTCACCGTTGATCTTGATTGGTTTGACCCTGCCGTGATGGCCGGAACCGGCACCCCGGAACCGGGGGGCTTTCTTTGGAAGGATTTCGCCGTTCTGGTATATGAGTTGCGCCACCACCACCTGGTGGGTGCCGACGTGGTGGAACTGGCGCCCCAGCTCGATCCCAGTGGGGTCAGCAGTGTGTTGGCCGCCAAGGTGGTGCGGAGTTTGCTGTTGTTGCTTGGGCAGCGAGGGTAATAAGGGGGCCATAAGGTTACGGGCGCTGAAAATGGGTCCTGACGCAATCTGATGGGTCACTTTTGCTGTGTTAATATAGTTACTTTAGCCAATAAAAAGGGGAGTCCAACGGACTCCCCTTTGAGGTTATTTTGGCCAGGCTTGACGCTCAGGCGAGGGTTGTGGGTGCGATCTGAATAATCAGATCGTCAAAGTCCCGATCACCACCACCGCGCATATCTTCTAGGCCAATGATGTTATCACCCAGGCTTCTGAAGTGGGCTAGGCCATCACTGTTGGCAGCTGCATAGGCAAAGAAGGTATCGCTGCCATTCACCACGGCCATGGGAGCCAGATAGCTGGTCTCATTCACCGTGATGGTGCCGGATCCCAGCTGGAGATTGGCTACCGCCAGGTTGCTCAGGGAGCTGACCGTGTTGGCCTTGGCCACGGCCGCATAGCTGGTGTCGCCAGGGACGTAGGAAAGGCCTGTGGTCGTATCCTTCACGGTTCCGAGTACATCGAGTACGCGGTAGAAACTCATGCTTGAGTTGTAGGAGGCTTCTCTAGCAATGATATAGCTGCCTGAGAGGGTTTTACCACCCATGCCCGTGAAATCTAAGAGCGGGGCGTTGGCTTGCTCCTGGGCCAAGAGTTGGCTCAGGCCGAGCGCATCACCCGAGAGTTCGAGTTTGAAGTTGATCCCGCTCGATGAGCTAAAGGATGCCAACCCGCCCGCCACCGTGCTGCTCAACCATTGGAAGCCACTGCCCAAGCCATCGATGGAGGTCTTGCCTGCCGCTAGGGCGGAGAGGGTGGAGTTACTGGTTTCAAAGAACCGCAGGCTCTGGCCATTCACCAGGCTGAACTGGCGCTGGAAGCTAAAGCGGCTCAGGTCGGGGACATCGCCGTTCTGGAGATTGGAGAACAGGACCTGGGCGCGATCGGTGAGGGTGCTAAAGGTCACAGCCTCGCCATCGTTCAAGACGATGTAGCCAATCTCGTTGGCTGTGGTCGCACGCGTACTCAACGTTGCCTTGAGATTAACGGCCACCTTGGCATCAGCATTGGTGGCATCTTTCACCAGGACTGATTGGCCGCTGGCGCTCAGGCTGGCCGTGATGCTGTCGGCGGCAGCGGCTGCACCGGGATCCAGGATGGATCCATTCTTGATGCCATCCTTATCACCATAGCCGCCATCAACAAAGCGCAGGGCAGCGTAGTCAGCGATGCCGTCGCCATTGGTATCAAAGAAGCGGGCGCCTTCTTTTTTGGTGGGATCGTAGGTGAAGGACTTGTAGCCATTGGTTGCATCTCCCACGTAGTACGCCAGGGCTTTGCCTTTGGAGATGTTCAGATCGCTGCCAACCAGGGAAAGGTCGACGTAGGCATTGGCCGAGGTGGCATAGAAGTCTGCATTATTCTTGTCTTTCTGTTTTTCGAGGTTTAGGGTGAAATCAAGTTGGGTCGAGTTCAGAACCACACCGGTTTGATCAACCAGTTGCTTTTTCTGCTGATTGATATCAGTCAGAGTTGTATTTGTCAAGGAGGCGTTGCCTTGGGCGCGCAACACTTGCTTGTTACCGGTGTACTCAAAGGTCACCGCAGTGGTGTTGTTTGAGGCGTCCTTGGAACTGGATGTGTTGGCAGGAAGGGTCCGGCTCAGCTTCAGGATCTGGCCGCCTTCCACCAGGTTGTTGCTGGCAATCGGTCCAGCCGCAAGGCCATGGGCTTGAACCACGGTGAAGAAGTCTGTGCCAGCCACGTGGCCATAGAGGCTGGAGACATCAATCACACCGGACGTTTCCCACTGGCCACTGGCGCTCTGGGATCCGCTACCACTTGCCAGGGTGTCGGGAATGGCAACGCCGGTGAGGGGATCGATCGGTAGGGCGGTGCGATCAATCTGGGCAAAGCGGGTTGCTGAGCCCGTGGTGGGATCGAGTTTCCACACACTGCCTTCCTGGGTGCCCCAGGCAGTGTTGTCGCTGATGGCGCGATCTTCGTTCAGATAGACATTGCCATCGGCACTCCAGGCCAGGTTGTCCTGGCTGCGGATGCCGTTTTGCTTATTGGCGGTATCGTCACCGTCATAGATGGTTTTGAGGGTTGCGGCCCCAGGTACACCAGCGGTGAAGGTTGTGTCGATCGTGTAGGTGGTGCCGTAGGTATCGAGATAGCTTGCGTTGCTGGTTTGGCCAGTGGCGTTGAACACCACCTGGTTGCCCTTGCCTGTGGCGTGGTTGTAGTCCTCATCTTCGATGCGGGCCAGGGCCAGGGCATTTTTGGCCAGCGCGGCATTGTGGATGCCGGTGATATCGAGATAGCCGAGTTTGTCGTAGCCGGTGGTGCCAGCCTTGGTGGCATCGTAGATGGTCAATTCCTGCCAAGAGC
>CAINZT010000148.1 GCA_903855705.1 uncultured Synechococcus sp.
GCGCCTGGCCGATCCCCCGCCGTGATCCCGCAAACTGGCGCCAGTGCCCGCTGAGCGTCCCGTGGAGAAACTGCAGAGCCTGCGGGGTCTGGTGGATCTGCTGCCGGCCCACACGCCCCTGTGGCAGCGGGTGGAGGCCACGGCCCGGGAGCACTTCCGCCGCGCCCAGGTGGATGAGATCCGCACGCCCCTGCTCGAGGCCACCGAGCTGTTCGCCCGCGGCATCGGCGAGGCCACCGATGTGGTCGGCAAGGAGATGTACACCTTTACCGATCGGGGCGATCGCAGCTGCACCCTGCGGCCCGAGGGCACGGCCTCGGTGGTGCGCTCCGCCATCCAGCACGGCCTGCTCAGCCAGGGGCCGCAACGGCTTTGGTACGGCGGCCCGATGTTCCGCTACGAACGCCCCCAGGCGGGGCGCCAGCGCCAGTTCCACCAGATCGGCCTGGAACTGCTCGGCTTTGCCGATCCCCGCAGTGACGTGGAAGCGATCGCGATCGCCTGGGACCTGCTGGCTGGTTTAGGCGTGGACGGCCTGGCCCTGGAGCTCAATTCCCTCGGCAGCAGCGACGACCGCGCCCGCTACCGCCAAGCCCTGGTGGGCTGGCTGGAGGCCCGATCCGACCAACTCGATGCCGATTCCCAGGCGCGGCTAGTGAGCAACCCCCTGCGCATCCTCGACAGCAAGAACCCAGGCACCCAGGCCCTGCTCGCCGGGGCCCCCACCCTGGCCGACGCCCTGGCTCCGGAAAGCCGCCAGCGTTTTGAGCAGGTGCAGGCCGGCCTCCAGGCCCTGGAGATCCCCTTCCAGCTCAATCCCCGCCTGGTGCGCGGCCTCGACTACTACAGCCACACCGCCTTTGAAATCACCTCTAGCCAGCTGGGCGCCCAGGCCACGGTCTGTGGCGGCGGCCGCTACGACGGCCTGGTGGGCCAGCTGGGCGGACCGGACACCCCGGCGATCGGCTGGGCCCTGGGGATGGAGCGGCTGGTGTTGCTGTTGGGCCAGATCGAGGGCGCTGATCATGCCGCCCGGCCGCCCGACCTCTACGTGGTGAACCGGGGCGACGCGGCTGAGGCGGCGGCCCTGGTGTGGGCCCGGGGCCTGCGCCAGCGGGGATTGGCGGTGGACCTCGATGCCAGTGGCTCCGCCTTCGGCAAACAGTTCAAACGGGCCGACCGCTCCGGCGCCGCCTGGGCCGCCGTGCTCGGCGACGGCGAACTGGCCGACGGAGTGGTGCGGCTCAAGCCCCTGCGCTCTGACCAAAATCCCGAGGGTGACGCTGGGGCTGGGGAGCAGCTAGTGCCCCTGGCGGATCTGGCGGCCGTAATCCAGCTCCTAGCCTGATCCCAACCCGATCGATGTGCTCCAGCAGGGGGGCATGGTTGATCTGGTGATGGAGCTGCAAATCGATCGGCCAGGGCAGGAGCAGGTCGTCGAGGCGGGCATGGAGCTGGAGCAGCTCTCCCAGCCCCAGGGTTGGCGCCACCAGGCAGAGATCGATGTCGGAGCCGGGCCTCTGGCGTCCTAGGGCCCGGGAGCCATACAGAAGCACCGCCTCCACGGCGGGGTCGCTTTGCAACAGGCCGAGGATCTGCTCCAGGGCACCAGCCGGCAGCCCGTAGCCGGTTTCGCCGTTGGGGGCCTCGCTCACCCTGCCCCCGTAGCCGGATCGCTTGAAGCACCTGGCCCTGGTGCCGGGCAGTCCAGATCGTCTGCCAGACGGGCCGCGGCGCGGGGCTCCAGGGCCGCCAGCAACCGCTCCAAGGCCGGGGCGTACTGATCAACGATCAGCAGGGCGATCTCGCGGGCGATGGCCGGGTTGTAGGTGTGACTGGTGAGGTTGCGGCTGCGGATCATCGCCATCCAGCCCAGTTCATCCCCCTGGGGCAGCAACTCCAAGCGCACGCTTTCCCGCACCGCATCGCGGGAGCCGCTGATGCCCGTAACGCCCTGGTCCACCAGCACGTCCTTGAGCAGTTGCCAACTCAGCTCATGGGTGAACTCGAAGGCCTGGATTAGCCCCTGCTCCTCCAATTCACTCAGGTCCCGCCCCTTGGCGGTGGCCACAGCCCGCTGCAGGGCCGCCAGGGCCCGCCGGTAATTGTCAAGTCGCTGCAGCCAGCGAATGTCTTGGGGTGCCATGGCACCCAGGCTATGGGGCTAGCAAGCCGCTGCTTGGGGCAAAGGTTTCGGTAGCTCAGCTGCCGTGCCCAATGAGCAGCGGCAGCCCTCTTCCAGGAACCCCCTCTCCCGCAGGCTCGCCAGGTTGCACCTGCCTAATCCTTGCTCCAGCACACTGGCCCCATGAGCCGTAGCGCCCCCACCCCCACCCTCTCGATCCTGGTCGCCACCTGGAACTGCGCCGGCCAACTGGCCGAGTTCCTGGCCAGCCTGGCCGAGCAGACCTACGCGGACTGGGAACTGCTGCTGCTCGATAACGCCTCCAGCGACGGCAGCGCTGAGCTGGTGCAGCGCCACCAGCAGGCCTTCCCCGACCAACGGATCCTCTGGAGCAGCCAGCCGGACCTGGGCATCTACGACGCCTGGAACCGGGGCCTGGGCCTGGCGACAGGCCGCTACCTCAGCTTCATCGGCGCCGATGACACGTTCCTGGCCCCCACCAGCCTGGCGGCGATCGCCTCGCTCACGGCCAGCGGAGCCGACCTGATCACC